>CATXJC010000030.1 GCA_958369755.1 uncultured Prevotella sp.
ACGTTTTCGATGAGAAGATGGTACCAAACGAGGCTGTTAAGGATTTCTTCAAGGATTAATTTCCTTGCAGATGATGCATTGTTGAATTAAGATTACATCAAAATTCAAATATAAAGATAAAGGTCGCTCCCCAGATAGGGGAGCGACCTTTTTTTCTTCTTTTCTAAGGTCAAGAAAACAGCTTTTGGCCTTTTACAATATACTTGAAGCTTCTTTCATCGTCTCTTACGAATCTTCTTAGCGTTTGCTTCCTCTTATCATCGTTTGACACCTCTCACGGCCTGGCTCTCTAACGGATTCTCCGGCCAGAAATGCTTAGGGTATCGGCGCTTCAGTTCCTTGCGGACTTCGAAATAAGTGCCTTGCCAAAAACTTGCGAGATCCTGAGTAAGCTGAACGGGCTTGAAACCGGGAGATAACAACTCAAGCAGAAGGGGCTGTCTGCCAGCATCTACAGTGGGAGTTGATGTCATTCCGAAACACTCCTGAAGCCGCACACTCAGAACCGGGGCTTCGGTTCCCTGGCGATAATCGATGCGGATGTTGCTGCCCGATGGCACACGGATGTGGGTGGGAGCAAGGCGGTCTATCTCCTGCTGAAGGTCGTAAGGAAGGATGTTCCATAAGATTTCGCACAGGTTGAGTTTCTTCAGCTCTGTAACAGAAGTCTTCATCTTACCACCTTCTTCGAGATAGAATGGGAGCCACTCTCGGGCTGTTTTCAGGAGATGCTCCGTAGATAGGTCAGGAATCTCCAGTTCCGGATGCCACTCAGCTACTTGCGCCACGCGCTGTTGCAGACGACGAACCGATTCGTTCCAATCGAACATGCTGAGTCCGTCTTTTCTGGCAGCTTCGCAGATAATGTCTGAAACAGTCTCTCGGTTGGCATTTTGTATCGGCTTGCTGCCTATGACGAGCGCTCCTATCCGTGTTTCCTGTTGCATCTTTACTGCCAGCGCTTTGCTGTCCCATGAAATATTCTCGCAGGTTTGTGCCGGCAAGTTCTTCCAGTTGACGGGGGCTGAGAAAAATACTCTTCCTTTACGTCTCTGTGCGGGATTGGATGATGAGGTTGAAGATAGGTTGAGTGATGCGATGGCAAGCCATTCGTTTGCAGCCATGCTGTCGCACGGGTCGATGAAAATCGTGTTGCCATTCGACATCTTGAAGTTGCCCGCATGGTCGGTGGCATGGGCGATGCGCTCAGGGTAGGCTAGAGCGATGAGATGGCCCACTTCCTCTGCATCAATTGGCGCGTTGTCTTCTCTGATGTGCAGCATCTTTCTGTATTCCTGTGCAATCTGAGCGATACGGTTCCAACGTCCCAGATTCTTCTTGCTGCGCGCGGAGCGGAGGATAGAAAGGCGGAGCGTCATGTCAGAATCCTCATTTTCACCCATCGGATCTTTCTCTTCAAGTAGAGCTGCAATGTCGCAGGCAAGGGCTTGGCTCGCCGGAGAATCGCTGCTGATCATCATCTTGGCAATGCGCGGATGACAAGGAAGTTGAGCCATTCTGCTGCCTTCTGCGGTGATGCTGCCACTGAGAGCGTGAGCATCATGATCAGGAGTGAGGGCGTTGAGCGACATAAGAAGTTGCTGTGCCAATACGAGGTTGCCCTTGGGAGGAAGGGTGAGCCAAGGCAGCAGTTCCGGTTTGTTTTCGCCGAAAGCTGCAATGTCGAGAACCATCGAAGAGAGATCTGCATCCAGTATTTCGGGCAGCCGTTGTTCTGGCATCAGATGTTCCGAGGTCTGTGTCCAAAGCCGGTAACATACGCCTGATGTTATTCTGCCCGCACGCCCCCTTCGTTGCGTAGCCATGTCCTGACTGATACGAACGGTTTCGAGATGGCTCAAGCCTGTACGGGCATCATAAACCAGTTTTCGGCAGAGTCCGGAATCCACAACGATTCTTACTCCTTCGATGGTGAGAGAAGTTTCGGCGATAGGAGTGGCCAATACGATTTTTCGTTCACCCGGTTTGGAAGGAGCGATGGCGAGTCGCTGCTTTTCAGGCGAGAGGTTGCCGTAGAGTGGATAGATTTCCGTTGAAGATAAGGCAGAACGAAGCAGTTCTTCGCATTTCATGATTTCTCCCTGTCCCGGCAGAAAGGCAAGAATGTCACCTTCCTGGTTTCTGAAAGCCTGACAGATGGTGGCTGCCATTTCCTGTGCTACCTGATATCTGTCGATGTCGTGGTCTGCATAAATGGTTTCTATCGGAAATATTCTGCCTTTACTCTCGATAAGCGGAGCCTGAAGTGCCTGGCAGATGATAGAAGCATCGATTGTTGCTGACATGATAATGAGCTTCAGGTCGGGGCGGATGATTTCCTGTGTTTGCCGGGCCAGCGCTAACGCCAGATCGGAATTGATGCTGCGCTCATGAAACTCATCAAAGATGAGGCACGAAACGCCTTCGAGTGTAGCATCATTGACCAGCATTCGGGTGAGAATGCCCTCGGTAAGGACTTCGATGCGTGTTTCATCCGAAACCTTGCTTTCGAATCTTACCCGATAGCCGATGGTTTTTCCCACGGGTTCTCCCAGAATCTGCGCCATCCGTTCGGCTATCTGGCGAGCAGCCAAGCGGCGCGGTTCGAGCATCAGAATCTTACCCTGACTTTTAATATGATCATGGATGAAGCCTTCCAATGCCTGATCACTCATGCCCCGCAGAATGGTGAGCGGGAGGAGGGTAGATTTACCGGCTCCAGGAGGAGCTGTAATAACAAGGTTAGCCGACTCCATCAATGCTTCATTGACAGAGTCGGCTATCTGGTAAGCTGGCTGATGACCAGCCTGCTGTTCTATTCTATCTAAGTTCATTTCTTCTTATTTCGCAAACTTCAGAATCTTTTTTATTTCACAAATTTCAGAATCTCTTTACTCTTTCTGCCCTTTTTGGCAGGAATCGGCATGAAGCCTTCTGTGAGTCCTGTTTTATCTGTCATGGTCTGGAAAACGGAGGCGGCATAGGAAGAGAGTTTCTTCTCTGCCAGTTCTTGCTTGATAGCATCCTCATCATAATCATCAGCATAGAGGAGAGTGTGTAAATCGTCAAGATATTTTTGCGGAATATTCTGATGCGGCATGCGGCTTTTTATCTGCATAATCTGTGCGATGATTGCCTGTTTGGTTTGGGCAGCTATGGCTTCTGCCTTTTGCTGCTCGAAGACTGCCAGCGTCTCTTCATCCGTCTCCTGCCAGTTTTGCATCATGGCTTCAGTGTTGGTAAGATGACTGTAGCCTGCATAGCGAATCAGGGCGATGCGCTTGTTCCAACCTTTCTTTTCCAGATAGTTTTTCTCCATAGGGGTAGTAGCTACTATGAGGTTGGCTTTGGCGTACATGGCTTTCTGATACATAGACTGTTGCAGTGAACGCTTCAAGTAAGGGTTCTTGCAGTTTCTCTCAGAAATATCACCTAGTGGACAAACGATGTAGGGAATGTCCATCTGCTTTGCTTTCTTGGCTATCTGGGCTCCCTGCCATGTCCATGCTCCTATAATCAACACAATGTCGGCATCAACCAGGTTGTTGGTGATGTCGAGCTGTTTATTCAAGGCTTCGATATATGGAAGATACATCTTCAGCAACTTCTTTTGGTTGGAAATGAACAAATATACTTTCATCGTTCTGTCGGTTATTTTTAACTGTTATTATTCTGATAGACTGTTACTTCCTTTTTACCCTGTTTAGAGTTTATGAGAAGTGAAATCGTTTTTGTCAGCCCGCCAATAGCGCAATTTGGTAGCCAGATTTCTCCAGATAATTCCATATTCGAAGAATGGCAGTTTGAACATCGCTATTCCGTCATCAAAGTGTTTGATGGCCTTGTTGGCTATCAGCATTCTCACGATGAACAGCAGGAGGAAACTGAAACCTGCGCATCCTGTAAGAATCCAATTCTTCATGAGGATAGAGTAGGCTGCAACGGCCAGTGTTGCTATCAGGCTGAGATGTGGCATGAGATGGTCAAAGAACATGAGGGTTCGCATGGAACCGGCTCTTTCCAAACTCTTGCGTGAAGCCTGCAGATAGAGGTGGGCATTGTGCCAGCTCTTATTCGATGGTGCTTCGCGGATGAGCCATGCATCGCAATCCAGTTCTGTAGCAGTTTCGCCATAATGGGCATACTTGTTGACGAGAAAATCGTATTCGCCGCGAACATATTCCAGGTTGCCCTGATAGCCCTGTTCCTTCATGAAGTCGCTCTTGCGGAACGCTACGTTTGGCATGTGGCTGCGATAGCCGTAGGTCTGCTGGGCACGGCGCAAAACATAGTAAGCCTTGCGGATGCTGTCGAAACGGCGTACGCTCTTGGTTTCCTCATCAAGGGCTACATATCCCAATACCAGATGGTTAGGGTCCTGACATTGACGGGCCATGGTTTGTAACCACTTGTCGTTGCTTGGGCGGCAATTAGGCTCTGTCAGAATAATCCATTCATGTTTGGCTGCCTTCACACCCAGTGTAATCTGCAATTTCTTGCGGCTCATGTAGCGTGAACTCTCAGGAATGTAAGTATAATACAGATGAGGGTTCTCGGCTGCTGTTCGCTTCAGAAAATCCTGCGTCTCGCCATCTGTACTCTGGCAGACTACGATTACCTGATAGTCGGCAGCATACTGCTGGCGCAGGAACATAGGGAGATTCCTCTCCAATTCAGCAAGATTATCGTGTGCGGTAATGAGTATACTGACAGGAGGTTGATTCTCTGCCGTTTCTGTTTTTTGAAAGCGCAACGAGCGCAGAAATGGATTTATCAGCGATCCGAGAACCGCCAATAAAACCACCACTGCGCCTGCTATTATAGTAGTTGTACTAATGATCATCATATTCTTTTTCTCGTAATATAGAAAGCTAGAGAAAGGAGAATCCTATAAACTCTTAACTTTTAACTTTCAACTATATTAAAAGTCTTCTGTAATATACCCCTTTGGCAACTGGCGACAGTTATACTGGCTCGCCATGATCTCACCATAGGCTCCGGCTGAGCGGAGGGCGATGAGGTCGCCGCGATGGGCTTTGTTGATGTCGACAGCCTTGCCGAAGACATCGCTTGATTCGCAGATAGGACCTACTACGTCGTAAGTTTCTACAGGTTCATCGCTTGAGATGTTCTCAATCTTATGGTAAGCCTGATAGAGAGCTGGACGGATAAGGTCGGTCATTCCTGCATCCACAATGGCAAACTGCTTGGCTGTGCCCTGCTTGATGTAGAGTGTCTTGGTGATGAGAGAACCCATCTGACCCACTACGGCTCGGCCCAACTCGAAGTGAAGCTTCTGACCATCGCGCAACTTCAGTTTCTTAGCGTATGTATCGAAATAATCCTTGAAATTAGGGATTGGCTGTCGGTTTGGATGATTATAGTCAATGCCCAGTCCACCGCCCACATTGATGTTCTTCACAACGATGTGATGCGCTTCAAGTTGGTTCTGAAGTTCGTTGATACGGTTGCAGAGTGCCTCGAAATCACCCATATCAAGAATCTGGCTTCCGATGTGGAAGTGCAGTCCGAGGAACTGGATGTTCTTCATCTTGGCAGCCTCTTCGATTACGGCTTCCATGTCGCGCATGGCAATTCCGAACTTGTTTTCTGCCAGACCTGTTGTGATGTTAGCGTGCGTATGGGCGCCGACATCCGGATTGATGCGGAAACAAACCTGCGCAATCTTATTCTGTTTTTCAGCCAGCTCGTTGATGATTTCCAACTCCGGAATGCTTTCTACATTGAAGCAGAAAATGTCTTTCTCCAATCCGAGGTTGATTTCCCAATCGCTTTTGCCTACACCAGCGTAAACAATCTTACTGGCAGGGAAACCGGCTTTGATGGCTGCCTGAATTTCTCCTCCGCTCACACAGTCGGCTCCTAAACCAGCCTGACAGATGATATTGAGCACCTTAGGGTTGGCATTTGCCTTTACGGCATAGTGCACTTCAAATCCCTCGTGCTTGCCAGCCTCTTCATTGATGGTTTTCAATGTCTGGCGCAACACATTGGTGTCGTAATAGTAGAACGGAGTCTGTATCTCCTGAAACTTATCTATCGGAAATGTACCTTTCATTTCACTTAATCTTAAATTAATACCTTATTATAGTTAAATCAGAATATCCAATTTATTGTAAATCAGAATATCCAACGAAGAGTGGATAGGAAGCATTACATACGAATTCTTCACTTTTCACTCTTCGTTTTCATTTGCATTACTTCTTCTCGAACAATACGTTGCTCAAGTTCTGCAATGCCTGCTTCTTATCTTTCTCTCTGATGAGGAATGAGATGTTGTAGTTAGAACCACCATAAGAAATCATGCGTACAGGAATGTTCTTCATCGCATCGGTAGCGATGGTCTCGAAGCCAACGTTGCTCCAGTCCAAATCACCTACAACGCAGATAATGCACATATCAGAATCTACAGTTACTGTACCATATTTCTTCAGCTCGTTTACGATGTCGTTAAGATGAGAATCGTTATCAATACTCATGCTGACACCCACCTCAGAAGTGGCAATCATATCAATTGGAGTCTGATAGCTCTCGAAGATTTCGAATACCTTGCGGAGGAAACCTGTAGCGAGCAACATGCGGCTACTCTTGATCTTGATGGCTGTGATGTTGTCCTTGGCAGCAACAGCCTTGATCTTTCCGCGTACGATGACATTGTCGATGATTGTACCGTCGGCCTTAGGATCCATGGTGTTCTTCAAGCGTACAGGGATGCCTGCATACTTAGCTGGCTGAACACAGGTAGGGTGGAGAATCTTGGCACCGAAGTAAGCCAACTCTGCAGCCTCCTCGAAGTTCAACTGGCGGACAGCTTCAGTGTGCTCTACGACACGAGGGTCGTTGTTGTGCATTCCGTCGATATCGGTCCAGATCTGAATCTCTTCAGCTGGGAGAGCTGCACCGATAAGAGATGCGGTGTAGTCGCTACCGCCACGCTGCAGATTGTCAACCTCGCCGTATGCGTTGCGGCAGATGAATCCCTGAGTGATGTAAATCTGATAGCCCTGGTTCTGCTCCATGATAGCAGCCAACTTCTCCTTGATGTACTGAGGATCCGGTTCTGCGTTCTTGTCAGTGCGCATAAAGTCTAATGCGCTGAGCAATACGGCCTTTACACCCTGTTCCTTCAAGTAGTTTACAACCATGTTGGTGCTCATCATCTCGCCCTGAGCCACGATGCTCTTCTCCTCGAAAGAAGTGAAGAGGTCTTTGGTGAATGAGCGGAGATAGTTGAATTCGCCCTGCAAGAACTCACGAGTCGTATTTTTCATCTCCTCGGTAGAGTAGAGTTCTTCTACATGCTGCATGTATTTTTTCTCCAAGTTGTTGATTACCTCGTTGGCGCCCTCTGGATTCTTCTTGTAAAGATAGTCAGAGATCTCAACGAGAGAGTTTGTTGTACCGCTCATCGCAGACAATACGATGAAAGTTGGTTCACCTGATTCTGTAACCAAAGAGGCTACTCCCTTCATGCGCTCTGGTGAGCCTACAGAAGTACCTCCGAATTTCATTACCTTCATAGTCGTAATTTTATTTAATTATTTCACTTAATTATCTTCTCCATCCTCTGTGAGGTCGATGTGGTTGTACTCGTTGGTTACGTCGTAGAGCACACCTTCCTTACAGCGGTAAACGATGCCTGGGAATTTGTCGAGCATCGGGATGTTATGGGTTGTCATCACAACAGCTGTGCCTTGTTTGGTGATGTCTTTCAGCAGACTCACAATGTTGCTGGCAGTCTCTGGGTCGAGATTGCCTGTAGGCTCATCGGCGATGATGATTTTTGGATTATTGAGAATGGCGCGGGCGATGGCTACACGCTGCTGCTCACCACCTGAGAGCTCATGAGGCATCTTGTCGATTTTATCAATCATGCCTACTTCGTTGAGCACCTCTTCGATACGCTTTTCTCTGTCTTTTTTGTTTTTCCAGCCTGTTGCCTTGAGTACGAATTCAAAGTTCTTGCGAACGGTGCGGTCGTGTAGCAGCTGGAAATCCTGAAAGATGATTCCCAATTCCTTACGCAGAGCCGGAATCTCCTTTCGCCTGATAGTTTTGAGGTCTCTGCCGAGAATTTCAGCCTTCTCGGTTTCGCCTTCTACAAGGTCTAGTTCGCAATAAAGTGTCTTTAATAGCGAACTTTTACCAGAGCCGACTTTTCCAATAAGGTAGGCGAATTCTCCTTCGTCAATATGAAAATTGATGTTCTGGAGCACGCACTTGTCGGCCTGATATATGCTGACGTTCTGATAATCTATTAACATCTTCTATTTTTTTCTCCTTAATGTTGGTTTGTTATTTCATTTCGCCCTTGCTCTTGGCAACGCGACGTTTCTTATCCCATTCCGGGTCGTGACGCATCTGAAGTTCTTTCACTACATCTTCTATTCTCAAGCCTTTGCTTGTGAGCAGTACGATGAGGTGATAGAGAAGGTCTGAACTCTCGTAAACGAGTTTCTCGTTGTTGCCGTTTGTGGCTTCGATAATGGTTTCAACAGCTTCTTCTCCAACCTTTTGTGCCATTTTGTTAACGCCTTTCTTGAAGAGGCTGGTAGTGTAGCTTCCCTCTGGCATTTCTTCGTGGCGCTTGTTGATGAAGTCCTGAAGCTCTGAGAGGAAGAGGATTGGGTTGAGCGTATTCTCTTCTGCCCAGCAGGTGTCTGTACCTTTGTGGCAGGTTGGACCATCTGGGTGAACCTTAACCAGCAAGGTGTCGTTATCGCAGTCGTTCTGAATGCTAACGAGATTCAGGAAGTTACCTGATGTTTCACCTTTTGTCCAGAGGCAGTTGCGTGAACGGCTCCAGAATGTTACCTTTTTGGTTGCTATTGTCTTATCGTATGCTTCCTGGTTCATGAAACCAAGCATCAAGACGTTCTTTGTAACTGCGTCTTGGATGATGGCAGGAACCAGTCCGCCTAATTTTTCGAAATCTATTTCCATTTTATCTTGTTTTTATTTTCTTACATTATTATATTCCCCGTGTTCTATATTCTCACGTTGATTCCTTCTTCTCTCAGGTATTTCTTGAGGTCAGGAATGGCAATCTCGCCAAAGTGGAACACGCTGGCTGCCAGGGCAGCATCTGCCTTGCCTTGGGTGAACGCATCGCGGAAATGCTCCATCTTTCCAGCACCTCCTGAGGCGATGATAGGAATGCTTACTTCTTCGGCAAGACGGGCGAGGGCCTCGTTTGCGAATCCCTGTTTCACACCGTCATGATCCATACTGGTAAAGAGAATTTCACCGGCACCCCGGTCGGCTACTTCCTTAGCCCAGTCAAACAATCCTAGTTCCACCCGTTCTCTTCCGCCTTTTACATAACAGTGCCAGCCGTCAGAATCGAGACGTGCATCAATGGCGCATACGCAAACCTGTGAGCCATAATGGTTGGCAATTTCATCGATGAGCTCCGGATGTCGGATGGCAGCACTGTTGATGCTAACCTTGTCTGCTCCTGCGTTGAGCAGGCGGTCAACATCTTTGAGTTCATTGATTCCACCTCCCACAGTAAATGGGATATTGATTTCGGCAGCCACGCGGGTTACCATATCCGTAAAGGTTTTGCGCTCTTCGAAACTCGCTGTAATATCGAGGAATACGAGCTCATCGGCTCCAGCATCGCTATAAGCTTTTCCCAGTTCTACCGGGTCACCAGCGCTGCGAAGGTTTACGAAATTGGTTCCCTTTACCGTCTCGCCGTTCTTTACATCAAGACAAGGAACGATTCGTTTAGCCAATCCTTTGTTACTTTGAACTTTGACCATTGAACTTTGAACTTTATGATTACTTAACTCCTAACTATAAACTTTTTGACTGTCAACTATTTAACTATTAACTAGTTTCTTAACATCGATTTTCCCTTCGTAGAAAGCTTTTCCAAATACTACGGCAGGAATTCCTGCAGTTTCCAATGCTTCGATGTCTTCGTTGCAACTCACTCCGCCTGAGGCGATAAGATGCAGTTGAGGGTAGGCAGCCATTACTTCTTTGTAGAGTTCTATGGCAGGTCCCTGCAGCGTTCCGTCTTTGCTGATTTCTGTGCAGAGAACATAGCGTACTCCTTTATCGATGTACTTTTTCAGGAAAGGAAGGAGATCTTCAGAAGAATCTTCTTTCCATCCGTTGATAGAAATCTTACCGTTTCTTACATCGGCTCCCAGAATCAGGCGGTCGGCTCCATACTTGTCCAGCCATTGCATGAAGAGTTCAGGATTGGTGACGGCAATGCTGCCCACTGTAACCATGCTTGCTCCCGCAGCAAAAGCTTTCTCAATATCTTCTTCGGTCTTGATTCCGCCACCGAAATCTACCACGAGAGAGGTTTCTGTGGTAATAGCCTTCAACACCGCATCATTTACGATGTGCTTTGACTTGGCTCCATCGAGGTCTACTACATGAAGGCGTTTGAAGCCCATCTGCTCAAACTGTTTTGCAACCTCGGCAGGATTGTCATTGTAAACCTTCTTCTGGTCGTAATCGCCTTTTGTAAGACGAACACACTGGCCATTTATCAAGTCGATAGCTGGAATTAATTCTATCATATTAGTATTTCCTCTTTTATTTTATCTCTAAAAAGTTCTTTAAAATCTGTTCTCCCACTTTTCCGCTCTTTTCCGGATGGAACTGGCAGGTATAGAAATTGTCTTTGTGGAGCGATGCGCTATAAGGAAGAATGTATTCTGCCTTGGCAATGGTCTCCTCGCAGAGTGGCACATAATAACTATGAACGAAATAGGAGTAGGGATGAAGCAGCGCATCAGCGGTAGACTTATCTGAGTCAGAATCTATTCTGTTTCCGAACCCCTTATAAAGGTCAGTCTTCAAATCATAGATTTCATTCCAGCCCATAGCAGGCACCTTGTCTTCGTGTTTCTGAGGTTGGAATCGCTTTACATCTACATCAAAGATTCCGATGCAATCTACGTCACCTTCTTCCGAATGGCGGCACAAGAGTTGCTGTCCTACACAAATGCCCAGGACGGGTTGCTTCAAGTTCTTGATTACTTGATCAAGCTGATGAGCCTTCAGATATTCCATTGCTTCTCTTGCCTGGCCTTGTCCTGGGAAGAGAACGCGGTCAGCCTTCTGGAGCATTTCTGCATCATCTGTAAGTACAGGTTCGATGCCTAAACGCTTCATGGCGTTGACTACGGAATAGATATTTCCGGCATTATATTTTACGATTGCTACATCCATAACCTAACGTAATTCATTTCTATTTCTTATATTCCGATGCAAAGGTACACATTTTCTTTTAATTTAAAGAAAATAAAAGCAAAAAGATTACGAAATATAGTAGATTTCTTTCAGAAAGTTAGAAATATGGCGGGATTTTACGTTTTCGTTAAGTGAAAAAGGAGCAATTGGATGTAAACCAACATCTAATTGCTCCTTTTGAAGTGTTTATTTTGATAATCGAAACTTCTTAGTTTTCTTCTTCACTGTCTGCTGTGCGGAGAATGATAGAAGTTGCTCCAATGGTGAACAGGGTTCCGTCTTCGATAACGCGGCGTTCTCTGTCGCCCAGAATCTCATTGTCAACGAAAGTTCCTGTATAACTTGGTCCATCGCGGAGTACATACTTCAACTTGCCTTTCTTGTCGCGGCTAACGTTGATTACGCAATGGTTCATGTCAACGCTTGGGTCTACGGTTTCGATAGGGCAGTTGATTCCGCTGTTCTTCATGTAGCGGCCGATGATGTTGTCGCCTAACTGCAGCGGGATGACCTGTTTGTAAGCGAATACGTTCTCGATGACAACGATAGAACCGTATCCCTTCTCGTTGGCATTCTCGTCAAGTTTTTCCTCCTTGCGAGTTTCGCGGAGCTTGGAAACTCCCATTCGGATGCCAAACTGCTTATTGCAATTAGGACAAACGAAAACGAGACTCTGACCTGCCTGATACTTGGTCTCATCGAAGGTGATAAAATTATCGCATTTAGGACAACGTACTCTTTTCATATTCTTTTTCTTACTTTTCTGTCTTTATTATAATAATGTGTTGTAGAAGTTTCCGATACTCCTTGCTCTTTGTTCTAGCTATAAACTATAAACTCTTAACTATCAACTATTCTTTCACTTTCGTAATCCAGCCGTCAGTAAAAGCATCATAGTTGTGTAAACGGTTGAGAGCAGTATAAGCTTCGCCCTCGGTAGAGTATGTTCCGTATATAACTTTCACATTATTATCCGTAATCAACACCCTAGCTTCCTTGAATCCTTTGTTCTGGAGGAGTTCAGCATAGCAGGCTGCATTGCGCTTGGTAACACGACTTGCCAAAACGATGCTGTAGTAAGAAGAAGCTGTTTGCAATTCGTTGTCCTGAGCCATGTTGACAGACTTGGCAGGAATGCTCTCTTCTGCCTGTGATTCTGTACTAAGAACCAGTTCTTGAGGTTGAGCAACTTTATTGATCTCCTTAGGCATGATGCGGTTCAACATACCTGTGTCAATTTGGCTCTTCTGAACGGTTGGGGTTCCCAATGGAGAAGAGTAGGTGAAGAATGCAATGAGAGCGATGCAGGCTGCTGCAATATTGCGCAACCAGCTCTTCTTGATGCTGATGAATTCGGCATTTGATTCTTCTTCTTCTTCGTTAACGAACACAGAATTGTTGACAGAGAGTCCACTCTCCATCTTCTGGTTACTATCCTGATTCTTGACTTCGCTTTCTGTACGATTGTTTTCTACTGTCTTTGCTGGCATTTCAATGATTGAAGCAGCAGAATCTTCTGTCTTCTGAACCTCTTCTGCAGAAATCTGCGCGAGTGGGAGCATGTTTAAGCCGCCCAAACCATACAACTCAGGGGTAAGAATGCCCGCCTCGCATGGTTCGAAGGTATAATTTCCGTCTTCGTTCAATATGATGGTGCCAATATCATTCAGTTCAAATTTTCCTGAATTCTCCAAAGTCTGACGCATCTCTGTCACTTCATCAGCAATGCGGTTCAAAGCTTCCGGATAGCTGATATCGTATGCTTCAACATACGAAAGTGCAAGGAGAGAATCGTTCATCTGGAGCTGTGGGTTAAAGCCAATAGTTCTCAGCGGTGGCAAAAACATGCTGTCTCTGCCATCGTAACGCGCATCTACATGATGAGCCATGAAGCCACCAAATCCTGGGACAATCACGCAATCGTTGCTCAAAAGTAGGATCTCTATATGTCTTTCTAGTCTATTCACGTTTGCAAAGGTAGTGATTTTTTCGGAAATGACCAACAGAAAATAGAGAAAATTTTCGATGAAATCATAAAAAGTCTAATTTGTTTTGTCGTTTCGGGAAAAAGTATTACCTTTGTACCTAAAATAAATAAGGTATAAATCAATGAAATATACAGAGACAGAAATTGAAGGAGTCTGGCTGATAGAACCTCGGGTATTTGATGATGCTCGCGGCTATTTCTTTGAAGCATGGAAGCAGGCTGACTTTGATGCTCACGTTGGAGGGCATGTGGAGTTTGTGCAAGACAATGAATCTATGTCGGCTCGTGGTGTGCTCAGAGGTTTGCATTATCAGAAAGGTGAATTCTCGCAGGCTAAGTTGGTGCGTGTCATCAAAGGCCGCGTGCTGGATGTAGCTGTTGACTTGAGAAAGGGCAGTAAGACTTTCGGTAAATATGTAATGGTTGAACTGAGTGGAGAGAACAAACGACAGTTTTTCATTCCTCGCGGTTTTGCCCATGGTTTTCTGGTACTGAGTGACGAAGCCATCTTTACTTATAAAGTAGATAATGTTTATGCTCCTGATTACGAAGCCAGTATTCATTGGGATGATCCTACCATCGGAATAAAATGGCCTGTTGAAGGAGTTGAGGTGCTTACGTCAGAAAAAGACAGAACCAAGGCAAAGTCTTTCGAAGAGGCTGATTATTTCGAGTAGAATTGGCATCAGCTTTTATCGGTTAATTTATTTAAAGAACTCATCATGAAAAAGATAGTTAATTTATGGCTGCTCAGTTGTATCTTGACTCTTGTTGCTTGTGGGCATAAGGCCGAAAAGCAACAGGAAGTGAAGGAAGATACTGCGGCTAAGAAGATGTTGCAAGGCATTTGGCTGAACGATGACGATGAGGATGATGTGGCGTTCCGCGTAAAAGGCGATACGATTTATTATCCTGATTCTACCAGTCAGCCTGTCTACTTCTACATTGCTGGCGATACGCTTGTAATGAAGGGTGCTAATATTGCAAAATATCCGATCGTAAAACAGGCTGAGCATATTTTCCAGTTTAAGGTGCAGAATGGGGATGTGGTTAAGCTGGTGAAGACGGAAGATAAGTCTTATTTGCAGCAGTTCATCCACAACCATGCTTCCGTGGCGCTGAATCAGAATACGCTGATTAAACGTGATACGGTGGTTGTAAGGGGCGATGAGAAATATCATCTCTACGTACAGGTTAACCCAACAAGTTATAAGGTCTACAAGAGTTCTTATAATGATGATGGTGTTGAGGTAGACAATGTTTATTATGATAATATTGTGAACTTGCATGTTTATCATGGTGCCAACTGTCTGTTCTCTCGTGATTTTCATAAGAAGGATTTCGATAAGCAGGTTCCTGCTTCTTTCTTGGACCAGTCTATATTGAGCGACATCGTATTCAATAAGATAGATGAATCTGGCATTCATTATCTTGCTGTTCTGGCAATGCCTGACAGCAGTTTGAGTTATCAGGTTGAGGTTATCATTTCCTTTGAAGGAAAAATGAGAATGCGGGTTAAGAGCTAAAAAAAGAAATAAAAAAGTCGCCCTGAAAGGGAAAGCATTGGATGTAAGATGCTTTTGTCCTTTCAGGGCGATTCTTTTTTATGTGCTTATCCTGGAGGGATAGCTTGGTGGCTCAACTTTTAATTGAAGAATCCCAGCAAAGCTCCGGCTGCAACGGCAGAACCGATGACTCCCGCAACGTTTGGTCCCATGGCGTGCATGAGAAGGAAGTTGTGGCGGTCGTATTCCAGACCTAGGTTGTTGGAGATGCGTGCACTCATTGGTACGGCACTCACTCCGGCGTTTCCGATAAGTGGGTTCAGTTTCTTGCCTTTTGGCAAGAAGAGATTCATCAGCTTGACGAATAAGATTCCGCTTGCCGATGCGATGATGAAAGCAAGAGCACCGAGAGCAAAGATTTTGATGGTGTTTAATGTCAGAAACTCTGAAGCCTGGGTAGAACAGCCTACGGTCAGGCCGAGGAGGATAACGACAATATCATTCAAGCTGCTGCTTGCTGTCTTGGCGAGTCGGGTTGTCTTTCCACTCTCTTTCAGAAGATTTCCGAAGAACAGCATTCCTAATAATGGCAAACCGGATGGAACGATGAAGGTGGTGAGAAGCAGACCGATGATAGGGAAGAGAATCTTTTCGGTCTGTGAAACCTGACGTGCCGGTTTCATCTTGATGACGCGCTCTTTCTTGGTTGTAAGCAGTCGCATCAAAGGTGGTTGGATTACAGGCACCAGTGCCATGTAAGAGTAGGCGCAAACCGCAATGGCTCCCATGAGGTTCGGACTCAGTTTGCTGCTCAGGAAGATGGCGGTTGGTCCGTCTGCTCCTCCGATAATGGCAATGCCGGCTGCCTGGTTAGGTTCGAATCCCAGAGCCAGTGCAATCATGTAGGCGCCGAAGATTCCAAATTGGGCAGCGGCTCCAATCAGGATGAGCTTCGGGTTGGAAATGAGCGCAGAGAAGTCGGTCATGGCTCCAATGCCCAGGAATACGAGTGGCGGATACCAGCCCTGTTTCACTCCCTGGTAGAAGATGTTCAGAACGGAGTTGTCTTCGTATAAACCTATTTCGAGTCCTGCATCGGCACGGAATGGAATGTTGCCAAGAATGATTCCCAATCCGATAGGAACCAGGAGCAGCGGCTCAAAATCTTTCTTGATGGCGAGCCAGATAAAGAGTGCTCCCACCAGAATCATAATGAGGTTTCCTGCCGAGGCGTTGGCAAAGCCCGTAAAGGTAAGAAACTCATTGAAGTTTTGTATGATGAAATCCATAATTTACTTTGAACTTTGAAAGTTGAACATTGAACTTTATGATTAGTCTTTTGATTGGAAGAGTAATCATTAGCTTTTGTCTAAACAGCTTATTACGCGATCGTAACAAGCGTGTCTCCTTCCATTACTGCGTCTCCCTTGTTCACGTTGATGCTGGTAATGGTTCCTGAAGTTTCTGCATCGATGTTGTTCTGCATCTTCATGGCTTCGAGAACGACAACAGTATCGCCTGTGTTCACCTTGTCACCGACTTTCACCTTGATTTCGTTGATAGTGCCAGGCAGAGGGGCTACCACTGGCTTGCCTGCAGCAGGAGTTGCCTGTTTGCTTGATGAAGCAGAATCAGAACTTGCTGCAGAACTGGAACCTGCAGCAGAACCTGCGCTTGCAACAGAGCTGGCAGAAATGTTGTTTTGTCCATCACTTAACTTTACTTTCTGCTTACTGCTCTTAACCGGCTGTTTCATTTCCACTTCGAATGGAATTCCATTCACGGTTACATTGGCGATATTGCCTTCAATATCCTGTATTTCAACGACGTAATCTACGCCTTTAACCTTATATTCGTACTTTGCCATAGTTTCTATATTTTAACGTTGTTATTGTTGTTGTTGAATTTCGGAGCATTCCATCTGGTCTGTTTTGGCTTGATGGTGATAATGCCTGGTTCTACATCGTGAACATCTTCCAGATATTCCTGTAGTGCAAGGGAGATGACTGCCATGTAAATCTCCTTATCAATACCCTTGGTTTCTAAACCATCTTTCAGAATCACGTTGGTCTTATGACTGAGGTCTTGAGTAACCTCGATGGTCTTCTTTCCTGTCTTATATAATAAGGTGGCGTGCTTCTCAGTAGCACGGGCGATGCGCTGTTTATGTTTCATGTAGGCTCCGAAAACCCAGAACACGATGAAGAGGAGAGCAAGGCAGGCAAATACGATTCCCATTGAAAGTACGGCGATTCCTATTCCGTATGGGTCGCTTTTCTTCAATTGCTGGGCTTTACTCAAACCTGTGTTTTGAGGCAGATAGCCTGGAGTTACTGATCCGGCAATGGCTTTCTCCCATGTCTTGAAGTCCTTACTCAGTTCAAAACTCTCATCGGCAGCCAACACTGGCACGCTTACGGAGTCTATCAGGTCAACGGCATTTCCGTCATAGAGTGCTATCCAGTTGGGCATCTTTTCCTGTAGAATAAGATTGAGATGAAAAGGTCCCGAGTTGGAAGAATTCTTTGCCTTCCAATGTTGTCCGTTCCTGCCATCCTGGTACCAGGAACTGCTGTCGAAGATAACGATGCTCTTCTTGCCTCCCAGTGTGGTTCGTGGTTCATTGTTAGGCAATGGACACATCAGCTGTCGGCGAGCTTCAGGCGACATTTTCTTGTCGAGAACCCTTCGGTCGGTGGTTAGGAACATACCGCGTACATTATACGTGGTAAAGGAGGAATTGCTCAATTCCACCCATGGTTTGTGCTGCCCGTACTCATCTACAAGGTTGGTACGGTTGTCGGTCATCACCTCCGTAATACGGATACTTTTGGCTCCTTGACTCCAAGCGGGCAAGGACGTGATGACTAGCATGGTTATCAGAAATCCCAATTTCTTCATACGCTTACTAACGTTTATAGGGTTATTGTTTCATATTTCGAAAAAATCTGCATCATATAGGAACGATAGCTGTTCCTAGAAGATTCATTAGGTTTGTTTCTTGTGCTCAAAGGTACGAAGAATTTCTGAAAAGACAACAAAAAAGGTGCACAAATTTTTGTCTTTGTGCACCTCTTTTATAATTTATAACTATTTCCAGTTGTTTTGTTAACTTTTGTAAGTCTTACGCTCCGCAGAAGAACAGCACCACTATCTGGGCTGTAAAGATACGGAGGAACATACTCAATGGATAAACCGTAGAGTATCCTACAGCTGGAGCCTCTTTAGAGCAAGAAGCATTTGCATAAGCCAATGCAGGAGGGTCTGTGTAAGTACCGGCGAGCATACCCATGATGGTGAAGTAGTTGAACTTAAACTTCAGACGGGCAATCGTACCGATGATGAGGATAGGAATAACGGTGATGAGGAAACCACATCCCACATATTTCAAACCGTCACCCTGTACTACTGTGTCCCAGAATCCGGCACCAGCCTTGATTCCCACACTCGCCAGGAAGAGTACAAGTCCTATTTCTCGCAGCATCATATTAGCCGAAGTCGTCGTATAAGTTACCAGCTTCATGCGATAGCCGAAACGGCCGATGAGGATGGCGATGATAAGCGGACCTCCAGCAATACCCAACTTCAAAGGCACCGGCATTCCCGGAATGGCAAATGGGAGAGAACCGAAGATAATACCTACCATAATGCCTACGAAGATAGTGGCAATGTTAGGCGCATCGAGGCGCTTTACAGAGTTACCCATGATTTCAGCCACACGGTTCACATTCTCTTCAGGACCTACAACCAGAATCTTATCACCTACGTGGAAGTGGTGGTTTCTGCCTGCAAAAATGTCCATTCCCTGACGGGAAATACGGGTTACGTTAACGCCGTATACGCTGGAGAAGTGCATCTTACCCAAGGTCTTACCGTTCATTTCCGGACGGGTAACGATGATACGGCGAGAAACAAAGTGCTGTACTTCATCCTTCTCGCGGTCCCATTCAGCTTCAACCTCTGGTCCGATAAAAGCCTTGATGGCTTCAGCATCAGCCTCTGCACATACAACGAGCAATTCGTCTCCAACCTCAAACTTAGTCTTGCTGTTAGGAATGCTCACCTCGCCATTGTGGAGCAGTCGTGAACATACAATGTCACGGTTCAAGAACTCAGAAACTTCTCTCAGCGTTCTGCCTGTAATATAAGCATTTTCCACGCGTAAGTGCATGTTGTGGGCCTTTGCGTGTGGGTTTGCAGCATCTTCTTCGTTAAGCTGTTCTTCCTCATCAGCAGTATTAATCTTACAGATGTACTTGATAAGGATAGTAGCACCGATAATGCCTACCACACCAAGAGGATAAGCACAAGCATAACCGTTGGCAATACTTGGAGCACCATTAGGGAAGACGCTGAGCAAAGCCTCGTTGGCAGCACCAAGACCCGGAGTATTGGTAACCGCACCATAGAGAGTACCTACCATCATAGGCAAGTTGTTAGGGTTGCTCGTGTCAAAGAAGAGATAATAGCAACCAAACATCACGAGGATGTTGAGTAAAATAGCGCTAGCCGAAAGCATGTTGAGCGTAACACCACCTTTCTTGAAACTCTCGAAGAAGCCAGGTCCTACCTGGAGACCAATCATGAAGACGAAGAGGATCAAGCCGAAGTCTTGCACGAAAGTGAGAATTTCCTTTGGACCGGTGAAGCCAACGTGGCCAGCCAAAATACCTGCGAAGAGAACGAAGGTGACACCTAACGAAATGCCGCCAATCTTTATTTTTCCGAGGTAAACACCAATAGCTATCACGATAGCGTAGAGTAGGGCGATGTGAGCCACCGACTCGGTATTGGTGAAGAGATTAACAATCCAATCCATGTATTCGTTTTAAAATCAGAAAATTATATTCCTTGTAGTTTACCAAATAATTTTAGAATTTATGTTTTCTGTTGCTTGTTTTAAATGAAAGATACAGTTCTGTTTATAGAGAGAATCTGTAGATTATTAGGGATTCAATTAAAACTGAAAATTGGAGGACATCACATAGGATGCCCTCCAACCTATTTTTTCTTGTAAAAAATCAAGCCCTTTTTGCAAATGGCTTTCTTTTTGACATGAGATTACTTCTCGATAGCTGCTACACCTGGCAATACCTTACCCTCGATAGCCTCGAGGAGAGCACCACCACCTGTAGAGATGTAAGATACCTGATCAGCCAAACCGAACTTGTTGATACAAGCTACAGAGTCACCACCACCGATGAGTGAGAATGCACCTTCCTTAGTAGCCTCAGCGATTGCGTCAGCAATAGCCTTAGAACCACCAGCGAAGTTGTCGAACTCGAATACACCTGCAGGACCGTTCCAGAGGATAGTCTTGGCACCCTTGATGGCAGCTGCGAAAGCCTTGCGAGTCTCAGGACCTGCGTCCATACCCTCCCAACCGTCAGGGATGTTGTTAGATGGGCAAACCTGAGTATTGCAGTCGTTCTTGAAGTCATCACCGCAGATAGAGTCTGTGCCGAGTACGAGGTTTACACCGTTCTCCTTAGCCTTCTTGATTACGTCGAGAGCAACGTCAAGCTTGTCATCCTCGCAGATAGACATACCGATCTTGCCGCCGAGAGCCTTAGAGAATGTATAAGTCATACCACCGCAGAGAATCAGGTTGTCAACCTTAGTCAACAGGTTCTCGATGATACCGATCTTAGTAGAAACCTTAGAACCACCCATGATAGCTGTGAATGGGCGCTTGATGTTGCCGAGAACTGCGTCAACAGCCTTAACTTCCTTCTCCATCAAGAAGCCGAGCATCTTGTGATCCTTGTCAAAAGAATCAGCGATGACAGCTGTAGAAGCGTGCTTGCGGTGAGCTGTACCGAATGCGTCCATTACATATACGTCAGCGTAAGAAGCCAACTTAGCAGCGAACTTCTTCTGACGCTCCTTCATCTCAGCCTTAGCAGCATCGAATTCTGGAGTACCCTTCTCAACGCCAACTGGCTTGCCTTCCTCTTCTGGATAGAAGCGGAGGTTCTCGAGCAAGAGAGCCTCACCTGGCTTCAAGGCAGCTGCCTCAGCATCAGCGTTACCGCAGTCCTTAGCGAACTTAACGTCTACGCCGAGAGCGTCTGATACGTTCTTAACAATCTGAGAGAGAGAAAGCTCTGGTTTAACCTTGCCCTTTGGCTTACCCATGTGGCTCATCATGATGAGCGCACCGCCGTCTGCAAGTACCTTCTTTAATGTAGGAAGGGCACCGCGGATACGAGTGTCGTCTGTTACATTACCATTTTCATCCAATGGCACGTTGAAGTCAACGCGCACGATTGCCTTGTGACCGGCAAAGTTAAAATCTTCAATTTTCATTTTACCTAAATTTTATTTAGTTTATGTACTAATTTATTGTTCTAAACCTTTCTGCTGGTTTCAAAAACCGAAGGCAAAGATACAAATTATATTTGAATCAGCAAAATATAGTAGCGGTTTTTATGATTTTTAGTAGATGAAATCGTCTGTTTGCTATATCGGGTTTGCAAAATTCGTGTTTTGCGCTTCCTTCTGCCTGATTTGTTAAACAAAATGGAGAGAAATGAAATATATTCTTAACAAATTACTTTTTTTTTGGATTTTTCGATAATAAATAGTACCTTTGTGCGCAGTTAAAGCGTTATTACATATAAATGAGATAAAATGGCGAAAGATAAGATTGCTTTTGTGTGCAGCAATTGCGGACAGGAAAGTGCCAAATGGATGGGCAAATGTCCTAGCTGCGGACAATGGAATACATTTAAGGAAATTCGTATTGCTGCCGATTCCGGATCGCAGGCTGCGAAGAATGCCGGAATGACCATGCGTCATGGTGGGGCTGCCACGATGTTTGGCGGGCAGCACAGCGAGCATGACGCTGCGCCGATGAAGCTTCGCGATATTTCTGCGATTGATGAACCGCGCATCGATATGAGGGACGAGGAGCTGAACCGTGTGCTGGGTGGCGGAATGGTTCCTGGCAGCATTACGCTCCTGGGCGGTGAACCGGGAATCGGTAAGAGTACGCTCACCTTGCAGACCATTCTGAACATGACTGACCGCCGCATCCTGTATGTGAGCGGAGAGGAGAGTGCCCATCAGATTAAACTCCGTGCCGACCGGTTGGCTAAAGGACAGGCGATGCTCAGAGAGGGTTCATCTGCGGACACACAGAAAACGGCTTCTCTTTCATCAGAAGGAGCCTTTGATCATATTACGGTTCTCTGCGAAACGCAGTTGGAGAAAATCTTCAGCCATATTCAGGAAGTGGCTCCACAGTTGATAGTTATAGATTCTATACAAACTATTGCTACGGAAGAAGTAGACAGTTCGCCGGGTTCTGTTTCCCAAGTTCGCGAGTGTGCAGCCTCCCTGCTCCGATTTGCCAAGACGAGTGGCATTCCGGTTATTCTGATAGGACATATTAATAAGGAGGGAACGCTTGCCGGACCAAAGATTCTGGAGCACATCGTAGATACGGTGATTCAGTTTGAGGGCGACCAGCATTACATGTACCGCATCTTGAGAAGCATCAAAAACCGATTCGGAAGTACTTCTGAGTTGGGAATCTACGAGATGATGCAAGGCGGACTCCGACAGGTGAGCAATCCTTCAGAGTTGCTGCTTACTGAAGATCATGACGGGCTTTCGGGTGTTGCCATCAGCGCAGCCATCGAGGGTGTCCGTCCGTTCCTGGTAGAGACGCAGGCTTTGGTTTCAACAGCTGCCTATGGAACTCCGCAGCGTTCGGCAACGGGTTTTGACCAGCGCCGTTTGAACATGCTCCTGGCGGTTCTAGAGAAACGTGTGGGGTTCAAACTGATGCAGAAGGACGTGTTCCTGAATATTGCCGGAGGATTGAGAGTAACCGATCCTGCCATGGACTTGAGTGTGTTGGCAGCCGTATTGAGCAGCAATGTTGACACACCTATCGAGCAAGGCTGGTGTATGGCGGGCGAGGTAGGTCTGAGCGGTGAAGTCCGTCCGGTGAGCCGCATCGAGCAGCGTATTGCTGAGGCTGAGAAACTGGGATTCCAGCACATCATCATTCCGAAGTACAACAATCATGGTTTCGACCATAAGAAATATAAGATAGAAATTCATCCCGTAAGGAAGGTGGAAGAAGCATTCCGCTGCCTGTTCGGGTGAAGTAAAAAGTAATCATACAGTTCAAAATTCAAAGTAAAATGAAGGATTCAGTAATCATTGTGAGCGGCGGCATGGATAGCATCACGCTGCTCTACGATAAGAAAGACGAGATTGCACTCGGCATTAGTTTTAACTATGGAAGTAATCATAACGAGCGTGAAATTCCTTTCGCCAAGATGCATTGTGAGCGTTTGGGAATCAAGCATATTACGATAGATTTGGGTTTTATGCATCAGTATTTCAAAAGTTCTCTTCTTGAAGGTCCTGATGCGATTCCTGAAGGTCATTATGCTGCTGATAATATGAAGAGTACGGTGGTTCCTTTCCGTAATGGAATCATGCTGAGCATTGCCATCGGCATTGCAGAGAGTAATAAACTGAAGAAAGTTTTCATTGCTAACCATGGTGGCGATCATACGATTTACCCAGACTGCCGTCCGGAGTTTATCAAGGCGATAGATGAGGCTGC
>CATXJC010000031.1 GCA_958369755.1 uncultured Prevotella sp.
TGGTTAAACCAGCGTATTACCTCAAGTCGCTTTATGGGGTAAGGGGATTTTGTGTCTGCGACATTTCTGTTGTGCAAGAAATATGTACAATAAAATGAATTTTGTCGCTTTGCAAGCAAAATCCCACTAAACCCTATAGGTTGCGGATTTGAGGTAAAGAAGGTTACACAAAAGAACAAATAGCGAAACTTATGTTTATAAATGGTCGTCATCGTAAGACTTCTGACTATTCTCTATATTGGCGAGCCGGAAACTCCATTGTCGTGCAGGTCTTGTCCGCAGTCTTTACTGCAATAATCAAGCAGTATCCAGATTCATTCGGAGAATTTGCCTGTATGTCTCCTAAAGAGTGAAAAACTGCCACGAAAAAAGAGTATCAACGTCGATATTATGCCAGTCATAAGGAAGAACTACAACGCAAGAGCTGTGAGTACCACAGACAGCTAAGAGTGAATAAGAATAAGTGATTGTGGAAAATGTTTGCAAAGTTTTCTACATAAAAAAAGTTAATTTAATCAGTGGTATGTTACGCATATCGCTGATTTTTTGTATTTTTGCACCATTAAAGAAAGAAAACGATATGGCAGAAATAGCAAACCGTATATACGAGACAAGTGAAGGGCAGATTCTCTTCATCTCAGACTTCTCTGACATCAATGATAATGAGAAGGTGGTAAGTCGTGCACTTTCTGTAGAAGAAAAAAAGGGAAATATAGTTCGATTAGCTAATGGGGTTTATCTTCGCCCTAAGAATACCCGATTTGGGATAGTCTATCCATCAATAGATGAAATGGTGATGGCTATAGCCCAGCGAGATAAGGTACAAATACAACCTTCAGGAGTTACAGCGCTCAACAAACTTGGACTCTCAACACAGGTGCCTACAAAATATACTTATCTGACATCGGGAAGTGGAAGAGTCTTGACTCTTGGAAATCGGACTATAGAGTTGAAGAGAAGTGTTCCTAAGAACTTTGCTTTTCAGACAGTGTTGGCAGCGCTTCTTGTACAAGCTCTTAGAACATTAGGACAAAAGAATGTAGGTAATCAAGAACTCTCTACCATAAGAAAATTGGTCAATGAAGAGGAACATAAAGACTTGTTTGTACAAGACCTTACTCTCATGCCAGTATGGATGAGAAAGCTGATAACTGATATAATAGATAAAAACGAGCATTATGACACTTTGGTTAAATCACACAATAGATGAACGAATAGCAATGTTGCAACGTGCGGAAGAGAAGTTTCGTATTAATCAGGTTGCAATTGAAAAGGACTGGTGGGTAACTGTGGTGCTCAACGCTCTTTTCAAATGTTCATGTGCAGATCAACTCATCTTTAAGGGAGGTACAAGTCTCAGTAAAGGATGGAATTTGATAGAAAGATTCAGTGAGGATATAGACTTATCTGTAAGCCATGAATTCTTCGGTATAGAGAAGACGACAAAGAATCAGCGTGAAAAACTTCGCAAGAAGGCACGTAGGTATTTTCTTGATACAGTTTCAGCAGAGTTGGATGAAAATCTAAAGAAACTTGGTGTGGAAGGATACCATATAGAAAATGTAGTAGAGGAAATTGATGAGGATGGTAAGGCAAGTCCCGTTGCAAGTGATAAGGATCCGTCTGTCATTCTCGTTCATTATGAGTCTATGCTTGGTCATACGATAGAGTATATTCCGCCAAGAGTTAAGATAGAGATTAGTTGCTTGTCTATGAATGAACCTACGGAAGACCGTTTGATTTCATCATATATTGAGCAGACTTTCCCTGGAGAAGATGCGGCGGCTACAGCTACGGTCAGAACAGTTGTGCCTACTCGAACATTCCTAGAGAAGGCATTCCTGCTATGCGAGGAGTTTCAGAAACAGACTCCTCGTCATGTCCGAATGTCTAGACATCTTTATGATCTCGAACGCTTGATGGATACAGGATTTGGCAAACAAGCCCTGCAGGATATTGATTTGTATGAGCGTATAGTTAAGCATCGTTCCATATACTATGCTGTTGGGTATGTAGATTATTCTAAGTTGATGCCTAGTGAGATTGATTTCGTTCCTAGGCAAGAGTTGATGAAGGATTGGGAAGGTGATTATGCAGAGATGTGTAACCACTTTATCTATGGTCAGACTTTATCTTTCGAAAAACTTTTAGAGCGAATCAAGGAGTTGCAAGATAGGTTTAGAAAAGCCTTTTAGCGACTTTTACTCCTTAATAAAATGCTCACTATAAAAGTTGGAAGACTATAAGTGCTTGGTATTCAGCCCTAATATTCCTCTGGAATGACGACGAATATTAAAAGTCGATGATAGGGCTGTTCTCTACAAGGAGAACAGCCTTTTTCATCTTCTTTCTGTTCCTTTTCATCTCATATCTGCCCGGATGTTTCCTCAATCATCACCTTATATATAATATTCAGCGATAATTTACGTTATTACATTGTGTTAAGACGAATCATCATATTAAGTTTTTTGCTGGCAGGCGTGCTCTGTACGAGAGCGCAGTATGATCCATCCTTCAGTCATTATTTCGACATGGAGTCATCCTTCAATCCTGCAGCAGTGGGTAAGCAGGCTAAACTGAATGTTACGGCTGCTTACGCTCTTGATATGGCTGGATTCGAACACAATCCCCGTACGATGTATCTGGCGGCAGATATGCCTTTCCTGCTTTTCAATCATCAGCAGGGTGTGGGTGTTTCGCTGATGAATGATCAGATTGGTCTCTTTACCCACCAGCGTCTTAGCCTGCAGTATGCCTATAAAAAGAAGATATGGGGAGGAAAGATGAGCATCGGATTGCAGGGAGGTATGCTGAGTGAGAGTTTTGATGGCAGCAAGGTAGATGCTGGAGAATCGGGCGACCCTGCTTTTGCTACGACAAATGTAGAGGGAAGCGGAATGGATTTTGCCTTGGGTCTCTATTTCATTCATAGTAATTGGTATGTTGGGCTTTCAGGGCAGCATCTTACCTCTCCTACGATTAATCTGGGTGAATCAAATGAATTTAAGATTGATGCAACGTATTATTTGACTGGTGGATACAATATTCAACTGAGAAATCCGTTTTTATCTATAAAGTCATCTGCTCTTGTCAGGTATGATGGTACGGCGTGGCGAGGCGATGTTACCGGGCGGCTGGTATATCAGCACGAAGGAAAGCATTTGTATAGTGGACTCACCTATAGTCCTGATCATTCCGTGACCTTTCTATTGGGAGGTACTTTTCATGGGGTGATGCTTGGGTACAGTTATGAGTGCTATACTTCGAAGTTGAATGCGGGCAATGGTAGCCATGAACTCTTCATCGGATACCAGACTGAGATCAGTCTTGCCAAAAAAGGAAAGAACAAACATCAAAGTGTTAGAATACTATAGTATATCATCAAGAATATGAATATTGAAATGAAGAAAATAATAGGGCTCTTCTGCTCACTTGTAGCACTGCTCTCCCTGAGTGGCTGTTTCAGCGCCAAATCTACTTCTATGGCAGGTAGAGGAGGAGAAGTTGTGGGCGTAAGTGGAAGAGGGTTCGTGGAGCCTACACCTTACGGAATGGTAAAGGTGAACCGTGGTTTCCTGAAGATGGGTCTTGAGACTCAGGATTCGCTATGGGGTACTAAAACTCCCCGTAAGGATGTTTCCGTAGATGGTTTCTGGATGGATGATACTGAGATTACGAACTCTGAGTACAAGCAGTTTGTTGCTTATGTACGCGATTCCATCCTTCGTACCCGTCTTGCCGATCCTGCCTATGCCGGTGATGAGACCTATATGATTACCGAAGACAAGAATGGCGACCCGGTTCCTCCGCAGGTTAACTGGAAAAAGCCTTTGCCAAGAAAGCCGAATGAGGATGAACTGCGTGCGATAGAAAGTCTCTACAATGTGAATCCTGTAACCGGTGAGAAGCTGATTGATTGGCGCCAGCTCAACTATAAGTATGAAATCTATGATTACACAGCAGCTGCCCTTCGCCGTAACCGAATCAATCCGCAGGAGCGCAGTCTGAATACAGATATCCAGATAAATCCTGATGAGGTGGTGATGATTTCGAAGGATACCGCTTATTATGATGATGAGGGCAGAGTGGTGAGAGAGACCATCAACCGCCCGTTGAGCGGTCCGTGGGATTTCCTCAATACTTATATCGTGAATATCTATCCGGATACAACTTGCTGGGTGAATGATTTCCGCAACTCGGATAATGAAACTTATCTGAGAAGCTATTTCAGTAATCCAGCCTACAACGACTATCCTGTTGTGGGTGTCACCTGGGAGCAGGCGAATGCCTTCTGTGCCTGGCGTACCGACTACCTTCTGAAAGGTTTGGGACCGGAGGCAAGATTCGTGCAGCGTTACCGTCTGCCAACAGAGGCAGAATGGGAGTTTGCTGCCAGAGGAAAGAATCAGAGTGAGTTCCCTTGGGACAATGCTGACGTAAAGAATGGAGATGGATGTTTCTATGCCAACTTCAAGCCAGATAGGGGTAACTATACCAAGGATGGTAACCTGATAACGAGTAAGGTGGGTATTTATTCACCCAACTCAAACGGGCTCTATGATATGGCTGGTAATGTGGCAGAATGGACCAGCACCGTTTATACGGAGGCAGGAGTGGATGCGATGAATGATCTGAATCCTGACCTGAAATACAATGCAGCCAAGGAAGATCCTTACCGGTTGAAGAAAAAGAGTGTAAGAGGGGGTTCCTGGAAAGACCCGGAATCTTTTATCCGCTCGGCATGGCGCTCTTGGGAATATCAGAACCAGCCACGCTCATATATCGGATTCCGCTGTGTAAGAAGTCTGGCTACTACATCGAGTGCCAAGCAGAAACCATCAAGAAATAAGAATAGGAGATAATCAAAATGGGTGACTATAGTAAATATAATATTGTCTATCGTCTGCAGAAGTGGATGGATAGTGTTCCGGGACAGACTTTCCTGAACTATGCATATAGTTGGGGTGCGAGTATCGTTATTGCAGGTACTCTCTTCACGTTGACGCATCTTCCCGGAGCCAAACTGATGATCTTCCTGGGAATGGGCACTGAGATTATCGTGTTCTTCCTGTCTGCTTTCGACCGTCCTTTCGATAAGACTGCTGATGGCAGAGAGCTTCCTACTCATGTAACGGAGGAATATCTGGAGACGGGTAAGGTAGAATACCAGGACAAGAATGTGGCTGCTTCTACCATAGGAGCATCTTCTTCTCCAATTGCTGGTGTTGCCAACCAGGCTTCCTCAATAGCTCAGCCGGATGCCTTGGCAGAAATACAGGTAGCTTCTGAGGAAATGCAAAAAGTGCAGAGCAGCTATGTGGATGAACTGAAGAATCTGGTAGATACCCTTGGCAAGGTTAATGAGCAGAGCTCCCGTCTGACTCGTGACAGTGAGGAGATGGAAAACCTGAACCGCACGCTTACCGGTATTACCAAGATTTATGAGATGCAGTTGAAAAGTGCCAGTCAGCAGATTGGTACCATCGACCAGATCAATGAACAGACCCGGAAGATGGCTCAGCAGATAGAGCAACTGAACAGCATTTATGCACGTATGATTGCAGCGATGACCGCAAACTTAAAAGAAAAATAAATGGCAATAAAGAAAAGACCGATTTCACCACGCCAGAAGATGATCAATCTGATGTATGTCGTCTTGATGGCTATGTTGGCACTGAATACTCCTACTGAAGAGGAGCTCGGTGTCAAGGGAAAGTCGTTGGTGGAGAAGGTGAAGAGAAGCTTGCAGGATGAACCGCAGGAGGGCGATGAGAAGAAGAAGGATGTGAAACTCGTGGAACTGAATGTGAGTGAGATGAATGCCTTCGTGATTCCTGAAAAGACGACCCTTTATGCGGGTGAGCGATTCAACTCACAGGTGGTGATGGCGGCTATAGACAGTACCCAGCGCCCTGAAATCTATGTCAATGGCAGTCGGCTTCAGGCTGCTGATGGTAGATATAGCTTTACGGCTGGTGGGGTAGGAGAACATCAGTTTAATGGCTATATTCTGATGAAAGGCAAGGATGGTGAGGAAATCCGTCGTAACTTCAGTCAGAAATATACCGTATTGCCTGTTCCGAATTCTGCTACCGTGGCAGCCGACCTGATGAATGTGCTTTATGCAGGTTATGCCAATCCTATCAGTATCAGTGTGCCGGGTGTTCCGGCGAATGCCATCTCTGCCTCTATGAGTGGTGGCTCGTTCGTATCAAAAGGCAACGGTCATTTCGTGGCGACTCCATCTACCGTTGGCAGGGATGTTACCATTCATGTAACGGCAAGAGATAAGGGACAGGTTCGCTCGCTGCCGCCTTTTGTTTTCCATGTCAGAAAATTGCCAGATCCTACCGCTTATATCGCAATGGGAACAGACAGATTCAGAGGTGGCGGTTTGGCAAAGGCCAATCTGATGGGTGCCACGGGCATTCATGCAGCCATCGACGATGGACTTCTGGATATTCCTTTCAAGGTAGTAGGTTTCGAAACAGTCTTCTTCGACAATATGGGTAATGCCATTCCGCTGGCTTCTGCTGGAGCCAGTTTCTCGGTCAGACAGCGTGAGGAGTTCAGAAAGCTGTATCGCAACCGTCGTTTCTACATCTCTCATATCAGAGCTGTAGGTCCCGACGGCATCATGCGAACCCTGCCTTCGTCAATGGAAGTTATCGTAAAGTAATAACGGAGTTTTCAAATTTAAAAATCAAAGTCAATGAAAAAGATATTGTTCTTGTTCCTGCTCTTGGGAATGGTGCAGGGCATCTGGGCACAACCTGAGGCCCGCAGGCAGGCGGCAGCACAGAAGAAAGCGGCGCAGCAGAATGGCGATACTCCAACCCTGCGTGCGCAGATCTCCTTTCCTACTGCTCTCCCGATGGATGAGGACGTGGTTTGGAGAAGAGATATCTACCGTGAACTGGATCTCAACAACGAAGCCAATGCTGCGCTCTATTATCCTGTAGAGCCGAAGGGAAATCAGATGAATCTCTTTACCACCATCTTCAGATTGATGATGACGGGAAAGATTACCGTATTCCAATACCGAATGGATGGTAATGAGAGTTTTGCCGCTGCCGACCGGGTGGATCCGAAGTCTTTCCTGGATAACTATCATATCTACTACGAGAAGCAGCCCAATGGTAGAATCAAGTTAGACAACAGCGATATCCCTTCGCGTGAGGTGAAATCGTATTATATCAAGGAAAGCAGTTTCTTCGACCAGCGTTCTGCTACCTTCCATACCAAGGTGTTGGCGCTTTGCCCTATCATGACCCGTGAGGATGATTTTGGAGATGGTGGAACCAGGTATCCCCTCTTTTGGGTGAAATATGATGATCTGGCTCCTTATCTTACCCGCCAGCAGGTGATGACTAGCAATCTGAACAATGCCGTGGTGATGAGCATTGATGATTACTTTGCCAGAAATCAATATAAGGGTAAGATTTACAAGACCAACAATCTGTTGGGACAAACCCTTTCTCAATACTGTACCACGGATTCTGCCATGGCAAAGGAGCAGAAACGCATCGAGGCAGAACTGGTTGCCTTTGAGAAGAATATCTGGGGTAATCAGGCACGAAAGGATTCACTGGACAGCATTGCCCATGCAGCAAAGGATGCAAAGGGAAGTGTAAGGAAGAATCGCCGAAGCACAGGATTGCGTGGCGCATCTGCCAACACCGGCAAGGTTTCCCGTGTCAAGTCAAAGCAGGCTAAAAACAGAACCTCTTCTGCCAGCGGTTCGGCTAGAGTCACGGTGAGAAGAGAGCGCCATTAAGTAAAAGAGATGTTGAATTCAACATATAGTGTGAACATATTGAATTAGTAACAATTAAAAAAGGTAAGAAAATGAAGAAGATTTTATCACTTGTATTCATGGTAGCAGCAATGATGTATGCTACTAGCGCAAACGCACAGATTAAGTTCGGTTTGAAGGGCGGTTTGAACGTGACAAGCATGTCTTTCAGCGAGGATGTATTTGATGCTTCCAACAAGACTGGTTTCTTTGTTGGTCCTATGGTGAAGGTTACTGTACCTATCGTAGGCTTGAGCTTCGATGCTGCAGCTTTGTACGACCAGAAAGAGGCTGACGTTAAGTATGTCGGTACTAATGGTGACTTCGGTCAGGCGAACGTGAAGCAGCAGTCTATCAACATTCCTGTCAACGTACGTTATGGTTTTGGCTTGAGCAGTCTGGCTAACATTTTCCTCTTTGCTGGTCCACAGTGGGGTATCAACGTTGGCGACAAGAACTTTACATGGAATGAAACAAGCAGCTATTCTTTGAAGAAGTCAAACTTCAGCGTCAACGTAGGTGCTGGTGTAACCTTGCTGAACCATCTTCAGGTATCAGCCAACTACAATATCGCTTGCGGCAAGTCTGCTGATGCCAGTTTCTCTAAGGCCCTTGATGCAGTTACAAATGCAGGAAAGGACAAGAGCCATAACAACTCTTGGCAGATTGCACTCGGCTACTGGTTCTAAGCTACTGTAGCCTGTATCTCTCCGAGTAGATACATTAAAATATATAAAAGCAGGTACCTGATGATGGGTATCTGCTTTTTTTTTGCTATCTTTGCAGAACGAATGTTTGGAAAGAATAGTTGGGTAGCTGTTTCATACGATAAACATTCTGAAGAATTAGAAGATAGAAACAATGAGATATGTAGATGTGATATTGCCTCTTCCGCTCGACGGCACCTTTACTTATTCTGTTCCCGAAGGGATGGAAGAGAAAGTCGTGGCTGGTATGCGCGTGCTTGTTCCCTTAGGAAAAAGCAAGAAATATATTGCCATGGTAGCGGATGTACATTCCGAAAAGCCGGATTTCAACTGTAAGCCGATAGAGGCTGTTCTTGATTCCTATCCCTCTCTTCTTCCCCAGCAATATCGCCTTTGGCAATGGATCAGCGATTACTATATGTCACCTCTTGGCGATGTATATAATGCAGCCATGCCTGCCGGTATGAAATCTACAGAGAAATTCAAGCCCAAGATGGAACTCTATGTGGAGTTGGCTAGCAGTTATCGCAATGAACAGGCTCTGCACGTGGCGCTCAATATGGTGCAGCGTGCCCTGAAGCAATCGAAGACTTTGACCACCTTCCTGGCCCTTTCTCATTGGGACAGTCTGGAGGGAGATACGCCTAGAGAAGGTATCAAGAAGGTGACGAAGGAAGAGCTGATGAACGAGGCACGATGCACGGCAGCTGTGGTCAAGGCGCTCATCGACAGAGGCATCCTCTTTACCTACGAGTTGGAAGTGGGTAGATTGAATACGGCTGGAGAATCGCATCTAGACCAGATCAAGCCCTTGTCTATGCCGCAGCAGGATGCTTACAATCAGATACTGATGCAGATGCTGAAGAAAAACGTAGTGCTCCTGCATGGTGTAACTTCCAGCGGAAAGACGGAAATCTATATCCATCTCATCAGAAAAGCCATCGAGGAACACAGGCAGGTGCTCTATCTGCTGCCCGAAATCGCCCTGACGGTTCAGATCATGGAGCGACTGCACAAAGTCTTTGGCGACCGGCTCGGTATCTATCATTCTAAATATAGTGATGCAGAGCGCGTTGAAATCTGGCAGAAACAACTCTCCGGGCATCCCTATGATGTGATCCTGGGAGCAAGAAGCGCAGTCTTTCTGCCTTTTCAGAAACTGGGACTTGTCATCATCGATGAAGAGCACGAGACCTCTTTCAAGCAGCAGGATCCGGCTCCACGCTATCATGCCCGCAGTGCAGCTATCGTGCTTGCCAACATGTATCCGGAGGCAAAGGTACTTCTGGGAACGGCTACGCCTTCGATGGAAAGCTATTACAATGCCCAGCAGGGTAAGTATGGATTGGTAGAACTGAAGACCCGATACAAGGATATCCAGTTGCCTGAGATACAGGTGGTGGATGTGAAAGACCTCCGCCATCGCAAGATGATGACGGGTGTTTATTCGCCTGTGCTCCTGGCGGCTGTAAAAGAAGCCCTGAAGAATGGAGAGCAGGCTATCCTCTTCCAGAACCGGAGAGGATTTGCACCGATGATAGAATGTAAGGTGTGCGGATGGGTGCCGAAATGCAAGAACTGTGATGTTTCGCTTACCCTGCATAAGAGTATCAATCTCCTTACCTGCCATTATTGCGGTTATACTTATCCGGTTCCTACAGAATGTCCTAACTGTGGCAGTACTGAGTTGATGGGCAGGGGTATCGGAACAGAGCGCATCGAAGACCAGATTTCCGAAATCTTTCCCGAAGCCCGCATCGCCCGAATGGACTTAGATACAACCCGTACCCGAAATGCCTACGAGCGACTGATCTCCGATTTCTCTTCGGGAAAGACAAATCTTCTGATTGGTACGCAGATGATATCAAAGGGCTTGGATTTCGATAAAGTGAGTGTAGTAGGTATCTTGAATGCTGATTCAATGCTCAACTATCCTGATTTCCGTGCTTACGAGCATGCTTTCATGATGATGGCGCAGGTGAGTGGAAGAGCCGGAAGAAAGGGCAAACGGGGACTCGTGATTCTGCAGACTAAGAATCCGACACTGCCTATCATCAGTCAGGTAGTACACAATGACTATGATTCTCTTTTCAAGGGAATCCTGGAGGAGAGAAGAATGTTTCATTATCCGCCTTTCTTCCATCTTATCAATGTGTTCCTGAAGCACAAGCACGAAAAAATCTGCCAACAGGCTAGTCTGGAATTGGGCAAGACGCTGAGAGGATGGTTTGGTGAACGCGTACTCGGACCGGATAAGCCGGCTGTAGCACGTGTAAAGACAATGAATATCCGCAAGATTGTCATCAAGCTGGAGAATGGTATCGACCAGAAGAAGGTGCGCGAATATCTGAAGTATGCCCAGCAGATGATGGCAAAAGATCCGAGGTATGGAGCTTTGCAGATATATTATGATGTGGACCCGATGTAATGGAAAAGGCTATCCTGCATGATGCGGGATAGCCTTTATAATTGTAGTTATGTATTTTCTTTTGAAAAGAATGTGAATTCTTTTTAGAAATTGATGTCAAGACCAACGGCAAACACATTGTTGTTACGTGTGTAGTCTGAACTGTAGTTGATGCTCTTCTCTGCAGAAAGTTGAACTTTCTCAGAAGTCTTCTTGTGCTGATAGAAGGTGTGGAAGTAAGCCACGTTCAGATCCATCTTCTTGTTGATGTGATAAACACCGCCGATAGCAGCAGAGTTAGAACTAACAACGAATGACTTGTCATCCATATACTCATCGCTCAAGCCATAGCTGGTGTTCTGCCAACCTGTACTCAAGGTAATCTTCTTGTTGACATCCACCTCAACACCTGCGTTGTACTCCAAGGTACCACGGTCCAATTTCTCCTGACGATTGTTGTATGATGTAGCGTGCTTGTCATCAAACCAGTGGAAACCAACGTTTACGCGTACGGCATTTACAGGGCTGTAACCTACACCGAGTGCCAGGTAAGCAGGAATATCGCCTGCAATCTTCTTACCATCCTCGTATTCACCGATAGCCTTTTCAAGCTTGGCATCGAACTGAGTCTTCAACTGTCCCATGGCTCCCTGAATAACTGGGTTGCCGATGATGGCATCTGCTGCAGCCTCTGGTACGCCATTAGCAATGTAAGCATTGCGGAGGTTGTCTGGAAGGTTACCGATACTTGGAACCTGGTTTACAGACTTGTTCTTCAGGCGGATACGAGTCTTGAACTCATACTTGGCAGCGAAGTTCCACTTGCCAGTCTTGAAATCCACGCCGATGATAGGAGTGAAGCCCACACCGCTCTGGTCACAGCTCAACTCGATGTTAGCTGCTGTTTCCTTGGTAGGGTCGAGTACCATATAGAGAGGCATTGCGCCAACCTTGATGTTCTCTACATATCCATAATAGTTGGTAGAAGCATAGACACCACGTACGCCTGCGAATGCGCTGAAGTTGTCGCTGAACTTATAAGCGGCACCCAGAGAGAGACCATAGTAGTACTGGCGGCCGTGCATATAACTGTTGTAGCTATACTTGCCTTCCTTTCCGAATTTATCATTGTTGGTGAAAACAGCTGGTACACGATACTGTGCTGCAACCTGGTCTACAGCACCAGCCAACTGGCAAGCTGCCATTGCTGTCTCAGCTACGATCTTTTCGAAAGAGCCAAGACCATTATCGAAGGTACACTTGCCACCGCCACCTGTGAGGGCGAAGCTAGCCTGGAGTGACCATCTACCTTTATTATAAGCATACTGGAATGAAGGGATGACAGGCGCAAAAGCTTTACCCTTAAAAGTACGAGGAGTAATCGAATTGTTCACATTGTTTGTGAACAGAGCATAATCATTTTCAATGCTACGTGTCTGGTAAGCCAACTGCCAGTTGATGGCGAGATGGTGACCTTCACCCATGAATACAACTCCGGCTGGATTATAATAAACACCGTCGATACCGATTGAAGCCTCACGGCTCATCATTCTGTTGAATGCTACATGTTGATTGGTGTTGGTGAGCAAACCGCCTGCAAAAGATGGGGTTGCACAAGCCATCGCAATGGCTAAACTAACTAATTTTAGTTTCTTCATCTTAATAATATTAAATAAAAACGTCCGCAAAGGTAACTATAATGTTCTATTTCTCTATAATGGTAATCTTATATTTAAAGTATATTAACGTAAATAGCCCGAGAATCTGCACAAAACTAAAAGACTGTGCAAATTCTCGGGCTATTTGATAGCTTTATTTGTATGTTTCGATACCTTGAAAAATCAGCTGTTTTCAAGACTTTTGAGTGTCGGTTTCAGCCTGAGGAGCTTCTTCCTCCTTTTTCATGCTTTGATTCTCCTTCACATTCATGTGAGGATAGGAGATGCGGGTATGATAAATCGCCTTCAGACGATCGATAAGTACCAACTTGGCAAGTGCAATGTCACGGAAGGTAATCGGGCATTCCTTGAAGAATCCATCTGCCACCTGTCCATCGATAAGCTTGTTTACCAGATTACTGATGCTTTCTTCCGTATATTCATTCAGTGAGCGGGAAGCTGCTTCTACAGTATCCGCCATCATCAGGATTGCCTGCTCTCGGGTAAACGGATTGGGTCCCGGATATTGGAACAGTGACTTATCTACTATTTCCGTAGGATGGGCATTGCAATAGTTTACATAGAAGAATTTGGCAATACCTGTGCCGTGGTGAGTAGTGATGAAGTCCTTGATAATACCCGGCAAACCTACCTTTTCTGCCATCTTCAGTCCTTCTGTTACGTGACTGATGATGATCTGGGCACTTTCCAGATCACTCAGCTGGTCGTGTGGATTCACTCCTGCCTGGTTCTCCGTAAAGAATACCGGGTTTGTCATCTTGCCGATATCGTGATAAAGTGCTCCGGTACGTACCAGCAGACTGTTTGCCTCGATACGGTTGGCTATCTCCGCTGCCAGATTACCTACGGTGATGGAGTGCTGGAATGTACCAGGAGCAATCTCGCTCAGGTTGCGCAGCAGCCCCTTGTTGGTGTTGGACAACTCGAAGAGTGTGACATTAGAGGTGAAACCAAACGTCTTCTCGATGATGTACATCAGTGGATAGGCGAGCAGCAGGAAAATTCCATTGATGGTGGAATAGGTGTACATGCTGCGGTCGATATTGAACACCTGATTGTCTTGCATCAGCTGGAGGGCCACATATACCACGGTAGTACTGATGGCAACCAGGAGGGCAGTGAAGAATATCTGCGAGCGCTTGGATAATTCGCGCAGGCTGTAAATCGCAACCAAGCCGGAAACCAGCTGCACGATGATGAATTCATATTGGTATTTCACAGCTGCCGCACAGATGAGAATCATCGTGGCATGCGTGATGAAAGCCGTTCGTGAATCCATAAAGACGCGCACAAAGATAGGTGCCATGGCAAATGGGATGATATATACGCTGAAGAAATTGTGCTTCATGATGAGTGACACAAAGATTGGGAACAGCGTAATCATCGCATAGAGCATGGTGATGCTGCGTGGTTTGTCGAAGTAGTCTTTGCGGAAGAGCGTGAGATAGAAGGTAAACATCATCACGAGAATCAGTACGAAGAGTGCCTGGCCGATGATGGTAGTGGTAAGCTCGTCCTCAGTAGAACTTCGGCGCTTCGTCTCCTTGTCGAAAGAGGTAAGCACTCGGTAAGTATAATCATTGATTACTTCGCCTCGGTCGATGATTTTCTGTCCGCTCATCACCATACCGCTGGCCAGCGGTATGCTGCTCAGCAAGTCTGTTCGTTCTGCCTCCGAGCGTTCCTTATCATATATAAGGTTGGGTTCCACATAGTCGTTGAGATTGCAGCGGGAGAGAATCTGCCGCTGTGCTGATATCTTCTCATCAAAGAAGATGTGCTCATAGGCGGCAATGGTAGAGTAGAAGTTACCGATAGGAAAGCTCTTGGCATTCTTGCCGCTGATGATGCGTATCATACTGGTAGAATCCTTGTAGATACGGTTATATTCAGGCGTGCTGACAATGCCCGTCTGATAAACCTGCTTCAGCTGGTTGGCTATGAGTTCCACGTATTCCTTCGGAAGTCCTGGAATGCCCTGGCTGAAGTCGTGGAGAAAACGCTTGATCTGTTCATTGCCGACATTGGAATTCACTGTGTAGTACGGCTGGAACTGCCGCAGCAGCGAATCCTGCTCGTGCTTGATGGCTTCATCGGTCTTGTAAATCGGGAAGTCGAAGGTGGCAATCACTGAACCGTACATCCAAGGTTTTCCCACATCGTAACGGAACTGTCTGCCCTCATTGCGTGGCAAAAACCAGACAATGATGGCAACTGTAAAGATAACGAGAATGGTCTTGGTGATCAGGTTGCGCCAATAATTCTCCTCGAGATTGTTGAATATACTCATGTTTGTTACGCTTTATGGTTTGTGACGTTTTTGGGCTAAAAAGCTGCTCATTTTCCCAAATATTGAGCAAAAAATCAGCATTTCTCCCATTAATTCCTTTTTACAGTGCGAAAATACGAAAAAAAACTATTATAATCGCAAAAAAAACTGTAAATTTGCAGAAAAATTCAAAAATAGCTATAAAATAAGACATGGCAGATAGAAAAGTAAGAGTGCGTTTTGCCCCAAGTCCAACGGGAGCACTGCACATTGGTGGTGTCCGTACCGCCCTTTATAATTATTTGTTTGCTCGCCAGCATGGTGGTGAGCTTGTGTTCCGTATCGAGGATACAGACTCTCATCGTTTTGTACCAGGAGCCGAGGAATATATCCTGGAATCTTTCAAGTGGCTCGGTATCCAGTTTGATGAGGGTGTGAGTTTCGGTGGCGAGCATGGTCCTTATCGCCAGAGCGAGCGTCGTGATATCTATAAGAAATATGTACAGCAGCTTTTGGACAATGGTAAGGCATACATCGCTTTCGATACTCCAGAGGAGCTGGAAGCTAAGCGTGCTGAGATTCAGAATTTCCAGTACGATGCCCATACCCGTATGCAGATGCGCAACTCTCTTACCCTTTCCAAGGAGGAGGTAGATCAGCTCATCGCCGACGGCAAGCAATACACTGTTCGCTTCAAGATTGAACCAGGACAGGAGATTCATGTCAACGATATGATTCGTGGCGACGTGAAGGTGATGAGTGATATCCTGGACGACAAGGTGCTCTATAAGAGTGCTGACGAATTGCCAACTTATCACTTGGCAAACATCGTGGACGACCACTTGATGGAAATCTCTCACGTGATTCGTGGTGAGGAATGGTTGCCTAGTGCCCCATTGCACGTTCTCCTTTATCAGGCTTTCGGTTGGGAGGATACTATGCCTCGCTTCGCACACCTTCCTTTGCTTCTCAAGCCAGAGGGCAAGGGTAAGTTGAGTAAGCGTGATGGTGACCGCCTCGGTTTCCCTGTATTCCCATTGGAGTGGCACGACCCTAAGACCGGTGAGGTTTCTTCTGGTTATCGTGAGAGTGGCTACTTCCCAGAGGCTGTAGTCAACTTCCTGGCGCTCCTCGGCTGGAACCCTGGTACGGAGCAGGAAATCTTCTCTCTCGATGAGTTGGTGAAGGCTTTCGATATCTCCCGCTGTTCCAAGGCTGGTGCCAAGTTCGACTTCAAGAAGGGCATCTGGTTCAACCATGAGTACATCCTCATGAAGAGTGATGATGAGATTGCCAACCTCTTTGCACCTATCGTGGCTAACAATGGTGTAGAGGAGACTTTGGATAGAGTAAAGCAGGTGGTACACATGATGAAGGACCGTGTGAACTTCGTCTATGAGTTGTGGCCATTGTGCTCATTCTTCTTTATTCCTCCTACAGAGTATGATGCCAAGACTGCCAAGAAGCGCTGGAAGGAGTACTCTGCTCAGCAGATGACTGAACTCGCTGAGGTTCTCGAGGGCATCGAGGACTTCTCTATCGAGGGTCAGGAGCCTGTCGTATTGAAGTGGGTAGAGGACAAGGGCTATAAGCTCGGTGATGTAATGAATGCCTTCCGCCTGACTCTCGTAGGAGAGGGCAAGGGTCCAGGTATGTTCGACATCTCTGCCTTCCTCGGTAAGGAGGAGACTTTGCGTCGCCTTCGCAAGGCTATCGAAGTTTTGGGTTAATTCACAATAAACATCTCTCTGAGGAACTTTTGCCGTCGGGCTGAATGTTCCTCAGAGAGTTCACGTATTTATAGATACTAACCAATAAAAGTAATATCATGATCTATAATATCGTAATATATTTCGTCCTATTGGGCATAGCCATCGCCAGTCTGTTTAATGAAAAGGTACGCAAGATGTGGCGTGGCGAGCGTGAGGCTTTCAAGATATTGAAGCAGAAGGTGGATCCTAATGCTAAGTACATCTGGTTTCATGCAGCATCGCTCGGCGAGTTTGAGCAGGGACGTCCATTGATGGAGCAAATCCGCAAGGATTATCCTCAGTATAAGATTTTGCTCACCTTCTATTCTCCTTCGGGTTATGAGGTGCGCAAGAACTATGAGGGTGCCGACATCATCTGCTATATGCCTGTGGATACCCGTCTGAATGCAATCCGTTTCCTTCGCCTGGTGCGTCCTGTGATGGCTTTCTTCATCAAGTATGAGTTTTGGTCTAATTTCCTTCATATCCTGAAGCATCGCAACATTCCTACCTATAGTGTGAGCAGTATCTTCCGCGAGGATCAGGTATTCTTCAAGTGGTACGGCAGAAGTTATGCCAATGTACTGAAGTGTTTTACCCGTTTCTTCGTGCAGAATGAGGAAAGCAAGCGATTGCTGGAAAGCATCGGAATCAAGGATGTGGATGTGGTAGGAGATACCCGTTTCGACCGTGTTCTCCAGATCAAGGAGGCAGCAAAGCATTTGCCTATCTGCGAAGCTTTCAGAAGTGGGGTGGCTGGTTCTGATTCTGCTGCGTCTTCTGAGAAAGCATCTCGTCCAGACTACAAGGTCTTCGTGGCAGGTAGTTCATGGCCTCCAGATGAGGAAATCTTTATCCGTTTCTTCAATGAGCATAAGGATTGGCGATTATTGATTGCTCCTCATGTGATTGCAGAGGAACATCTGAAGCTGATTCTTTCTCTCTTGAAGGATAAGAAGGTGGTACGCTATACTCAGACTACTCCTGAAGAAGCTGCCAAGGCTGATGTGCTGATTATTGATTGCTTCGGCTTGCTGAGCAGTATGTACAACTATGGAGATGTGGCTTATGTCGGTGGCGGATTTGGTGTCGGTATTCATAATACGCTGGAAGCAGCTGTATGGAATATGCCGGTTATCTTCGGTCCAAACAACAAGAAGTTCCAGGAGGCTCAGGGCTTGCTGAAATCGGGTGGCGGTTTCGAAATCAATGACTATGAGGATTTTGAGGGCTTGATGAGCAAGCTGATGAACGATGAGGCTTACCTGAAGCAGTCGGGTGATGAGGCTGGTGCTTTCGTAGCGAGCCTTTCGGGAGCCACAGACAAGGTTTTGGCTAAGGTTACATTATAATATATAAAAGGTCTCATGGTTCTTGAAAATCATGAGACCTTTTTTGATGCTTGGCATAGAATTCTATTTGTTTCATTCCATGCTTGTAATATGCTTTTTCTATTTGATGATGCGGTAGTAATCCTCCTTGCGAGGCTTTACGGTATGAGGATGAGCAGATGCATAACCCAATGCCAGGGCACCTACACCCATCAAACCTTCAGGAAGATTCCAATCCTTCATCAACTTCTTGCCTTCTTCTGATGCGAACATACCGTCTTCACGGTTGATCCAGCAGGAAGAAAGACCGATGGAGTGGGCTGCAAGCATCATATTGCCCAAGATGAGGCTGCCGTCTTTTACTCCGTTCACATTACTTTCTGGAGCCAGGACGATGACGATGGTTGGCGCTCCGTAGTATGGATCACTCTCTACACCCATGATGTCTGCGTTCATCTTGCGAAGCTGTGCGCAAACCTCAGGATTCTGAACTGCTATGATGAATGGCTCCTGAGTGCCATGACCGGTAGCTGCCCAAGTTCCAGCTTCCAAAACAGTCTTCAACTCCTCATCGGTAATCTGGTCAGCCTTGAAGCGACGAATGCTTCTTCTCTCCTTGATGGCTTTTAAAACTTCATTTTCCATATTATCTTGTTTTAAACATTGTATTTAGAATTCTTTTCTCTTTATTCGCTCTTTTATGCAGGGCATCCGCTCAAATCCTCTTCATCCATATACTGGCTGAGAACTCGTGCAATGCGAATCAAACCCTGCATCAGGGTCTTGCGAGGACAGGCGATGTTGAGGCGCAGGTAGCCCTGACCAGCCTTCCTGCCATACATCGTACCGCTGTTGACGAACACCTTACCGTCATTCATCAGCTTTTCGTAAGCCTCGTCGCTTGATAACTCGAATGGCAGGATATCGAGCCAAACCAGATAAGTGCCCTCAAGACGGGTAACGCGAACCTGCGGCAACTCAGAATTGAAGAATTCCTTTACTGCCTGATAGTTCTCGTAGAGATATTGGTTCAGTTCGTCGAGCCATTCCTCACCCTCGTTGTAGGCAGCCTGGAGAGCGATGACACCGAATGGATTGACATCGCAAACCTCGTTGATATTGATGGCGCGGTTGATGCGGCGGCGCAATGCTGCATCCGGACAGATGATGTTGGCAATCTGGAGTCCGGCAATATTGAATGACTTTGATGGCGAGTTCAATACCACGCAGTTGTCACGGCAAGCTTCGCTGATGCTGGCAAACGGAGTGTATTGATAGCCTGGCATGATGAGTTCGCAGTGAATTTCATCGGCAATGATCTTCACGTTATGCTTGAGGCAGATGTCGTTCATTCGCTCCAGTTCCTCTTTCTTCCATACTCTACCGGCTGGGTTGTGAGGATTGCAGAGGATGAAGGCAGTGGTCTTCTCGTCAGCACACTTGCGCTCGAAATCCTCAAAATCGATTTCGTAGGTGCAGTTACCCACACGCTTCAATTCATTTTCTTCCACTTCGCAGCCACTGTTCTTGATACAGGAGAAGAAGCAGTTGTACACAGGAGTCTGCACCAAAACCTTCTCGCCTGGCATGCAGATAGCCTTAAGGCAACAGGAGATGGCAGGTACTACGCCCGAAGTATAGAGAATCCAGTCTTTCTCTATCTTCCACTGGTGGCGGCGGGAGAACCAGTTGATGATTGCCTCGTAGTAAGAATCAGGTACGAGGGTGTAGCCGAAGATGCCGTGAGCTACTCGCTTCTGCAGGGCTTCGATGATGCAGGGAGCTGTCTGGAAATCCATGTCTGCTACCCACATCGGAATAACGCCGTCTTCCTTTACCAGATCCCATTTATAGGAATTGGTACCGCGACGTTCGATGATTTCATCAAAATTGTATTTCATTTTTGTTTTCTATCTATGTTATTTCTTCATTGCTCGTAGGATAAATCTCCTTTTTCTTAATCAAAATCTCCGTTCATAAGTGTTGAACGTATGTTCAACACTGCTGAACTTACGTTCAACGCTTTTGAATGTCCGTTCAACGTTTATGAACGGAGATTTCTCTTAATACTAAGAACAATTCTCCTTAATGGCAATGCTTATTTTGTTTAAGGGAATACAGAATCGCAATGAATGCTTCTGCTATTTCGAATGGTCGATGATCTCACATGCTCCCTTTGGCGCCTTGACAAACTCAGTGTAGGTTACGCTTCCCACTTCGTCTGCCTCGATTCTTCCGGAAATAGGATTCTTGATATTGGTGATGCTTCCCTTGATGTGTGCATTGATGTTCGTGCAATCCTCAAAGGCACGGTCGCATTCCTTATCGAAGGTGCAGTCTTCGAGTGTGATATGGTCCATATAGCAGAGAGGCTGCTCGCCGCTGATGTGGCAACGTACGAACTTGATGTTCTTGCTGTGCCAGGCAAGATACTCGCCATTCAGTTCTGAATCATAAACCGTCACATTCTCGCACTCCCAGAAACTGTCCTTGGTAGTTATCTTGGCATGGTGAATCTCTACATTCCTGCAGTATTGGAATACATACTTGGAATCGCTCTCCAGTCCATCTACATAGATGTTCTTGGAAAACATAAATGGATAGGTGCCATCGTGAAGCTTTACGTTCTTCAGTTTCAGACCATCTACCTTCCAGAAAGTCTCGTCTGCATCCGTGATGTTGACGTTCTCCAATTCCAGGTTCTTCATTTCGCGGAAGAACTTAGGACCATCGATGGTGCAGTCTTTCATCACCATATTATCACTATACCAGATGGCGGAACGGCTCTCTGGGGCGAAGTAGCAGTCTGTGATGAGGGAGCCATCCACATGCCACCAAGGGTATTTGCCATAAAACTTGGAATGGTGGCATTCTATGTTCTTGCAGCACTTGATGCCCGATTCGCCATCTGTAATCGTGATGTCCTCCAGGCGTACGTCGTGAGCACCAAAGAGAGGGCGCTCGCCTCCGAATGATTTGTTCTTTATCTGTTCCATAATTTTCTATTATCCTTTCTTATTTGTTATTTCAGTTGCAAAATTACAAAAATAATGCCAAAGTCGTATAACCCGATTTACTGAAAAGTGTAACTTTATGGCGTATTTGCGGATAAAGTTGCTGAAGGCAGGAAAAATGAAAATCAAAAAAGGCTGAATCATGAAGCATTTTCACGATTCAGCCCTTATCGAGTTAACTT
>CATXJC010000032.1 GCA_958369755.1 uncultured Prevotella sp.
AGCATGACTTCCTGCACGAGGTCTTCGGCATTGTCGTCACTCTCAGTCAACCTTAACGCATACGCTTTCAAGTTGCTGCGCATCGGTAGGATGATATGTTTGAATTCTTCTGTTCTCATAACCTTAACACTCTATAGACGTATGAAATTGAAAAATCGGACATCTTAAAAAAGATTTTTTTCAAAAAATGCTTTCTTTTTTCAAAGAAAAATAGTATTTTTGCAAGTGAAACATAAAATTTAGCAATCGAAAACATTAAAAAACTGAATGGCTTATGGCATCAATCGTTTCTATTATTCCCATCGTGTTGCTGTTCATCCTGATGCTCGGCTTCAAGATGGCAGGTCATAAAAGCGCCTTGCTGACGCTCGTAATTACCGTGCTGCTTGCTCTCTTCGCTGCTTCGCCGCTGGGCATGATTGCCCCGGAACATGCGCAGGATAGCGTGATCGCCCTGACGGGATGGGCGGTGGTGGAAGGCATCCTGAAGGCGGTATTCCCGATTCTCATCATCATCCTGATGGCTATCTACAGCTATAATATCCTGGTGGAAAGCAAGCAGATAGAGGTGATCAAGAGGCAGTTTACATCGATTACCGATGATAAAGGACTGCTCGTGCTGCTCCTCGTATGGGGATTCGGCGGACTGCTCGAAGGTATGGCGGGCTTCGGAACGGCGGTGGCGATACCTGCCGCTATCCTCATCGGACTCGGCTTCAAACCGATGTTCTCGGCTCTGGTTTCCTTAATCGGTAATACCGTGGCTACGGGATTTGGTGCCGTGGGCGTGCCGGTTACTACGCTCTGTAACGAGGTGGCGGAAAGCGGATCGGCTTCGGCGGCACAGATTTGCGAGACTTCGGCTTTCGCCATTATCCAGCTGGCACCTCTCTTTATCATCCTGCCTTTCATCATCCTGACGCTTACCGATAAGCACAATCTTATCAAGAATCTCATCATCGCCCTCTGGGTGGGAGTGATTTCCGTGGTAGTGCAGTTTGTCTGCGGCTATTATCTCGGTTCGGAGACACCAGCCATCATCGGTTCGCTGGCAGCCATTATTGCCATCATCGCATACGCCAAGGTGTTTGCCAGAAAGAGCAAGGTGCAGGATAAGGAAACCTTTACGCTTGGCGAGAGCCTGAAGGCATGGAGCGTTTACCTCTTTATATTGATATTCATCCTGGTTTCCGGAGCGCTCTGTCCTCCGGTCAATGCTTTCCTCAAGAGTCATCTGGTGAGTGCGGTTCATCTGCCTGTGCTCGACAGCACCTTTAAGTTTGGCTGGATTTCCAATGCGGGCTTGATGCTCTTCCTGGGTGCTACGATTGGTGGATTGGTTCAGGGATTGAGCCTCAAGAGATTGATGGTGATTCTTGCCCGTACCACGGTGAATCTGCGCAAGACGGTGGTGACCATCTGTTCGCTGATAGCCCTGGCGAGTGTGATGAACTATTCGGGAATGATTACTTCCATCGCCTCAGGTCTGGTGGCAGTAACGGGAAATTTCTATCCTCTGGTTGCGCCGATGATTGGTGCCATCGGAACCTTCGTTACGGGTTCTGATACCTCTTCGAATATCCTCTTTGCCAAGCTTCAGGCTCATGTAGCCAACCAGTTGGGAATGACAGGACAGAGCACATTCTTTGGTATGGAGGGCGGTCAGGAGAACTGGCTGGTTGCTGCCAATACCACGGGAGCCACGGGTGGCAAGATGATCAGTCCGCAGAGCATCGCCATCGCTACTGCAGCCTGCGATATGGAGGGGAAGGATGGAGAGATTCTCCGTTCGGCAATCCCATACGCCCTGCTGTATATCGTATTGGGCGGATTGATGGTTTACTTCGGTTGCTGATCTTCTTTTCTTATATAACAAAAACTGTCCTCATCTGTTATCTCAGATGGGGACAGTTTCAGTTTTATAAATCGACATTAAAATATCTGCAAAGCTTTTGCCCTTTCAGGGCGACAGGCTTGCGCCCATCATTACCCAGGGTGTTACCCTGGGCTAGGAGCTTCTGCCCTTTCAGGGCGTGTAGCGTATATGATAAGCTTTTTATCTTTTACGCATGTCTTTTCTCGTAAGCCAGACTGTGGTCGTGCTTGTCGATATCATGCTTCGACTTGCTCTTTACTACGAGCCATACACCAGAGAATACGAGGATGGCGGCAATCGCCTGCATACCCTTGAATACGGCGAGACCTACGATGACACTCACGGTGACTGATACCAGCGGCTGCACATAGTTATATACACTCACCACGGTAGGGCGCAGAGTCTTCTGACCAATCATCATGCAGATGTAGCCCAGATACGTGCCGAAGAGAACCACGTAGCCCGTTTCCCACCAGGTGCTCATCGGAACATGGGCAAAGTCGATGCTCATCACGTGGCTGATGGTGAAAGGCCATATCAGGACGGTTGCCCAGAGGAACATCCACTTGTTGATGGTGAAGAGCGAATACTTAGACAGCAGGTTCTTGAAGAGCGACAGGTAGAGGGCGAAAGAAAGCTGCGCCGACATACAGAGCAGGTCACCCCAGATGTTTCCCACTTTGGCATTGCCTGCTGTGGCACTTGTCGTGATGATGATGACAGCACCAGCACATCCCATCAGCACGCCGAGCGCCTTCTTCCAGGTGATAGGCTCCTTCAATATCAGGAAGGAGAGAATCATGGCGAAGATAGGCATCGAGGTGGTCATAATGCTGGAATTGCTAGGCGAGGTCATGTTCAGACCGATGGTGTAAGAACACTGGTTGAACACGAGGGCGAAGAGCCCGGCAGCAGCAAACTTGAAGATGTCTTTTACTGGAACATGCTCTTTCTTGGTGAAGAGCGAGGTGAGCCAGAAGAGGAGGGCACCACCCAATACACGGAAGCTCACCAGGTCGATGCCGTCGATGCCGTGAAGCATGGCATCCTTGCCTACGGGAGCCATCAGTCCCCAGAATGCACCGGAACAGAAGAGGCACAGGTGGGCGATAAGAGGTCGTTTGTTATCCATTTTTCCTTATTTCTATTTAAATCTTCTTTATTTTGAATAAAATCGAGTGCAAAGGTACAAAAATTCGAGGAAATTTGCTATATTTGCGGTATATTTTTTAGAAGTTAAAGAAGTTAAGAAGTTAAGACTATCGTTGTTTTCAGTTCTTGACGATTAAAGATAGGAGAATATCTTATGCAGAAATATGCTGATTATATCAAACAGATAGAGATAGAATCTCTCTGGAGCGGTACCAAACATATTCTTTGGAACCTCGACCGCCGTGTCAATATCCTGAGTGGTGTAAACGGCGTGGGCAAGAGTACTATATTAAATAAGGTGGTAAAGGGTCTGGCGGCTGGCGGTGAATTCCCTAGTCACATGATCAAAGGTGTGCATCTGAAGGTGGAGCCGGAGGAGGCAAAGTGGATTAGATATGATGTAATCCGCTCGGTAGATAGACCATTGATGAATGCCGAGATGATCAACAAGATAGACCTTACCCTGGTTACCGAACTCGACTGGCAGCTCTTCCAGCTGCAGCGCAAGTATCTGGATTACCAGGTGAACATCGGCAACCGCATCATCGCCGTCTTGCAGAGTGGCGAACCGGATGCAGCCTTCAAGGCTCAGAAACTGAGCGAACCGAAGAAGATGTTCCAGGATATGGTAGATAATCTTTTCAAGGATACCGGCAAGACCATCATCCGTACTGCCAACGAAATCCGCTTCAACCAGATAGGTGAGCAGCTCTCGCCTTATCAGCTCTCGGCTGGTGAGAAGCAGATTCTCGCCATCCTCCTTACCGTGCTGGTGGAGGACAACCAATCTTATGTCCTCTTTATGGATGAGCCGGAAATCAGCCTTCACTTCGAATGGCAGAAGCAGCTCATCGGTCTGGTACTGAAACTCAATCCGAACATCCAGATCATCATGACCACCCACAGTCCTGCCGTGGTGATGGACGGATGGACCGACCGGGTGACGGATGTGAGCGACATCACAATATAAGTGAAAAAGAAGTATTATGGCTAAACGTTTAACCGATAATATCAATTCCCTCTACTTCGAGGCCGCCAACAAGATGACCTCGAAGAAGGCTCGGCGCAAGATAGTGGCTTACGTCGAGAGCTACGATGATGTCTTCTTCTGGCGGTCGGTGCTGGGAAAGTTTGAGGATGAGACACGCTATTTCGAAATCCTGCTTCCTACCCGCAACAACCATCTCGACCGTGGCAAGAAGGCGGCTATCGGCAATATGCTCAAGGGGGTGGGCAAGGATATGATTGCCTGTGTGGATGCCGACTATGATTTCCTGCGGCAGGGTACTACCGAGGCTTCTCAGCTGATGCTGGAGAATCCTTATATCTTCCATACCTACGCTTATGCCATCGAGAATTTCCAGTGTTATTCCAAGGGTTTGCACGAAACCTGCGTGATGGTGACGTTGAACGATACCCATATCTTCGATTTCGAAAGATTCATGGAGGCGTATTCCCGTACGATATGGCCGCTCTTCGTGTGGCATCTTCTCTTCTATATCCGTCATCGCAAGATGTCGATGCATTTTGATATGGCAGAGTTCGACAAGGTCATCGTATTGCCATCGGTCAGAATCCAGGACCCTCAGCAGGCTATCAATTATCTAGCCAAGAAGGTGAGGGCGAAGCTTTTCCAGCTGGAGCGCCGCTTCAAGACGTTCAAGGATGAGCTGCCGGATATGATCCAGTATCTGAATAATCTGGGGGTAAACGAGCATAACACCTATTTATATATACAGGGTCATCATCTTTTCGACCTGGTGGTTTGCCCTTTGGTGCAGACGGTCTGCGATACCCTGCGCAATGTAAGGGAGAATGAAATCCGTGATAGGGCAGTTCATTCCGAGCAGGCACGGACAGAGATGGCATGCTATGAGAACAGTCTGGGCAAGGTGAAAATGATGATGAAGAAGAACACCTTCTACCAGTTCTCTCCGGAATTCCAGAAGATTCAGAGGGACGTGGAGAAGTTTTTGAGTGAAGAGTGAAGAATTGAAAATCGGCGACCGAGAGGAAGCCAACAGAAGAGTGAAGAATTCATGTGCAATGCCTATTGAATTCTTCACTCTTTTGCTATAAGTATTAGCTATCTGCTTTATCTCTGTCATCGGACAATCGTTTCCGCTCTCTTTCAAAGTTTTCTAGGAAATGAATTTCTACAGGAGAAAGGTCATCCTTTGTTCGTTCTTTGAATTTGTCGTATTCAGTATCAGCCTTTTCCTTTGCCAACTTTGCAGATATCTTACCTGCATGGGTAAGTATGTCTTTTCGAGAGATACGGAGAAAGTCGTCTAGTATGTTAATCCAGTCCTTCATATACATTGGGCGATGCTCTTCTGCCTGCATTTCTGCAAAGTCAAGATAGAGACTCACGATGCGATTCAGCGATTTAATCTCGTCTTGTGTGAGATAATTCTTCGCAATCTCGGCTTCTGGCTTTGTAGGCATAGCGCCTGACCAAGTGGTGAGTCCCATGAAATCTTTTTGGGCATCTGCACGTTCATAGATGATTTCCGCTGCGGTATGCCCATGTACAGAATAGTGCATTTTGTTTTGTACCGTCTTGAAGAACTTTTGGGTCATTTCCACACGAGGGTCATAGTCGATACTGAGCGCATAGATTTCCAGAACCTTGCGATAGAATACCTTTTCACTAGAACGGATGTCCCTAATTCTTGCTAGAAGTTCATCGAAATAGTTACCGCCGCCTGCACGTTTCAATAAGTCGTCGTTTAAGGCAAACCCCTTCACGATATACTCCTTTAGCACCTTGGTTGCCCAAATTCGGAATTGTACACCGCGATAAGAATGAACACGATAGCCTACGCTGATAATCATGTCGAGGTTGTAATAAGTAATCTGTCTCTCTACGTGGCGTTTTCCTTCATTTTGAACTGTTGCAAAATTTGCAATAGTTGAATCCGCTAACAACTCCCCCTCTTCCAGTACATTCTTAATGTGTCTGGAAATGGTGGATTTGTTGCGTTGGAAAAGCTCTGCCATTTGGTCGAGTGACAACCAAACGGTATCGTCTTGCAACTTTACCTCTATCTTTGATTCTCCATCGGGAGTTTGATATAATAGAAATTGTCCTTTGTCCATGTTCGTATCTCCTTTATTCTTCAAAGTTGAGTTTTGGCAGAGATTCAATAGTTTAATAAAAAGGTTCGCAAGGCAATAAAACTTGCGAGCCTTTTTATTTCTTTTCATTTTTATACGTATGTCTCCAGGAACTTCAAGGTTCCTTCTACCTTCAATGTCTGGGTAGAGGCTGGCACAACGATGCTCTCGCCGCCCTGCAGGGTAATCTCGTTACCCTCGTTGTCGGTAATCTTAGCCTCACCCTTCAAGCCAATCAGAATCACGAAGCTGTCCAACTCTGAATAATCCAGGGTCATTGGCTCATCGAGATCATAAACGGCAGTGGTGAAGTAAGGGCACTGTACCATGCTAACACCCTGGTTCTTGGCAGGAGTGTAGTTCTGGCGATAGTCTGCCAATACGGTGTAGTCGATGCACTCAGATGCTTCCTTGGTGTGGAGCTGGCGATAGTTGCCATCCTTGTCCTTGCGCTTGAAATCGTAGATGCGATAGGTAACATCGCTGGTCTGCTGAATCTCGGCAACGAAACAGCCTGTTCCGATGGCGTGGATTCTTCCGGCAGGAATGAAGAAGCAGTCATCCTCCTTCACGTTATACTGAGCCAGGGCATCGGTGATGGTATCATTCTCCACCATCTCCTTGTACTGCTCAGGAGTAATCTGCATCTTCAAGCCGTTGTAGAGCTTGGCATCCGGCTCGCTTGGCAGCGCATACCACATCTCGGTCTTGCCGCGCTCCTTACCCTGCTTCTTGGCAATTTCGTCATTAGGATGTACCTGGATAGAAAGGTCGGTATTGGCATCGATAAACTTGATGAGCAGTGGAAACTCGTTTCCAAAACGCTTATAGTTATCTGCACCGAGGAAATTCTCCTTCAATTCAGCAACAACCTCATTGAGCTTCTTGCCCTTCATCTCGCCGTCGGCTACGATGCTCTCGTTGCCAGGAACACCTGAGATTTCCCAACTCTCGCCAACTTTCTCCTGTTTGATGTCAAGATGCTTGAAGGCGATGATCTTGTTTCCACCCCAAATGGTGGACTTCAATAGCGGTTCAAATTTTAATGGTTTCATAATTTTATTGAATTAGTTGATTAAATGTTTATTGTCTAGGATTTCCTGTACCTGCCTCCTGCGGAAACTAGTTCTCTCTCCAGAAGGCAGGTGTGAAGATAACCAGTACGCTGAATATCTCCAGACGTCCGATGAGCATCATCAGCGAGCAGAACCATTTTGCCATATCCGGCAGTTCGCTCCACGACATCGTCGGACCAATCTCCGTACCCAGCGTAGGACCTACGTTGCCCACACAGCTCAGGGTGATGGTGATGGCATTGGTGTTGTCGATGCCCATGGCTATCATCGTGAAGGAGATGACCAGGCAGATGATGAGATACGTGGTGAGGAAGGCGAGCAGCGTAACCCGCTTCTGCATCGGCACGTTCACACCGTCAATCTTCAGAGGCAGTACCGCATTAGGATGCAGAATCTGGCGGAATTCATTCTTCACCATTCTTACCAGCATCACGGCGCGGATACATTTCAAACCTCCACTCGTACTGCCCGAGCAGGCTCCGAAGAACATGCAGGCTGCCAATATCACCCAGGTGACATGAGGCCAGAGGGCTGCATCATCATTAAACAAGCCTGTGGTGGTGATGAATGAAACCACCTGGAAGACGGCGCTGCGGAAGGCATGCTCCATATCGTAGTTGCGCATCGCTATCAGCTCTACCATGATGAAAGCCGTAAAGGCGGTGACGAGGAACATATAGAACTTGAACTCCGAGTTCTTGAACAGATCCTTGATCTTAAACTTGATGACTGCTGCATAGAGTAGGGTGAAGTTCACTCCTGAGAGGAAGCAGAAGAATGCACAGATGTATTCCAGCGCCGGCGAATGGAAGAACTCGGTACTACTGTTGTGGGTGGAGAAACCACCCGTAGCCGTAGTGGTCATCGCATAGTTGAAACTGTCGAAGAGATTCATTCCTGCCACATAGTAGGATACGATGCAGGCGATGGTGAGCATCAGATAGATACTCCAGATCCATTTTGCCGAAGTGGAGAGTCGGGGATGCAGCTTGGTCTTGATAGGACCCGTAGCCTCGGCGGCAAACACCTTGGTCTGTCCTCCTACAAGTGATGGCAGCAGGGCGATGGTGAAGAACACGATTCCCAAACCGCCTATCCACTGGGTGAGCGATCGCCAGAACAGCAATCCGTGAGGGAAGCACTCCACATCATCCAGAATGGTGGCTCCCGTGGTGGTGAATCCCGACATCGTCTCGAAGTAGGCATCCGTAAAGTTATTGATGTAACCGCTGACCATGAAGGGCAGGGTGCCGAAGAGACTGAAGATGATCCATGAGAGCGATACCACGAGGTAGGCATCACGGCGCGACATCGAATTGTCTGCTCCGTGTCCTTTCCATTTCAGGATGAGTCCGCCGCCGATGGTGGTCAGTGTGGCTACCACGAAAGCGAAGATGTCGTCCTGCTGGTAGTAGTATGCCACCAGCAGACTGACGAAGAGCAGGAATGCCTCGATGAAAAGCAACTGTCCCAGTATCTTGTATATCAACTTACTGTTTATCATTCCCTCTTGTCTTTATACCTTATTATATATATCATATCTGTCTTTATACCTTATTATATATATAGAATATACTTTATTATATATAGAGACTAAATGAAATATTTCTCAATTTTCTTCATATTGATGTTGTGGCAGAATACCATTACCGAGTCGCCCGGTTCTATCTGGGTGTTACCCGAAACCAGCATTCCTTCGCCGTTTCTCACCAGACCACCGATGGTAACACCGATAGGCATACCCAGGTCTTTCACCGGTTTCTTGGTCACCTTGGAATCTTCTTTGGCGATGAATTCTGCCACATCGGCGTTGGCGCTCATCAGGAATCTGACGTTCATCACGTCGGCATCGAGCATCATCTGATAGATGTAGCTGGCAGCAATCATCTTCTTGTTGATGATGGTACCGATATCCAAACTTTCTGCCATGCTCACGTAATCCACATTTTCTACGGCAGCCACGGTCTTGCGTACACCCATTCTCTTGGCGGTGAGGCAGGCGAGGATATTGGTTTCCGCATTTCCTGTCAGCGCCACGAAAGCCTGGGTGCTTCTGATTCCTTCCTCTGTGAGGAGAGGAATGTCGCGGCCATCGCCGTGAATGATAAGGATATGATTGTCGTCGAGGATATCGTTGAGATATTCGCAGCGATTCTCATCCTTCTCGATAATCTTGCATTCCATGTATTCCGGCATCTTCTTCACGGCTCTTACGGCAGTGCGTCCGCCACCCATCACCATCACGTTCTTCACATCTACATAATGCTCCTTTCCCACAATCTTGCGGATGTAGGGAATGTAGTTGCGGGTGGTCATGAAGTAGGCGAGGTCGTAGAGCTTCAGCTCATCGTTACCACCCGGGATGATGGTTTCGCTGCCTCGCTTGATGGCTACCACGTGGTAAGGGTCGTTGGGACCGCTGATGTTCTTGAGCGGCTCGTTGAGGATTTCGCATCCCTCACGCAGCTTGATGCCGAGCATCACGAGGGCGCCGTCGTGCACATCCCAGCGCTGGCGCACCCAACTCATCTTGAGTCCGTTGTTGATATCTACGGCAGCGAGCATCTCCGGATAGATGAGCTTGCTGATACCGAGTTCCTTGAAGAATTCCTGTGCCTGCGGTTCCATGTATTCCGGATTATCCACACGTGCCACGGTGCGCTTGGCACCGAGATTCTTGGCAAGGATGCTGGAGGTGATGTTGGTACTCTCCACCGGGGTGACCGCGATGAAGAGATCCGTATCCTCAACACCGGCATCCCTCAGGGTCTGCAGACTGGTAGGTTTTCCTATCATGGTGAGCAGATCGCAGTCGGAGCCGATGCTTGCCAGGCGCTCTTCGCTTTCATCGATGAGTGTAATCTCCTCCTTGCTGCGCGACAGGAGTCGCGCCAGGTGGGTACCGATGGCATAGGCGCCAGCTATGATGATTTTCATATTGATGAATATTTAAATTTCGATGCTCTATTTTCCGATAATGGCATTCTTGATGCTCTTGTGGTCGAGATGTACAATCTCGCGCAGCTGTTCTACGGTGCCATGCTCCACAAATTCGTCTGGCAATCCCAGGCGGGTTATCTGTGGCTGATAGCCGTGGTCGCTCATCCATTCCAGAACGGCAGATCCCATTCCGCCCATTCTTGCACCATCTTCTATGGTCACGATGCGCTTGAACTTCTTGCCCACCTCGGTGAGGATGTTTTCATCCAGCGGCTTCACAAATCGCATATCGTAGTGTGCAACGCTCATCTCCGTTTCCTTCTCTACCTCTTCGATGGCCTGGATGGCATCGTTTCCGATAGGACCGATGGTGAGCACGGCTACATCTTCTCCGTCTTTCAGCTTTCTGCCGGTACCGGTCTTGATTTCCTCCATCTTGTTGCGCCAATCTACAAGCACACCGCAGCCACGAGGATAACGGATCACGTAGCTTCCGTGGTCTGGCAACTGAGCCGAATACATCAGGTTGCGCAGCTCGTGCTCATTCATCGGCGAAGCGATGGTGAGATGCGGGATAGGGCGCAGGGCTGCCAGGTCGAAGGCACCATGATGGGTAGGACCATCTTCTCCTACCAGTCCGGCACGGTCGAGGCAGAGCACTACAGGCAGGTTGAGGAGTGCCATGTCGTGGATGATATTGTCGTAGGCACGCTGTGCAAACGAACTGTAGATGTTGCAGAAAGGAATCAATCCATCCTTTGCCATACCACCCGAGAAGGTGACTGCATGTCCCTCGGCGATACCTACGTCGAAGGTGCGGTTTGGCATCGCCTTCATCATGATGTTCATAGAGCATCCGGTAGGCATGGCTGGCGTCACACCTACGATCTTAGGGTTCTGCTCGGCAAGTTCCAGCAGGGTCTTTCCGAAGACATCCTGGAATTTAGGAGGCTTGTTGCTGTTGTCGGCAATGATCCTCTCGCCGGTTTCCGGGTCAAACTTGCCTGGTGCATGCCAGATGGTAGCACTCTTCTCGGCTGGTTCGTATCCCTTGCCCTTGGTGGTATGCAGGTGGAGCAGCTTAGGGCCTTTCATGCTTCTGAGCTGCTTCAGGATTCTTACCACTTCCTTTACATCATGACCGTCGAATGGGCCGAAGTATCGGATGTTCATTCCCTCGAAGATATTCTGCTGATGGCTTAATACCGACTTGAAGGCATTGTTCAGCCGGATGATGCCGTTCTTGCGGTTATTATTGAGAATACCCTTGGAGTGGAGCCACTGCGAAGCCTTGAAGCGAATCTTGTTGTAGGTCTCGTTGGTGTCGAGCTGGAGGAGATACTTCTCCATGCCACCCACGGCACGGTCGATGCTCATATCATTATCGTTGAGGATGATGAGCATATCGTTTGGAGTACTTGATACATTGTTGAGTCCTTCGAAAGCTAAACCACCGCTCATCGCACCATCGCCGATAACGGCTACTACGTGGCGGTCTTTGTTGCCTGTTTCGCGTGCTGCCACCGCCATACCCAGAGCTGCCGAGATAGAGTTGCTGGCATGTCCGCAGGTGAAGGTGTCGTATTCACTTTCAAGCGGTGTTGGGAATGGACGGATGCCATGGAGCTTTCTGTTGGTGCAGAATGCCTCACGTCTTCCTGTCAGAATCTTATGTCCGTATGCCTGATGGCCTACATCCCAGACGATGCGGTCTTCAGGAGTATTGTACACGTAGTGTAAAGCTACGGTGATTTCCACAACACCCAGAGAGGAAGCAAAATGACCAGGGTTTACAGCCACTTCGTCGATGATGTCTTCTCTCAATTCTTTGCATACCTCTGGCAACTGATTAATGCTCAGTTTGCGCAAATCATTAGGATATTTGATATTGCTTAACAGACTAAACTTACTTTTGTCCATAATTTAATAATTTTATAAGTGCAAAGGTAATGCTTTTTTTCATAAAATAACATTTTTATGGAGAGAATTTCGCTTTTTTCGATAATTCTTTGTATTTTTGCAAAAAATTAGGAAGGAATCAGTAAAAGGAGAGGAACCTTTCGTTCTCTCCGGTTGCGCTTTTCCAGTAAATTAAGTAACTAAACATAAAGATTAAATAAATGAAAAAGAACCTATTCTTTGTGGGAGCCTTGATGATGGCTTCCCTCTCGATGATGGCGCAGACCAAGAATGGCGGCATCAATCAGACTATGCTCCAGCAGATGGAGAAAAGCCAGACTGGCGGTGTGACCAACAAGGCTTTGTTTAACGCTATCGCTGGCAACAACATCGATGATCTCGTGAAGAATCATGCGAATGAGGCTCCGGTAGATACTCATTTCAGCATTGAGACTCCTTCTCAGAGCATCCATAACCAGAAGAGCTCCGGACGCTGCTGGATGTTCAGCGGCTTCAATGTACTCCGTTCCAACTTTGCTGTCAACGACAAGCAGGGTAGAGTAGTAGAGTTCTCTCAGGATTATCTCTTCTTCTACGACCAGCTGGAGAAGGCTAACCTGATGCTCCAGGGGGTCATCGACCTCGGCAAGAAAAGCCTGGAGGATCCTCAGGTGCAGTTCTTCTTCAAGAATCCACTCAATGACGGTGGTACTTTCTGTGGTGTTGCCGACCTGGCTAGCAAGTACGGTCTCGTACCAATGAGCGCTCAGCCAGAGACTTATTCCAGCAACAATACTTCCAAGATGAGCCGTCTCATCAGCAGCAAACTCCGCGAGTATGGTCTCGAGCTCCGCAAGATGGTAGCCCAGGGCAAGAAACCTGCTGCTATCCAGGCTCGTAAGACCGAGATGCTTGCCCAGGTTTATCACATGCTCAGCCTTACTCTGGGTGAGCCGGTGAAGGAGTTTACCTATGCATTCCGCGACAAGGATGGCAAGCAGGTAGGCGAGGCTAAGAAATATACTCCTAAGAGTTTCTATGAGGAGACTGTTGGCAAGGACCTCAACGGTACCTTCCTGATGGTGATGAACGACCCACGCCGTCCTTATCACAAGACATACGAGGTAGAGTACGACCGCCACACCTACGATGGTCATAACTGGAAGTACCTGAACCTGCCTATGGAGGAGATTGCGCAGCTCGCCATCGCTTCCCTGAAGGATGGTCATAAGATGTATTCCAGCTACGATGTGGGCAAGCAACTCGACAGAAAGCGTGGCTATCTGGCACTCGACAACTTCGATTATGCCAGCCTCTTCAACACTTCATTCCCAATGAACAAGGCAGACCGTATCGCTACTTTCGAGAGCGGTTCTACCCATGCCATGACTCTGACTGCGGTAGATCTCGATGCTGCCGGCAAGCCTGTGAAGTGGAAGGTGGAGAACAGTTGGGGTGCTGACAATGGTTTTGGTGGATGCTTCATCATGACCAACGATTGGTTCAACGAGTACATGTTCCGCCTGGTAGTAAACAAGAAGTATGCTTCTGAGCAGCTTCTGAAGGAATTCGACCAGAAGCCAACCATGTTGACTCCTGATGATCCTTTGTTCCAGTTGGAGGATTAATACCTATTCTTATTATGTTAGAGAAAAATAAGCGGGAGCGCATCATTGCGCTCGTCAACAAGGAAGTTGTGCCTGCCATCGGATGTACCGAACCGATGGCTGTGGCTCTCTGTACAGCTAAGGCTGCTACCACTCTGGGTAAGCGTCCGGAGCGCATCGAGGTACGCTTGAGTCCTAATATGCTCAAGAATGCGATGGGTGTGGGTATTCCAGGAACCGGTATGATCGGTCTGCCTATCGCAGTTTCGCTCGGTGCCCTCATCGGAAAGCCTGAGTATGAACTCGAGGTTCTCAAGGATCTTACTCCTGATACCCTGGAGCTGGGCAAGCAGTATATCCAGAATGCTGACATCAACATCAAGCTGAAACAGGGCGATGTAGATAAACTCTATATTGAGGTAATCTGCTATGCCGGCAACGGCAGAGCTACAGCTATCATTGCCGGTTCTCATACCAACTTTGTGTATGTTGAGCGCAATGGTGAGGTGGTTTTCGACAAGCGTGATGGAGCTGCGGCTGATGTGGAGGATGACGATATCCAGTTGAATCTCCGCTTGGTTTACGAATTCGCAACCACCGCTCCGCTCGATGAGATTCGCTTCATCCTCAAGACCAAAGAATATAATATGAAGGCTGCCGAGGAATCTATCAAGGGCAACTATGGCCACTGTCTGGGTAAGACGATGGATCGTCCTTTGAGCCGTGGTATCTTCGGCAACAACATCTTTTCTCATATTCTCTCCCGCACCGCTTCTGCCTGCGATGCCCGAATGGGTGGAGCCATGATTCCGGTGATGAGTAACAGTGGCAGTGGTAACCAGGGTATCTGTGCCACCAATCCGGTGGTGGTTTATGCCTTGGAAAACGAGAATACCGAGGAAGAGCTGATTCGTGCCTTGATGCTCAGTCATTTAACGGCTATCTATATCAAGCAGAGCCTGGGTAAGCTCTCTGCGCTTTGCGGTTGCGTGGTAGCCAGTACGGGTAGCAGTTGCGGTATTACCTATCTGATGGGTGGTGATTTTACCCGTATCTGCAACTCTGTCAAGAATATGGTGGCAAACCTTACCGGTATGATCTGTGATGGAGCCAAGCCAAGCTGCGCCCTGAAGATCTCATCGGGTGTGAGTACAGCCTTGCTTTCTGCTCTTCTTTCCATGGAGGGTAAGTGCGTAACTTCTGCCGAGGGTATCGTGGATGATGATGTGGATAAGTGTATCCACAACCTCACCTCTATCGGTGCCGATGCGATGAAGACCACTGATGATATGGTGCTTGATATCATGACACATAAATAATTAGGTATCATGACGCATAAATAAATAGAAGTGTAGATTTTACGTTATTTATAAATGGAAGATCATAAAGGCTCGCAAGAATCTCTCTTGTGAGCCTTTTTTTGGAATGTTTTTCTACTTTTTGCTTAAAAAGTCTTAAAATAATGAATTTTGTTTCATTAAAAACCGGTTCGTATTAAAATTTAATATATCTTTGCAGCGGCTAACTTAAATTAATAAGGATTAAATAACATTGGCTAACTTAAATAAGTAAGCCGAATAACATCGGCTGAATTAAATGATTGGACCAAATAACATTTTTTAAACTATATCTTATGATTAGACAACTATTCACAGTAAGTACTATGATTATGGCTCTTGGTATGACTCCTACTCACGCATATGGGGGGGTGACTCGTATCCAGGAAACTAATCAGTCCAAGAACGGACAATGCACTGGTACCATTATTGACCCTACAGGTGAGCCAGTAATTGGTGCTACAGTTACAGTTAAGGGAAAGCAGGGTGGAACCATCACCGATTTGGATGGTAAGTTCGTGCTTTCTGATGTTCAGCATGGTGCAACCGTTTGTATCAGCTACATTGGTTTCGAGCCAGTGGAGATGGTATGGAAGGGTGGTGCCATCAATGTAACCATGAAGGAAGACAACAAGACTTTGAATGAGGTCGTTGTTGTCGGTTTCGGTACTCAGAAGAAGGTAAACCTCACTGGTGCCGTTTCTACCGTTGATTCCAAGACCCTCGGTGCTCGCCCAGTCAACTCTGTTGTTGACGCTCTTCAGGGTGCAGTAGCCGGTATGAACTTCTCTACACCAAGCAGTGGTGGTACTCTTAATTCAACCAAGAATTTTAATATCCGTGGTACAGGTACTATCGGTGCCGGTTCTTCTGTATCTCCACTCGTGCTCATCGACGGCATGGAGGGCGATATGAACGCACTCAACCCACAGGACATCGAGAACATTTCTGTATTGAAGGATGCTTCTGCTTCTTCCATCTACGGTTCGCGTGCTGCCGGTGGTGTAATCCTTATTACTACCAAGAGTGGTAAGAAGGGTAAGGCTTCCATTAACTACAACAACTCATTCCGTTTTGATTCTCCACTCAACATGCCGGAGATGATGGACTCTTATACATGGGCTAAGTACATGAACGCTGCTTCTGTAGGTAGCGGTGCTGGTGTCTGGTTTACAGATGAGAAGCTCGAGCAGATCAAGAAGGCTCAGAGCGATCCTACCATGCAGAAGATGTTCAAGAACAGCAACAACCGTTGGGAGGTTTGGGACAATACGCCACTCTTGCCTCTTGGTAATACCGACTGGCTCAAGGAGCAGTTTGGTACCAGCTTCTCACAGGAGCATACCTTGAGTATCAATGGTGGTGATGATCGTTTGCAGTACTATGTTTCTGGTAACTATCTCAACCGTGGTGGTCTTCTCCGTCATGGCGATGATAGTATGCAGCGCTATACTATGACAGGTAAGATCAACGCTCAGATAACCAACTGGTTGCGCATGACCTACAATACCCGTTTTGCCCGTACAGACTTCGATTCTCCTGGTGATTTGATCAATGGTACAGATGTGTTCTTCCACAATATGTGCCGTTACTGGCCTATTATGCCAACTACTGATCCTAATGGTCATTGGGTACCAGAGTCATACATCGGTCGTCTTCAGGATGGTGGCCGTGCCAAGAATCAGGCAGACCGTCTCTCTCAGCAGCTTTCATTTGTTGCTACACCTGTAAAGGGTCTGACTCTGAATGCTGAGTTGAACTACCGTATTGTTACAGAGTTCAACCACCGTGACTGGCAGACCACATACGCTTACGACTGCGACAACAATCCTTATGTAGATACCAACGCAACATCAAGCGTGTATGAGTATTCATTCAAGTCGAACTATTTCAACCCTAACCTCTTTGCTGAGTACAGCCGTTCATTTGGCGATCACAATATGAAGGTGATGGGTGGTTTCCAGAGTGAATGGTTCCGCCAGCGCAATATGAAGGCACAGCAGAACGGTATCATGTCTGGTCTTCCTACTCTTGATACAACAACCACCAAGCCAAGTGTAGGTGGTGCATATAACTCATGGACTACAGCCGGTTTCTTCGGTCGTATCAACTACGACTATGCAGGCCGTTACCTCTTCGAGGCTAACCTCCGTTATGATGGATCTTCACGTTTCCTCCGCGAGAACCGCTGGAACTTCTTCCCATCATTCTCTGCAGGTTGGAACATTGCCCGTGAGAAGTTCTGGGAGCCATTGACTGATTACGTAAACACATTGAAGCTCCGTGCTTCTTGGGGTCAGTTGGGTAACCAGAATACTGACAACTGGTATCCTTTCTATCCAACCATCGGCTTCTCTTCTCAGGGTGGCAACTGGTTGATCAATGGCGCTAAGCCAAATACCGCTTCACAGCCAGGTCTCGTATCTTCTACTCTTACATGGGAGAAGAGCCGTACATGGGAAATCGGTCTCGACTGGGGTGCTTTCAATAACCGCCTCACCGGATCGTTCGGCTACTATCAGCGCAAGACATTCGACATGGTAGGTCCTGCTCCTGAGTTGCCTGTTATCCTCGGTGCCAATCCTCCAAAGGTGAACAACCTTGATATGACATCTAAGGGTTGGGATCTCCAGATTGGCTGGCGTGACGTAATCGGTGAGGTAAGCTATGGTGCATCTCTCGTATTGAGTGATAACCAGGTGGTCATCGACAAGTATCCTAACCCATCTAAGAAGCTCGGTTCATACTATGCTGGTGCTAAGCTCGGAGACATCTGGGGTTATACCACAATCGGTATCGCACAGAGCCAGGATGAGATGGACAAGCACCTCGCAAAGGTTGACCAGAGCGCACTCGGAAGTGGCTGGACTGCTGGTGACATCATGTATAAAGACCTCGATGGCGACGGCAAGATCAATGGTGGTGAGGGTACAGCCGACAAATCTGGCGACCGCCGCATCATCGGTAACTCTACTCCTCGCTATAACTTCGGTTTGAACCTCGATGCAGCTTGGAAGGGCTTTGATATCAAGGTGTTCTTCCAGGGAACCCTCAAGCGTGATTACGCAGCAGGTGGTGCCGTATTCTGGGGTGCTATCGGTACTGGTAAGTGGCAGGCTACCGGCTTCAAGTTCCACGAGGATTACTGGCGTGAGGACAACAAGGGTGCATACTACCCACGTGCAGACTGGGGTGGTGGTCGTAATACCCAGACTCAGACCCGCTATTTGCAGAATGCTGCTTATGGCCGTCTGAAGAACCTCACCATTGGTTACACCTTGCCAAAGTCTATCACAAGCAAGGCTTATATTGAGAATCTTCGCTTCTTCGTATCTGGTGAGAACCTCTTCACTATCACTAACTTCACAGAGGCTGGTGATCCAGAGCTGATCGGAGCAGGTTATGGCGGTGAGATTGGTAAGACATATCCATTGTCAAAGACATTCTCATTCGGTCTTAGTGTAACATTCTAACTTATCATTTAGATTATAGAAAGGAAACAATTTATGAAAATTAAATATATTTCAATGCTCTTATTGGGCGCGACGCTCGGTCTGACAAGTTGCAATGACTATCTTGACAAGGAGCCTGAAAGCAACGTGACACCTGCGTCTTTCTTTACTAGCGCCGACGACCTGGCTGCCTACACCGTGAATCTCTATGGTGTATTGACAAGTATTGGTCCTGGTAGCTATGGTATGAGTACCTTTGCTTATGATAACGATACCGATAACCAGGCGGGAACCGGTTATTCTAGCCGTTGGGTTCCTGGAAACTGGAAAGTAGGTCAGAGTGGTGGTGCTTGGGATTTCGGTAATATCCGCTCGGTGAACTATTTCCTGGATCAGGTATTGCCAAAGTTCGAGGCTAAGCAGATTAGTGGTGCTGAGGCTCAGGTACGCCACTACATTGGTGAGGCATACTTCCTCCGTGCTTACCTTTATTTGGACAAGTTGCAGTCTTTGGGTGATTTCCCTATCGTGCTCACAGCGCTTCCTGATGACAAGGAGACTCTTGTTGAGGCTTCAAAGCGCCAGCCACGTTATAAGGTAGCTCAGCAGATTCTCGACGACCTTGACAAGGCACTCGACCTGCTGCAGGAATCAGCTCCTGGTGGCAAGAACCGCATCTCTCGCGATGCAGCCCTTCTGCTCCGTTCACGTGCAGCCCTCTTCGAGGCTACATGGGAGAAGTATCACAAGGGTACTGCGTTTGTGCCAGGTGGTCCAGGTTGGCCTGGCAAGGCTGAGGATATCCAGGGATTTGACATCGATTCTTCCATCAATCACTTCCTCGATGAGGCTATGAAGTCTTCTAAGGAATTGGGTGATAAGCTCGTTGGCAACCTCGTAGAGAATACGGATACTCCAGAGGGTCAGAATGCAAGCTTGGCAAGTATCAATCCTTACTACACCATGTTCTGTGACAAGGATATGAGCGGCTATAGCGAGGTTTTAATGTATCGTGCTTTTGATAAGGCAAAGGCTAACGTTACCCACAACGTGCAGATGCAGTTGCAGCGCAACGGCGGTGGTACTGGTTGGACACGTGGCCTCGTCAACTCATTCCTCATGCGCAATGGTTTGCCTATCTACGCTGCCGGCTCAGGCTACGACCCAACTTGGGAAAACCAGGGTGTGAAGGCTACCTTGCAGAATCGCGATTCTCGCATCCAGCTCTTCACCAAGATGGATGGATCTATCGAGAACTACACCAGTGAGGGTGCTGTTCCAACCGACCTCTCATGGACAGTAAAGGGCAACAACGAGACTCGTATGGTGACAGGTTTCGCAGTAAAGAAGGGTAAAAACTATGATTCCCAGCAGGGACTCAATCACGACTACGGCGAGAGTGGTAGCATCGTATTCCGTGGCACAGAGGCTCTCCTCAACTACATGGAGGCTTCCTGGTTGAAGAACCATACTATCGACGCTACAGCTGATAAGTACTGGCGTGCTCTCCGCATCCGTGCCAAGGTAGATCCTGATTACAACAAGACTATCGCAGCTACCAACATGCAGGAGGAGGCTAAGTGGGACTTCGGTGCTTATTCTCATGGTAAGTTGGTAGATGCTACTACTTACAACATCCGTCGTGAGCGTCGTGATGAGTTCATTGGTGAGGCTTCCCGCTGGGAGGACTTGATTCGCTGGCGTGCTTGCGACCAGGTAAACGGTTACCAGATTGAAGGTATGAAGTACTGGGGTACTGTTTACGAGGGCAAATGGCTCGATGGTACAACCAACCTCGCTATCGTAGATGTTGAAGGAGGTAAGGGTAATATGAGTGATAAGACCATTAGTGGCGACTATATCCGTCCATACCAGATTTCCAAGATTAACAACCAGGTATTTGATGGTTATCACTTTACACCTGCTCACTATCTGTCTCCTATCGCACAGAGCGTATTCCGTCAGACAGCAGCTGGTGACCAGACCGATCTTACCACATCTGTAGTTTACCAGAACCCAGGTTGGCCATTGGTTGCCGGACAGGGTGCAACTGCAGTAGAGTAAAGCGTGTGAACATATTCATTCGGCTTATGTTTTGAAATTAAGAGATTAAGACATAAGATACAAAAAAGGCTCGCAAGAAGTTTCGATTTCTTGCGAGCCTTTATTATTTGCTTAACTATGAATCTGAACCAGTTAAACTAATCATAAAGTTCAATGTTCCAAGCTCAAAGTTCAATGTCTTTATACGAGAGTTGCAACGACTTCCTCACGGGTACCTGGCAACATGTCGATGACAGGAATCTCTGGCATGGTGTAGCAACCTGGCTGGAGACGGAATGAAGCGCGAGCCACGTTAACCAATACCTGAGCGGTGAGGGCTGGGTTGTTGATGCTCATGTTGAACT
>CATXJC010000033.1 GCA_958369755.1 uncultured Prevotella sp.
GAATCTCATCGGCATGCTCCATCATCAGGCGATAGTCGGCTGTGATATAAGGCTCACACTCTACACCATTGATGATGACGCACTCAGCCTTGGCTCCTGGAGGAGGACAAAGCTTGATGAAGGTAGGAAAACCGGCACCACCCATACCAGTGACACCTGCTACCTTGATGCGGTTTACGATTTCCTCTGGAGTAAGCTCAGTATGAGCCTCAAGCGTCTCGAGTTTATCAGAGCGGTCGATACTCTCCTCCCACTCATCGCCTTCTACATTAATAATGATGCAAGGCTTGCGATAACCGGTAGCATCAATAGATGTATCTACCTTGAACACAGTTCCTGATACGGAACTGTAAATAGGAGCACTCACAAAGCCACCAGCCTCAGCAATGAGTGTACCCACCTTCACCTTGTCGCCCTTGGCAACTACAGGCTTGGCAGGAGCACCGATGTGCTGACCAAGTGGGAAAATAGCCTGCTTAGGGAGAGGAGCTACCTGAGTAGCCATCTCGGCAGTAATCTTATTCTCTTCTGGGTGAACTCCACCAATTCTAAAAGTTCTCAAATTCATGATTTAATCCTCCTTCTTTTCTTCTGAAGTTTCTACCTTTGGAGCGGCTACAGGAGCCTCTGCCTTTGGTGCAGCAACCGGAGTTTCTGCTACAGGAGCAGCCTCAGCAGCTGGCTTTGCCTTTTTAACTGAGAAATTAACTTTTACGAGAGCACCTGTTGGGCATTCGTCAACACACTTGGTACACATGCGGCACTTATTGAAGTCAACATAAGCCACATTGTTCTCAATGGTGATAGCATCAAACTTGCAGACCTTCTGACACTTACCGCATCCGATGCAAGCAACGCTACAAGCCTTCTTGGCAACAGCGCCCTTATCGTGGTTTACGCACTGAACGTAAACTCTACGGCCCTTAGGACCCTTCTTGCGGAGCTCGATGATATGACGTGGACAAGCGTTGGCGCAAGCACCACAACCCGTACACTTCTCTTCATCAACCTCAGGAATGCCAGTTTCAGGATTGATAGAGATTGCGCCAAACTGGCAGGCAGCCACGCAATCGCCACAACCCAGACAGCCGAACCCGCAGCCTGTTTCGCCAGCGCCACATGAATTCATAGCTGCACAAGTGTGCAAACCATCATACTCGGCAATGCGAGGACGATTCTCGCAAGTACCATTACAACGAACCACAGCCACCTTTGGCTCGGTATTGGCTACTGCCATACCTAAAAGGTCGGCTACCTTGCCCATCACGTCGGCACCACCTACCGGACACATCAGTCCATCGATAGAACCGGCATCAGCACCCTTCACCAGAGCTGCAGCCATACCGGAACATCCGGCAAAGCCGCAACCACCACAGTTGGCACCTGGCAGAATCTCTCCTACCTGGCCCAAGCGAGGGTCTTCTTCGACGGCAAACTTCTTAGATACTCCGAAGAGAACCAGCGCTGCAATCAGCGCGATTGCTCCGAGAACCAAGACAGCAATCAAAATAAAATTCATAATTTTTTGTGTTTTGTTATTTTCTTTGTTTTAAAATAAAGGGCTCATCGCTGAAGCCACAGGAGCACATCACGTACCCTATGATTCAATAGAGAAGCTCAGTTTGTTTTTAAGTTTGTTTCTGAATAAGTAGAGCACCACGTAGTATGGAATGAGAATGCCCAATGCCGAGAGCGCTGCGGCTCCCTCTGAGTGAGTAGCTTTCAGTACACCGACCAAAGCTACCACCATCAGTATCAGCGGCAAGAGATAGCCATAGAAACTGGCTCTGAAGCCTACAGCCGAATCTGCAGTCACCACCACGCTGTCGCCTTTGTGGTAGAGAGACGTCTCAGAGGTAGAAACCTCAATCATCTTCTCTTTCGATTCAGATGCAGTACAATGAGCAGCCACCTTGCAAGCGCTGCAGGCTGACGACTGTACGATGCGAATGCACACACAACCTTCTTCTACGCTTTCTACGATGCCAGAATGTTTTATTTTGTTATTCATTTGTAATGTTGAGATTGCATTTTTGCAATTCAAGTGCAAAGATACTACATTATTTAGAAATGGCAAACAAAATCGAAAAGAAAATATAAAAAAAGAAGCGTAAACGTTATCTATACCCTTGAATCAGGCAGTTTGAGAACAAATTAAAAGCAAAAATGCTTTTTTTTAGCAACTTCTTTTGGTGATATCAATTTTTTATGTATCTTTGCATTGATTATTAAAGAATTGATATGGAAACATTAGAGCAAACAATCATGCAAGTAGAGCGCTTTATCAGAAAAGTGGCTCAAAAGTTCCCAGCGCCAGAATCTGACGACGAGACTTCTCAAATGACCGACATCCACGTAAGGGTTTCGCAAGACAGTGGCGAACTCCTGGCCTTTGACGACGATGACAACGAGATTACCCGCTGCGTTGTTGAGCAATGGATAGAAAACAAGGATGAAGACTTCTACGACGAGGTAGCAAAGCTGCTTCGCGATGTATTGCGCAAACAGGCTGATATCATAGATCATCTCGGCATTCTCAAGCCATACAGCTTTGTGCTCGAAGATGAGGATAAAGAGCATATTGGCGAGCTCTATCTTGCTGACGATGATACAATCATCGTAGGTGGTGACTTGATGGAGAATCTGGACAACGATCTGGACAACTTCCTGAACGACCTGCTGAAAGAATAAAAAAAATACAGGATGTAAGGACTACCCGCTCCCCCATCCCAACAAAATAAAAAACCGTTGCACTCTCTCCTATCGAGTACAACGGTTTTTCTGTTTTAAACGGTCTTTCCGTTTATATCATCTAACCAATCTAAAAAGAAATTTTCTTTTTCTTACCTTTACTTTCGTTTCCTACCCGGTCGAGAGCAGTTACTACATACACATATTTCTTGCCACTCACATAAGGGATGCGATAGAAATTATCATAAGTAACTGCCTGGAGTGCAGAAACATCATTGAGATTTACCTTAGCTCCTTTCTCAAAACGGTAGATAGCAAAACGGTTCACCTGATCGCCCCACTTTTTCTTGCTAGCCTTAGGAGCCTTCCATACCAGCAGCGGACCTTTCTCGGTCCACATCAGCTTGAGACCCTTTACCCCCTTTGGCGCCTTATTATCAAGGAAAGGCATAGAGGGTGGCAATGCTGGATACTTCCAATAATTGTTGCGGAGTGTATGTCCGATATTACCTACATTATCGGCAGCAGTCTGCGCATACCAGAGCACAGTGCCCTTCACATTATTCATCTGCTGATGCAAACGGTGCTTGGCAGGCAACTGATGACTGCGCGGATTGACTGGGTCAGCAAACTTGGCTGTACGCTCTATATCTTCACCTATATATAATGGGCGGTTGCCAGCATGCTTATTCCACCAGGTTATGAGCGTCTTGTAATCGGCAGCACGATTGCCTATCTCCCAATAAATCTGAGGCACACAATAGTCTATCCAACCATTATTCACCCAAAGCAATACATCTGCATAAAGATCATCATAATTCTGGAGGCCGAAAGTTTCTGAACCATTAGGATCGGTACGCTTGTTGCGGTAGATGCCGAATGGAGAAACACCAAACTTGACCCAAGGCTTAACGGCATGAATGGATTCGCTGAGCTGCTTTACAAACCGGCTCACGTTATCACGGCGCCAATCACCTATGTTTCGCATGCCGCGCGACTGCTGGCGGAAGAGCTGCTGATCAGGAATCTGACGTCCGGCCTCTGGATATGGATAGAAATAATCATCAATATGGAATCCATCAACATCATATCGGCTTACAATGTCCACAGCCACCTCGCAAATATAGTCGGCTGCAGCCTGCAACCCAGGGTTCAACAGCGTCAGCTTGCCATACTGAAAACAGAGATCAGGACGCCTCTTCACGATATTCTTCGGCGAAACCTGCTCATAAGAAGTTACGCTATGCTTGGCACGATAAGGATTAATCCAGGCATGAAGCTCCATGCCACGATTATGACACTGCTCTATCATCCACTGCAACGGATCCCAATAAGGAGAAGGAGCCTTTCCCTGCACCCCCGTAAGAAACTTGCTCCAAGGCTCTAAATCACTCTTATACAGAGCATCACACTCGGCACGAACCTGAAAGATAATCGCATTCACGCCATCCTTCTGCAGTTCATCAAGCTGTCTGGTAAGCATCGCCTGGATCTGCTGCGTACTCTTGCCAAGATACTGTCCGTTAACACACTGTATCCAGGCTCCACGAAACTCTCGTTTGTTCTGAGCCTTCATTGTTGCCGACGACATCAGCATCATTGCAACAACGAGCATCAAAATCGCTTTCAGTCTTTTCATCTGTTATCTGTTATTTATCAATTTCATTTTTTCCTTTTCATTCTACAGTTTGTTCTTCATCCCTCAGCTTCGGGAGTGAAATATGGTATCTTACAGCCAGCAATCGGATGGCGCAGACCACACTGAAAGCTACAATCACCGTAATATAGAGGCTCACACCCAGATAGCTCAATCCCCAATAAGCCAAACCACCGGCGACACAAGCCATCGCATAAATCTCCTTTCGGAAGATGACCGGCTCTTCATTAAGAAGCACATCGCGGATAACACCACCTGCAGCACCCGTGATACAGCCCATGATGATGGCTACCCAAAAAGAGAAACCACATTCGAGCGACTTCTGGATGCCCGCAATATTGAAAAGCGCCAAGCCCAAGGTATCAAACAGAAACCAGGTATTGTCAAGACGCTTAAGATAGCGGTGGCAAGCAATCACTACCAACTGCGCAAACAGCGTACAAATCAGGTAGATAGGACTCAACATCCAAAACGGCCGCACACCAAGCATCACATCTCGTATGGTTCCACCACCTATGGCTACAGCCACACCACAAACAAAACCGCCCAGCCAATCATAGTGCTTACTTGCTGCCAGGCGAATGCCCGAAAGGGCAAAAGCAAATGTACCGATGAATTCTATCACGCTATGAAGCGTGAGCACGAATTCAGGATCGCCATGTATCATCATTTTCTCGTATCAGTTAGTTGTTCTAAATATCAATTTCTAATTATCTATATATCTATTCTAAATCACTAATTCTTGAATCTTTCTCCCCAGCAGGTAACCATCCAGTTGTAGAGGCGCTCCTCGGAAGGCGAATGCTGCGCATGCCAGAAGCGGGCATCCTTCAGTTCGTCTGGCAGATACTGCTGCTCTGTGAAATGTCCAGGATAATCGTGAGGATACTTATATCCGTCATGATAGCCCAAATCTTTCATCAGTTTGGTAGGAGCATTGCGGATGTGCAGTGGAACAGGCAGATTACCCGTTTGCCGTACAGTAGCCAGCGCATCATTAATGCCCAGATAAGCACTGTTGCTCTTCGGACTCGTGGCCAGATAAACCACAGCCTCAGCAAGGGCGATACGCGCTTCGGGCCACCCTATCTTCATCACCGTATCGAAAGCTGCATTGGCAAGCAGGAGTGCATTCGGATTGGCAAGTCCCACATCCTCAGAGGCACTAATCACAACCCTACGGGCTATAAACTGCGGGTCTTCTCCTCCTTCTATCATCCTCGCCATCCAATAAAGCGCAGCATCGGGATCGCTTCCGCGAATACTCTTGATAAAGGCAGAGATAATATCATAATGCATCTCACCCTGTTTATCGTAAGCCAGTGGATTCTGTTGCAACTGCTCTTCTACCATCCTGTCGGTAATCACAATCTCCGAAGATCCGGCAGATTCTACCACCAATTCCAGGATATTGAGCAGTTTGCGGGCATCTCCACCACTATATCGCAGCAGCGCGCCCGTCTCTTCCAACTTAATATTCTTCTCTCTGAGTTCTACATCCTGCGTAATGGCACGATGCAGAAGCCCTTCAAGATCAGCCTTTTCAAGCGGTTTGAGCACATAGAGCTGACACCTGGACAACAGCGGCCGAATCACCTCGAATGAAGGATTCTCGGTGGTAGCACCTATCAGCGTAACAATACCCTTCTCTACCGCACCCAAAAGCGAATCCTGCTGACTCTTGGAGAAACGGTGAATCTCATCAATAAACAATATAGGAGAAGCCGAATTAAAGAATCTACCACTTTTTGCTCTTTCTATCACCTCGCGGACATCCTTTACGCCACTGGTCACCGCAGAGAGGGTGAAGAACGGCACCTTGATGGTTTGTGCCACGATTTGAGCAAGGGTAGTCTTGCCCACTCCAGGGGGGCCCCAGAGGATAAAAGAGGATATGCGCCCTGCATCAATCATCTTGCGCAGCACGGCCCCCTCACCTACCAAATGCTGCTGTCCTACATAGTCAGCAAGCGTGTGAGGTCTCATTCTTTCAGCTAACGGTTCACTCATAGTACGTGCAAAGGTAATGAAAAAAATCGAATTCCAAATAAAAAAGTGACCAAAAACACAAAAAAACAGCAAGAAAATTTGGATATATAAAAAGAAGTACTTACTTTTGCACACACAAACATAATTGAAGATGAATAAAGATAAAATATTAACACTGAAGAATGTTACTAAAAGTAGCATTTGGGAATTGCAGGAGAACGATGTGTTCCGTCTTTGGGAAGCAGCAGAAAAGGATGCTGACCTCAAGGATTACCAGAACAAGTATATCGCAGTGATCCGCAGCGCATTCGAAATGGAACCAGTGACGGTAGACCGTCCTGAAGTGATTGACAAACTGATGGCACGCGGCTTTAAGATTGGCACTTTCCGTATCAACGACAAGAAGGAGAAGTATGCCATCAAAAAGCGCCCTATCATGCGTGTTACTGATCTTACTTACGAAAATGTAAGTCACATCACCGCCAATAAGCTCATCGAACTCTTGGAGCGCAACTTTGGTGGTGGCTGGGAGAGTCTGCCTCAGAGCATCCAGGACATCATCGAAAGTAATTTCGACATCAGCACAACTACTCTTCCTGCTGACCGCCTGAAAAAGCCAGGAGGTCTGTACGAGAAAAAGCTCGCCGATGACTACGAAGTGCTCGTGGTACCAAAAGGTTCTTGGGTAGAAGCTATCTTTGCCAAGGAGAAGCCAAAGGTAGAAAAGGTTCGCATGAGATTCGAAGATGAGAATGATTTGAAACGCAACGACGACCTGCTCGACCCAGACGAGGATGAAGACGAGGATGCACCAGAAATCGAGGATCACTACAACGATCCAGATGAGGATGACGATGCATTCGATGACGACAAGCTTACTGAGGAAAGCTACCGTACTACCTTCGAAGACCCGGAGAACCTCGGTCTTGATGATGCAGAAGATGTAGCCGACGATGATTATTAATTCAGTTTATACATTATTATAATATAAAGAGAAATGAACGCATTAATTGGATTTGTTGCATTAATCGCTGTAGGCCTCGTAGGTTGGGCGATTGCAGAATTTAAGTACAAGGCTTTCACTTTCACCCGTTCAGAAAAGGACATCGAGGAAGAGAAAGAGCTTGAAGAGCAGAAACGCGCAGAGGGTTTCAAGGAGATGAACATCCGCGACATCATGCGCAAAAACTCAACCAATGGTTATAACGCCGTAGGTTAGTATTATGTTAATTTACCTATGCTTATGATACAGTATATCATCATAGCAATCATATTGGCGGCATGCATCACGTATGCCGCCATTTGTATCTACCGCTCCATCAAACAAGCACGAGAGTGTAAAAACTATCAATGTTCAGGTTGCCCATTCGTTGAGAAATGCCAAAAGAATAAAAAGAAAGAGGCTACTCAGCGGAAAAAACAAGAGTAGCTCTCATAAAAGAGCTGTTAAAACTACTTTTACTGTCATGCAGCGAGGAAACCAGACAAAAATTAAAGCATTTCAGAACCCGTTCATTATGAGCAAGATACAAAGAAAGTGATTGTTTTAATTAAAAAAGTTGCATAAAAATTTGGTAGAACCAATAAAAAGTAGTACCTTTGCACTCGCAAATCAGAAATGATTGTTCTACACAAGGTGTCTTAACCGAGCGGTTAGGTAACGGTCTGCAAAACCGTGTAGAGCGGTTCGACTCCGCTAGACACCTCATAAAAAGGAAGTTCTTCAATAAGGACTTCCTTTTTTCATATCTACTCTCCCCCATTTTCATTCCTCATTTCTAGGTATTCATCAAAACCCCCATTTTTAGGTATTGCACAATTATAAAAATCTTCGTACCTTTGCAACCGTAAATGATAAACATCAGAACTGAGGTTATCCTACGAGTAGGAATAGCCCCTTGCCAAAAGCAATTCTGGTGAACGTTTGAAACTTTTAGATAATTGAGACAAAGATAGAAATTAAAATCTTGTTCGCTAATAGAAATAATTCATAATGTTTTTGTATAATATGAAAAGGGGTGCTTGTGAAAGTACCCCTTTTATGTATAGGTTTACTACATGGCGATGCATTTTGTTCTATGTCACGACGCACAGACTTCTACATCGCCATGTAATTTCAAAGATATCGGGAGTTTTTAAAAAGCCTGTTACTATTTGATTTTAGCACCAAATGACTTGACAAACTTAATCTTCTTGCCTTTTGCGATGATTGGCTTCTTCCATTCACCACCCAAAATACGGATAACAGCCTTCTTGCCTACAGGAACCGCATCTACAGCCTTCTGCAAATCCATGAAATTGCCTCGACCTTCTGCAGAGACTACATAATCATAATGGCAGACATGAGACTTCAGCGCTGGCACCTGCTCAGCTACAGCATCAGCAAGCGCACCGGCAACCACACGTGCACCATATACATTATAATGGGTATTATCTTTCTTACCCTTAGGAACCTGCGGATTCTCGCCAGGCATAAACCACATATGTAATTTGCGGCTGCCTTCAATACCCATGCCCGTTTCTATATCGTGGGTAATCTTGGTAGCATCAACAAACGGAACATTCAGCTGCTTTGCTACATTGTGGGGAGCTATCACATAAGCTCCATGGGTATCGATAAGGGTATCGCTATTAATCTGTTCCTTTCCATCATATACTTTATTGCGAAGCTTCTCGTCATCATCATTCTTCAATTCTGCAGAATAATAGCAGCGACGAACCACCGCATTGAACAGTACAGGAATGCCGCCCTTAGCACGGGTCTCATTTACATATCTGGCAAGGTTTGCATCAAAAGTAGATCCCGGATCAGTATGACGGTCAGGCATTGACTTCTCATCGTTATGCCCAAACTGAATAAACACATAATCACCTGGCTTTATTCTATCCAAAACCTTTTTCCATCTTCCTTCATTGATAAAGCTCAAAGAAGAACGACCATTAACAGCATGATTGTCAACAATCACCTTGTCATCAAAAAAGCCTTGCAATACCATCCCCCATCCTCGCTCTGGATTATTTCTAAAACCACCTTTCTCGGCAGCAGTAGAATCACCTATTACAAAAATCGTTGTTGTCTTTGTGCTGGATGTCATCAGCAACGCCAGTATGAATACACATAAAATAGCTTTTATTTTTTTCATTTGTCTGTAGTTTTTAGAAGTTACTAAAATTATAGTTAGGCATACACGCTAACACATAAAAAGCTCTCGCCCTGCCGCACTGCATATTCACATATACGAGCACGAGAGGACGAGAAAGAGAGTATTATTTATTTACTTTGGCTATCAATTCCTCGGCAGTAACCAAGGTTTGTTCGCCAGTTTCCATATTCTTAAGCGTAACCTTGCCCTGAGCCATCTCATTCTCACCTGCAAGCACAACAAACGGAATATTCTTGGCATTGGCATAGCTCATCTGCTTCTTCATCTTCGCCTTATCAGGGAAGATTTCGGTACGGATACCGGCTGCACGAGCTGCACTTACTATAGGCAGGCAGTAAGCTGTCTCCTTTTCACCGAAGTTGATAAACAGTACCTGAGTAGCATTTACAGCCTCCTTCGGATAAAGGTCGAGCGCACCTAACACATCATAAATACGGTCAGCACCAAAACTGATACCAACACCGCTCAAACCTGGCAAACCGAAAATGCCGGTGAGGTTGTCGTAACGACCACCACCTGTAATACTTCCCATTGGAGTATCAAGCGCCTTCACCTCGAAGATAGCACCCGTATAATAGTTCAAGCCACGAGCCAGGGTGAGATCCAGTTCTATCTCGTTGTTCAAGCCAAGAGTCTTCAAGGTATCGAGGATAAACTTGGTTTCCTCTACACCCTTCAAACCAACTTCTGAACCTTCGAGAACCTTCGCTATCACTTCAAGTTTCTCATCATTAGTTCCTGACAAGGAGATGATTGGCTGCAACTTTTCAATGGCATCTTCAGAAATGCCGTCATTGCGCAACTCTTCGTTTACATTGTCAAGTCCGATTTTATCAAGCTTATCGATGGCCACTGTGATATCTACAATCTTCTCAGCCTCGCCGATAACCTCTGCAATACCGGTAAGAATCTTGCGGTTATTAATCTTGATGCATACACGAACACCAAACTTGGTGAACACGGTATCAACAATCTGCATCAACTCGACCTCGTTCAGGAGAGAATCAGAGCCAACCACATCAGCATCACACTGATAGAACTCACGGTAACGTCCCTTCTGAGGGCGGTCTGCACGCCATACTGGCTGAATCTGATAACGTTTGAAAGGCATCTGCAACTCCTCGCGGTGCTGCACTACGTAACGTGCGAAAGGAACGGTCAAGTCATAACGAAGACCTTTCTCACAAAGTTTCGCAGCTAATTTGAGTGATCCGAGAGAATGAATATCCTCATCGCTCACCTTATTCATATAGTCGCCTGAATTCAATATCTTAAAAAGCAGTTTATCACCCTCTTCACCATACTTGCCCATCAAAGTCTGAAGGGTTTCCATGGCAGGGGTTTCAATCTGCTGGAATCCATAAAGAGCATACACTTCCTTGATGGTGTTGAAGATGTAGTTGCGTTTCGCCATCTCAACAGGACCAAAATCTCTCGTGCCCTTTGGTATACTTGGTTTCTGAGCCATTTATTAATGTTTAATATGAATGTTAAATGTTTAATGTCTAGCGCCATGTAAACCACTCAAAGTAAACATTAAACACTAAACATTAAACACTATATAATTTACTTGCGTACAATAGTCTGAGCACGGTCTGGACCGATAGATATGATACCGATCTTAGTCTCAAGGAATTCTTCTACGAAAGCAATATAATCCTTGAACTCCTGTGGGAACTGATCTTCAGATGTGAACTTAGTCATATCTGTCTTCCAGCCCTTGAACTCCTTGTAAACAGGTTCTACATCATCGATTTCGTATGGGAAATCTGTTGTAACAGAACCATCCTTCAACTTATATGCCACGCATGCCTTGATGGTATCAAAGCCATCGAGCACGTCGCTCTTCATCATGATAAGCTCGGTAACACCATTCACCATGACAGAATACTTGAGCTGTACAAGATCGCACCAGCCACAACGACGCTCACGACCGGTAACAGCACCATACTCATGACCGAGGTCACGGATCTTGGCACCAGTCTCATCGAAAAGCTCTGTAGGGAATGGACCTGCACCAACACGTGTACAGTAAGCCTTCATGATACCATAAACATTGCCGATGCGGTTAGGGCCGACACCCAAACCTATGCAGGCACCTGCACAGATAGTATTAGAAGAAGTAACGAATGGATAAGAACCGAAATCAACATCGAGCATAGTACCCTGAGCACCCTCGCAGAGGATATCCTTGCCAGAACGGAGCACCTTATTGATTTCTACCTCGCTATCAATAAGTTTAAACTGCTTCAAGTATTCGATGCCCTCCATCCAGGTCTTCTCAACCTCTGTGATATCGAAGTCGGTATAACCGAGACTTGCGATGGTTTTGAGATGAGCAGCCTTGTGAGCAGCATACTTCTCCTCGAAATTGTCAAGGATATCGCCTACGCGAAGACCGGTACGGCTAACCTTGTCAGTATAAGTAGGACCGATACCCTTACCAGTAGTACCTACCTTGTTCTTTCCCTTAGAAGCCTCGATAGCAGCATCGAGTACACGGTGAGTAGGCATGATGAGATGTGCCTTCTTAGAGATGTAAAGACGGCTCTTCAAATCATGACCGCTCTTCTCAAGATCCTTAGCCTCACCCATAAAGAGGTCTGGAGCCAAAACCACACCATTGCCGATGATGTTCACCTTACCACCCTGGAAAATACCAGAAGGGATAGAGCGAAGCACATACTTCTCGCCCTCAAACTCCAATGTATGTCCAGCATTAGGACCACCCTGGAAACGAGCAATGACATCATACTTAGGGGTCAACACGTCAACCACCTTACCTTTACCTTCATCGCCCCACTGCAAACCCAGCAGGACATCTACTTTACCTGTGTTCATTTTTTATCTTTTTATCTTGATACTTATTCTTTTTTGCGTTTGCGAGTCATCTTGCTTTGACAGCCGCTGCATACGCCATAGATGTAAAGAGCATAAGCATCTTTACGAAAGCGCTGCATTCTGATATCCTTCACAGCAGCCGTAACCTGCGGTGCTACAATTTCGGTTACCTTGCCACAAATCGTGCAAACCTGATGCACATGATTGTCCTCGCTATAACTGGCCTCATACTTGGTGCCGTCTGCCAGACTGTGCTTTACCACAAGCCTCAGTTCCAGGAACAGATGCAATGTGTTATAAAGCGTAGCCCTGCTAACGCGAAAATTCTTTTTCAGTAGCTCTCTGCCCAAATCTTCTATCGAGAAATGCTCTCCCATAGAATAAATGGTGTCGAGGATAGTGGAACGCTCCGGAGTGCGCCGGTGATGATTGCTCTCCATATAATTGTCCAAAACCTCATGAGCTTTTGCTAAAATTTCTTCACTCATAATCCTTGTTAGTTACATAAAACGCACAAAGATACTCATTATCTACGACATAGAACAATATTTAATTTTAAAAAATCTAAATTCGCCTCAATTCCTCATAGATACGCTGAACCGGAAGCCCCATCACATTAAAATAACTCCCCTTCAACCCCGTACAACCTATGTAGCCAATCCATTCCTGAATACCATAGGCGCCAGCTTTGTCAAACGGCTGATAATGATTTATATAATAACTGATTTCATCATCAGAAAGCGGTTTGAACGTCACTTCTGTTGTTACTGAAAAGGAACGCTGCTTATGCTGGGTAGTAAGACAAACACCTGTAACTACATGATGTGTCTTTCCGCTCAACATCTTCAGCATTCGTCTGGCATCTTCTGTATCACGAGGCTTCCCGAGAATGACTCCCTTTCCTTCCTGGTCATTCTGTTCGCCAGCTGTTGGCGCAATCACAACCGTATCTGCTGTAAGAATCAAAGTTTCTGACTCGTCCAACTCTTCAACACTATTATTTCCGTTCAAAAGCGGACGATAAGCCTCAGCCTTTTTCTTGCAGATGAATTCTGCAACCTGATAAGCATCAAGGTCAGCAGGATAACTTTCATCAATACCACTAATCACCTTCACCTCAAAAGGAATATCCAAACCTGCCAGAAGTTCCTTGCGACGAGGCGAATTACTCGCCAAAATGATCTTATAATTCATCTATTTTAAACCTTATTACTTTGAACTTTATGATTAAAATTCAGTTGCAAACTTTCTACTATAAACTATCAACTTTCAACTATTAACTAAATTCTACCAGCCAAACGCCTTAGCATCAGAAAGCCATAAACCCTTGGCTCTCAGTACCTGTTCTACGACATCACGTCCCACGCCATCACCTCCGTTACAAGCCGAGATATAAGTAGAAATTTCTTTAATATCAGAGCATGCATCTGCTGGGCAACATGGACATCCGCAACGACGCATAATCTCATAATCAGGAATATCATCACCTACATATATTATTTCCTCATCTGTAATTGAATATTTCTGCTTGAACTCCTCATAAGTCTTTATCTTTACAGAACACCCCATAAAGATATCCTCTACACCAAGATTTTCATAGCGTACCTGTATGGCATGAGAATTACCGCCTGTCAGAATTACGATACGAACACCTTTCTTCTGAGCCAGCTGAATGGCATAGCCATCTTTGATATTAACAGTACGCAAAGGTTCGCCGGCACTGGAAAGCGTGATGGTTTGTCTTGACAGAACTCCATCAACATCAAAGATGATTGCTTTTATCTTATTTAAATCGTAATTAATCATAATTGTTTCTGTTTTTAGTACTGAAAAATCCTAACTGCAAACTTAAACCGATAACAGTTTTATCTCTTGAACTTGAATATGCTTTTGCTCATCATTTCATAAATCTGCTGTAGTTCTGGCTGTTTTTCAAGAAGTTGCATTTGTTTCTCCATTACGTTCCGATCATTACGAATAGCCGGTCCTGTCTGCACTTCAGCTGCCGAATGCGAAGAAGCCTTGTCCATAGTTTCCATAACCAGAGGACGGAGAACACTGCCAGGAATGTGATGATTTTCGAGAATCTGCTGACCTATAGCTACGCAATGATTCGCAAAATTACAAGCAAAAACAGCTGACAGGTGCAGATACTTACGATTATCAGAATCCAATTCATAGACACTACGAGAAATCTGTTCTGCCAACCTCTTCAGGAAAGAAGTTTCGAAAGCACCACATCCCTCAATGAAAATAGGAATATTTTCGAATGCAACCTTTTTATCTTTCGTAAATGTCTGCATCGGATAAAATACGCCATAATGACGAGCATAATCTTTGAAAACATCCATCGGCATGGAACCAGCTGTATGAACAAACATCTTATCTTCTCTTCCTTTGCACAGTTCAGGAATAAGCATTTCAAGCGCATCATCCTTCACTGAAACGATGTACAAATCTGCATCACAGACCACCTTACTCATCTCATTGACAGGCTCACAATTCACCTTCTCAGCCAATAGAGAGGCCGACTCCCTAGTTCTACTGAAAACATGCACAATCTGATGTTCTGATTGCGATATTTCGAGCGCAAGATTGGTAGCAAGATTACCTGCCCCAATAAACACTATTTTCATACGTAATTTTGTTTAAAGTTCTACTTTTTATGCAAAAATACTAAAAAATAACGATAGAGAAGCCCTTTTTCTTGCTTTTTTATGATAAATTTATTATTTTTGCCTTCGTGAGAAAATATGAAGTAGAAATATATGGTAAACTGGAAGAAATGCCGCATTTATTGGAAGGCGACTTTTTTCATAGCTTGGAGCTTTTTCAGATTCTTGAAAAAACACCCGGCATAACCCCTTTTATGGCTGTCGCCACACAGGAGAATAAGGTGGTAGGACAAATGCTCGTCATCCTCTATCACCGCAAATCTTTATTTCCACCTTATTTATATACGCACGCGCACGCGTATGGAGAGGGATTTTATGCACCCGATGCTGAACAGAATGCTATTTTCCCATTGTTACTCCGCAGCCTAACTATCCACTTACACAAACGACTCTGCTTTTACATCGAGTTCTCCCGAATGAGTAAAAAGATGCTGGGTTACCGGGAATTCAGAAAATTGGGCTATGTACCTATTGCCTGGCAAGAGATACATAACTCCCTACACAGCAAACTTCCCCAAGAGCGACTCTCAGACAAACAAATTGCTATGATTGAAAAAATGAAGAAAAAGGGAATAAGTTGTAGAGAGGCAACTTCACCCGAAGACATCCATCGTTATCACCAGTTGCTCAAAAATTATTATCGGCTGAAAATTCGCCGTTTTGTTCCTGACGAAACATTCTTTCAGAAACTGAGTACAAGTAGTAATGCCAGAAACGTCATCATCACCTATAAGGACAAAGTGATTGGCGGCTATACCTGCATCTACAACCAAGGCAATGCCTTTCTTTGGTTTTCTGCATTCAAGAGAAAGACTTACATCCATCTGCATCCGGACACAATGACCATCTGGCAAGCACTCTCTGATGCACAGGAGCAGGATGCCCAACACCTCCACTTTATGGACGCAGGACTTCCGCTTAAGAATAATCTCTACCGTGAATTCATTCTCGGTTTCGGAGGCAAACCTGTTACCAAGTTTCGCTGGTTCCGCTTCTATCCAAAAGTTATAAACCTGCTCCTCCACTGGCTATACAAGGATTAAGAAAAAGAGGTTCCGTGAGCCTATATAAAGCATCTCCGAAACCTCTTTCTCTTTTTTAAGCGTAATTACACATACGCTCAAAAAGTACATTTTGTATATTAAAGCCAACGCCTCTACTCTTTCAAAGCACGGTCTAGCTGCTCCAAGCCGCGCTCTGTACAGAATCCCCGAATCAGGCACAAAATATAATTGTCGTATATCTCCTGCATCGAATGAACACGATAGAGCTGATGATGCATGATTTCCTCCATCATTACATGTCCTATGTCCATAACAACATTGAAGTCTACATCCTTACGGAAAAGCCCCTCCTTGACACCAGCCTCAAAGAAACGCACACTCTCCTCCCGTTCATGAGCATGATTTTCCTGGAAGAATTTCACTACACGAGGCATCTTATGAACCTCCTCATAAAAAAGAACGCCCACCATCCCATTGCGCTCCATCTGCAATTTATAGACATAGCTGATAATATCTATCACATTCTTCGCTTGGGTCTTGGCGAAATTCTCTAACTTCGAACGATTTTCTTCTAGCTGACGCATCATACCAGCAAGCAACAATTCTTCTTTGTCACCGAAAATCTCGTACACAGTTCTCTTAGACACATGAAGTCCCTGTGAGATTTCATCCATCTTGACAGCTTTTACCCCACGCTTATAGAATTCAGGCATCGCATAAGAGATGATTCTGTCTTTCAGTTCTTGTCTATATTGATTGATTTCTGCCATTTTACTTGTTTGAAGACTATTTTTGTGCAAAGATACAAAAAAAATCAAAAAACCATTCTTTTTTACTAAGTTTTTTTGTACCTTTGCACAAACTTTTAAATTTCGTGCGAAAAATCCACGAATATGAAAGAAAAATAAACTTTAAACCAATATATTGTTATGGTAAAAATTACAAAAGAGGCGGCTTTAAGTTATCACGAGACTGGCCGTCCTGGCAAGATTGAGGTTAAGCCAACAAAACCTTATCACACACAAACGGATCTGAGCCTTGCTTATTCTCCTGGCGTGGCATTCCCATGTCTTGAGATCCAGCAGAACCCAGACGATGCATACAAGTATACTGACAAGGGTAACCTGGTTGCTGTTATCAGTAATGGTACAGCAGTGCTCGGACTTGGCGATATCGGTGCCATGAGCGGAAAGCCAGTGATGGAAGGTAAGGGATTGCTTTTCAAGATTTACGGTGGTGTGGATGTCTTCGATATCGAAATCGATGAAAAAGACCCAGAAAAGTTCTGTGAAACCGTAGAGAAAATCGCTCCTACATTTGGTGGAATCAACTTGGAGGACATCAAGGCACCTCAATGTTTCTACATCGAGGAACGCCTGAAAAGAACTCTCGATATCCCTGTAATGCACGATGACCAGCATGGTACTGCTATCATCTCTGCAGCAGGCTTGAAGAACGCTCTTGAGGTAGCTGGCAAGAACATTGCCGATGTAAAGATTGTCGTAAATGGTGCTGGTGCAGCTGCTATCAGCTGTACAAAACTCTACGTAGCGCTAGGTGCACAGGTAAAGAACATCGTTATGCTCGACTCTAAGGGTGTCATTACCAGCGACCGCGAAAATCTGACAGAGCAGAAAAAGCTCTTTGCAACAGACCGCCGCGATGTCCATACACTCGAAGAGGCTGTGAAAGGCGCCGATGTATTCGTAGGACTCAGCAAGGGTAACGTGCTCTCCAAGGATATGATTCGTTCTATGGCAGACAACCCTATCGTTTTCGCTCTTGCTAATCCAGTACCTGAGATCAGCTACGAGGACGCTATGGACAGCCGCCCTGACGTATTGATGTCAACTGGCCGTTCAGATTATCCTAACCAGATTAACAATGTAATCGGTTTCCCATACATCTTCCGTGGTGCACTCGATGTTCACGCCCGTGCTATCAACGAAGAAATGAAGATGGCTGCTGTTCATGCAATTGCCGATTTGGCTAAGCAGCCGGTTCCTGATGTAGTAAACGATGTTTACCACGTTAACGACCTTACATTCGGTCCTAAATACTTCATTCCGAAACCTGTAGATCCACGTTTGATTACAGAAGTTTCTGCTGCCGTAGCTAAGGCTGCAATGGAAAGTGGTGTGGCTCGCACCACTATCACAGACTGGGAGAAGTACAAGCAGGATTTGCGCCAGCTGCTTGGTCAGGAGACCAAACTGACCCGCAAGCTCCACGATACAGCGCGCCTTCACCCACAGCGTGTAGTATTCGCTGAAGGTGGCAACCCAACTATGCTGAAGGCTGCAGTCCAGGCAAAGCAAGAGGGTATCTGCCAGCCAATCCTGTTGGGTAACCCTGACCGTCTGAACCGTGTTGCTAGCCGTTTGAAACTTGACCTTTCAGATATTGAGATTGTAGATATGCGTGCCGATAACGAACAGGGCCGCCGTGCTAAGTTTGCCAAGCATCTGGCAGAGAAGCGTGCTCGCGAGGGCTACAGTTTCGAGGAAGCTTATGATAAAATGTACGAGCGCAACTACTTCGGTATGTCAATGGTAGAACAGGGTGATGCTGACGCATTCATCACTGGTCTTTACACAAAGTACAGCAATACTATTAAGGTGGCAAAAGATGTAATTGGAATCCGTGAGCCATATAAGACTTTCGGTACCATGCATATCCTTAACACCCAGAAGGGTATTTATTATATCGCAGATACGCTCATCAACCGCCACCCAGACGAAGATGTGCTGATCGATGTTGCCAAGCTGTCTGCAGGTACAGTGAAGTTCTTCAACGAAGAGCCGGTTATGGCCATGTTAAGCTACTCTAACTTCGGTACAGACAATATTGGCTCACCTGTTAAGGTAAAGAAAGCCGTTGCTGAGATGCAGAAGGAGTTCCCTGAACTCGCTATCGATGGTGAGATGCAGGTAAACTATGCACTCAACAAGGATCTGCGCGATGAGAAGTATCCATTCTCCCGCCTCAAGGGCAAAGACGTCAACACTTTGGTGTTCCCTAACTTGAGTAGCGCCAATGGTGCATACAAACTTCTCCAGGGTTTGAATCCTGAAGCAGAGATTATCGGCCCTATCCAGATGGGATTGAATAAGCCTATCCACTTCACTGACTCAGAAAGTAGTGTACAGGATATCGTAAACATCACAGCAGTAGCTGTCATTGATGCTTACGTAGAGAAAATCAAGAAGCAGAAGTAATCACTTCTTTTTCCTGATTCGAACAAACAGAATAAGATAATAGTATTTTCCATAAACAGGTTGGCACTTCTGCGCCAACCTGTTTTTATTTTCTCTACTTCACTACTCGTCTCGAAAGTTCGTCACTTTATACTTTTGAAGAAATCTAAACCAAAACAAAAAAAACAACAGAATTGCAATCGATTACGCAGCCTTTCTTGCTAAAATAAGTTAATTAACGCCCTTGTGCACCCACACAATTGAATTACAACAAAAATAATCAAATAAATATTTGGTGATTTGAAAAAAATCGTGTATCTTTGCAGCCAGTTATCCTGAAAACAATCTTTTTACCTTAATGGAAACTAATACCTATTGAAGATTTGGAGCGGTAGCCTGTGAAGGTCATCGCTTTTTTCTTTTTATACACCTCCTCCATCAAATAGCATATAGCATATATTGTCCCCAAGAAGAAAGTATACGATTAAAAGGTAATATCACTTGAGTCGGAAGACTTGCTGACTGCAGTCAGCAGACCTGCCGACTATAGTGAGCAGACCTGCTGACTAGGCTCAGCAGAGCTGCTGACACTAGTCATAACTATAACGAAGGTATCTTCTTGAACCAGAGAAGTCGTATCCTTGAACCTAAGGAGACATCTCCTTGAACCAGAGAAGACATATCATTGAGCCAGAGGAGACATATCATTGAGCCAAAGGAGACATATCATTGAACCTACGGAAGTATATTATTGAACCCAATAAAGAACATTATACTATTCACGAGTCCCTTATCTGGTAGCAAATAATCGGTATTCTTATAAAAAACAGGCTTTTCTGTTAAATCTTTCTAAAAAGCAATCTTTATTTCCCCAACATTTTGTTCATATCAAAGATAATTTGTAATTTTGCACCCCGAATGCTCATGGATTGGGCAAATGTTACAGAAAAGTTTAGTTCGAAGGGGCTCAAAGAAGATCCGGCACAATGCAGGACGCCTCCCGAAGAAACCCGTTTATATAATTAATTTAATGTACGCAATTGTAGAAATTAACGGTCAGCAGTTCAAGGCTGAGGAGGGCAAGAAGCTCTTCGTAC
>CATXJC010000034.1 GCA_958369755.1 uncultured Prevotella sp.
GTTGCTAAGAGAAAGTGTATTTCTCAAAAGCGAGTGCAAAAGTACTAACTATTTTCCATTCCACCAAATTTTTCGAGAAGAAAGTTGCATTTTTCTTTCAAATTTAACACTCATAAACATTTTTCTCGCTTTAAATCCGTTTTTCTCCTAATTATATATATACGCGCGAAAGAACGTTTGTGTTCGAGCACACGTAAAAGAAGATGCATTCCGGGCTTTTCTACCAAATGAATAGAGAACTACTTTCAAAAATACTCTTCACTCTTCACCAAACAGGCTGAACCCCCGATAAACACAGGGATTGTAGGCGGTGAAGAGTGGTGGTGCACTCTTCACCACTCTTCACCACTCTTCATCCAAACCATTTTAGAGAAAAAGAATATCAGACAGGCAAAGGTTCCGTCATCTATGATGACCAAGCCTTAGCATAAATGATGACCAAACCTTAGCATAAATGATGACCAGACCTTGGAATAAAAAATAGCAGAGCCTTACGATAAGTGAAGAGTGGTGAAGAGTGGCGGTGCACTCTTCACCTCCCACACCCCTAGTGTTTATCGGGGATTCAGCCTGTTTGGTGAAGAGTGAAGAGTAAAAGCGAGAGTAGTATTTTTACGAGCAGAACACCCCCTGATTACAGGGCGAGAGGAGTGGTCGAATCAAAATGATAGTCCTGGGGAATCCTTTCTCCCGACGTATCGTTTCTTGCCTGGCAATGGCACAAAGTTGCCCTGGCAAGGGGCAATATCTTGCCATAACCTGGCAATAAATGAAAGAAGCCTACTTTCAACCCGCCAGAACCATCATGACGACCTCTCACTGACGTATTGACACATCGTAAGTAACCATAGTATCTACGCATTGATACGTAAAATAACGGAATAAATGTTAATAATGAGCAGATATAATGGCAGATTCAAGAAATGGCATTATCTTTGCATCCGTTATATTGTGGCATAATCAGCTTTGCCATCAAGAAACAATAAAAAATCAACTAAATTAGAAATTAGAATTATGACAGAAAAAGAAATGTACAATCTGATAAATAGTCAGAACGGACAGTCAAGCAATGGCTTCGCTGTCAACGAGAAAGAACGTGGATTAAGCGGTGTATTCTCCGCACTGATGCGCAAGGTTTATACTTGGATGACATTGGCACTCGTCATTACTGGTGTTACTGCTTACGGCGTTGCCAGCAGTCCTACCCTGTTGATGACTCTGATGACAAGCCGCGGTCTGCTTTTCGGTCTTATCATTGCAGAACTCGCTTTGGTATTCATCATCACCGGAGCCTTGAACCGCCTGTCGCTGAGTACCGCCACTCTGCTCTTCATAATCTACTCAGTACTGAATGGAGCGATGCTATCTTCGGTATTTGCAGTATATACAATGACCAGCATTGCCAAAGTCTTCTTCATCACCGCCGGCACATTCGGAGCGATGGCCTTCTACGGATACACCACCAAGAAGGATCTCACCTCTCTCGGCAAGATTCTCTTTATGGCGCTGATTGGTCTGATTATCGCCACCGTAGTCAATATGTTCCTGAAGAGTTCCGGATTTGAATACATCTTGAGCTATGCGGGTGTAGCCATCTTCGTGGGTCTTACAGCCTGGGACAGCCAGAAGATCAAGATGATGCTCCAGACTCAGTACGATATGAGCGAGGGTGCTCAGAAGCTGGCTCTCATCGGAGCCTTGACATTGTATCTCGACTTCATCAACCTCTTCCTCTACCTGCTCCGCATCTTCGGAGGAAGCAACAAGGACTAAAAGAACAAATATGTAAAAGAACCTGTTCAGATTGTTTCTGACAGATTCTTTTACTATATATAAATTGATAGATTATCTTAGAACTCCATCTTTATGCACCTTGTTTGTTATAACGTCCGTGCATATCAATCAGAGACGTATAGAAATCGGCACAATTGGTTGTACGAGTTCTACTATATGTCAAAACATTCTGACTATCATACGACTGATACTGGAACAAACAAGGCAATCCCGAACTATCTGTAACAATAGGTGCCAAGTTAACGCCAGTATTGGAAACGATAGAAATTTGTCCATCCTCTTTCTTAAACATAGCTATCAGACTATACAAAAGATCGTCACGTCGCAACATTGGGATTTCATCCTCTAAAGTATCCCAAACACCATGCATATAGAGCACGCGATCGGGCATTGCTATCGCCACATTAATTCTCATTTTTCTCAAAATAGTTTGTGGTTCGCCAGGAGACGATAATCTAGCATCAAAGAAACCATTAAAGAAATATACCTTACCTTTGGTGACATCTCTCTCTGAAATATGAGCTTGACGCAATGCATTTGAAACAAAATCACCTTGATTAACCAACCCTGCATTAGGTCCTGCAAACAACTGGCAGAACTTCATATATTCCGCAACAGTAGGCCTTTGCAAGAAACAAGTTAACCTCTCCTGGTAATCGGCCATTGTTCGAACATTTCTTCGCTCTGTATATCTTACAACAATGTTCAAGTCGCAAAAAACAAGAAGCATTAACGTAAAAAAGTAGCCAACCTTTTTTATTTAATTTCGATTAGCGTTGACGCAACAAAACTTTCTTCACTTTACCATCAGCATACTTGTTAATACAAACACCCTGACGAGGAGCAACGATTCGTTTGCCATCCAATGTATAAGTGCTTACCGGTTGTTTCTCATCCAATATCAGTACACTAGCAATGCCAGTACTCTCGTCATCGGCATCCTCCACAATAGCCTTGAAATCTTTCCAATAATAAGCAGCAGCATAAGCAGCCTTGCAACCTTTTTTCACATGAAGTACAGTCTTCTTATAATTGAACGAATTTTGGAAAAACATCGTATTGAGACTCTGGGGCATCTCACTATAGACATACATATCACTCAATGTTTTCATTCCCCGAAGCGTGTACCACGTAAGAACCGCCTTACTTGGGATATAGAGTCGTTCCAAAGATTCACAGCCACTAAGCATATAATCGCTCAAATTCCCCGTCACACTTTCAGGAATTCTTAATTCCTTAAGGGCTTTTAGACCAGCAAATGCTCCCGTCATACCATTTGATTTGATAGAAGTAACCGTAGAAGGGATGACTATATACTCTAATTTTTCAGCTCCAGAAAGCATCGGAGTAATTACCGTAATAGCTTCAGGAAAAGTAAAACTTTTAAGACCTGTTCCCTTGAAAGCGAAGTCTCCTATTTCAGAAACACCAGAAGGCACATCAAACTGTTCCAAAGATTCGCAACCACGCAACATTCCTTTAGGAATCGCCATAAGATCCGCAGGAAGGGTAATGGAAATAAGGGAAGCACAATCTGCCAAAGCATAACTTTCTATGACTTGCACGGACGAAGGAAGCATCAGATTCTCTAAACTTGCACATCCACTGAACATATATGAGCCTATGGTATTATTGGCTGAATACAACGGAGCTTTCGTCTGATCCATAGGACTTCCTGTCAGAATAGTTCCATAAGCATCACCACCCTCGACGATGCTAGCTTCACTCAAATCCAATATTTTCAAGTTTGATTCCGCGGTTTCCGAAGAACTAACAAAATCTTCTTTAACAGAAAGATTATAACTACCTAGATTGTCTTCTTTCCCCATCATTTCTCGCAGACATTTCACATCCGTTCCGTTGATGGGTCCCTTAATTTTTAGATTAGTTATTAAGGGGCGCTGATCATCCGGCAACATATCATAGAGTGTACCTGCTTCTTTCAAATCTACAACCAACTGCGTGGTTAGCAAATTTGCCTGAGCATACGCTACTATAACAAGCATAAGAGCTACAAATAGAGTTAAGATTTTCTTCATACGTTCGTTTATATTATTAAAGGTTTTCAATATCATTATCATTTCTGATATTGCAAAGGTAGCGTTTTTGTCGATAAATCAGGATTCAAAGGGTAAAAATGCTAAACCATAGCGTAAAAAAATGACGTGTCATTCCGTAAAACGACACGTCAAATCATACAATCAGCTCATTATCAATCCATTTTCACTCCTCCTTTTTGGGAAGGTGAACACTGCGGAAAGCATTAGGAGTACAATGATGGCTTCCCTCAAAGACCCTTCGGAAAGTGGAGAGCGAATTGAAACCCGATTTCTCAGCTACCTCAACCAAGGAGTGTTGAGTGGTCAGCAAGAGCTCTTCGGCATGTTTGATTCTGAGATTATTCACATAATCATAGAATGTCAATCCATTTTCCTTATTGAAAAATCTACTGAGATAAGTACGGTTCGTTCCCACAAGCCGTGCCACATCCGACAACTTAAGACGTGGATTGAGGAACAGCTTTTCTTCGACAAACAATTTGTTGATAATCGCAGATATGTCTCCCTCCAATACCGGTTTACCTGTATCTCCATCACTTTGTGTTGCATCAGGCTTCTGCAACTCATCTAACACAGACTCATGCCTATACAGAAAGTAAGAGACTACCATCCACGCAACCAACGAACAGAGCATATAAGCATTGTCGAAATCTACATCAAACATATAGCAGCTCGCCGTCCAAACTATGAGAATGATGAAGAAGCAAGTGAGAATGCCCCTGAGCCAATGGAGATTGACATTTTCCTGATAAGAGAAACGCTCCTTGAGCTGGCGCTGATAACGAGCAATATAGAAGAACATCAGCACATAAGTGACGGTTCCATAAACGGCACCGCAACCAGCAAGAACATCAAACCAACAAACCTTGCGAGTGAAAGCATACACGACTAGAGGCAATATAAAGATTGCCTCATGCAAAATGCCTTTGCCCCAAGTAAGCCATCCTGGCTTCACCAACTCCATCAAGACGAACATGTAGAAAGGTATGATGACCATATCTATAGCATTCATCAGATACCAAATAGTCGATTGCGCACCAATGCCATCCACAAACAGCAACAAGTCCTTCAGGCATTCCATATCCAAGATAGCCATCAGACAAGTGATTAATCTAGAAAGCTTTTCCTTGTTCTTTCGATAGAACATCCAAACCATCATCGAATAGAACATCACGCACAATCCATAAATAAAGAAAGTAATATGCTCTGTCATTTTTTCATCTGAAACTTAAGTTTACCACCATTCAAAATATCCTTATGCGACAGTTTGTAACCCCAAAACGGTTTATCGTTCAAGCTCATCTTTTGGATATAGAAAGCATCCTTCGACACTCCATCCGCAGAAAGAATAAACTTCCTACCGTTTTCCAGATTCAGAGTGACCTTGTCAAAGCTTGGAGTACCTATATAATAATAAGGTGTACCCGGACATACAGGATAGAATCCAATAGACGAGAACACATACCACGCCGACATCTGTCCTGCATCATCATTTCCCGACAATCCGCCCGGCGTATCATTATACTCGGTCTGGAGAATATGATGCACCCGCTCCTGCGTTTTCTCAGGAGCCCCGGCAGCGTCGTAAAGATAGGCTACCTGATGACAAGGTTCATTACCATGCCAATACCATCCGTTATCAAACATCTTGTCCAGTCGGGCTATCACCTTCTCGTTGCGAACAGGAGTTTCGCCCTTTTTCTCCATCTTCCTTTCCATCTTTTCTATCTGCTTTTCCTGCTTATCCATCGGTTCACTGTTTCTGATTACCTCAAACAGACCTTCCGGGTTCTGCGGAACATACCAGGTATAATGACAGGTAGCACCCTCGGTGATGTAACTCTTGCGGTGCACCTGGTCTTCATTATTCTCCCACTTGCCATTCTCGTATCTGCCATCCGCCCATCCTGTAGCAGGATTGATGACATTGCGCCAGTTCTCGGAACGGCGCATCAGATCATTGTAATCCTCCAGATACTTCTGGCGCAGAGTGGCATCCTGACAGGAATCATGCAGAGCCTTCGCCATCTGTGCCACGGCATAATCATCATAGGCATATTCCAGGGTACGGGAAGTCTGCTCGTTGGTATGAAAGGCTTCCTCCACCATATCCTCCAACGGAATATAGCCATTATCCATATACGACCTGATGGCACGGCGGCCCTTTCCATCCCGATAATCCTTCGCCAGATAAGGAGTAGAGAAAGCATTGAGTCGCATTCCCTCGTAAGCCTTGGCTGCATCAAAATTGCGAATGCCCTTGACATACGCATCGGCAAGAGCCGCACCCGAATGATCGCCAATCATCGCCGCCGTATAACTGTTCCAGCATGGGAAGATAGGCATCCAGCCGCCTTCCTTGTACATCTGAACCAGAGACTGCATCATCTCGCCCGACATCTTCGGAGTGATGAGACTATAGAGCGGCAACTCTGCACGATAGATGTCCCACATGGAGAAATCGCCAAATTTGCGGAGATAAGAATAGGCAGGAACGGCATATCCCTTGGAACTCAGGGTAGCATTGCCCATCTTCACGGTACCTGTAGAAAACTCCGGATAATCGCCATTCACATCACTCATTTCATGAGGGAGGAAGGATGCACGGTAGAGAGCACCATAAAACTGGTTGACCTTGCCAGCATCCTTGCTTTCCACATCAATGGTATGAAGTCGGTCACACCAGATTCCGGCAGCATACTCCATCATGCTGTTGAAATCCAATCCGCCATACATATAGTTTTCTGCATTGAGATTCTCCACAGCATTGTCGCGGGAAGTAAAGGATGTACCCGACATCCACTCCATCGCCTTACCCGATCTGCCACGGAAGGTGAGCCAGGCGCCAATGCGTGGTTTGCCCTGCACCTTCAAACCTCTTACCATCTTCCTATCGCCCTCGAAAACACCGTAATCCACCAGGTCCTTCTCATCGTAAGCCAAGACGAAATGTCCGGAGAAACCAGCCGGTTCTCCCCATCCCTGATAGATGCGATGCACCGGATTATAACCATAGACAATATGATTGATGGTATCAATCTCGATGTATCCCTGTCCTTCATCGCTGTTCGGATTGATGACAAGATGAACCAGCTCATCCTGCTCCGGAGTAACACGGAGAAAGGAGGTATGACTCAAGGCTGTCATCTCTGCCTTCAGATGTTCATCCTTCAGGCGGACAGCATAGTAGTGAGGATGAGAGACTTCATCTTCATGGCTGAATGCCGTAGCTCTCTGTTCTGGCTGAAGGCGGAGCTTTCCACCAAGCGCTGCCACCGTGAAAGAGCCATAATCCTGCGTACATCCGCCCACCAGCCAGTGGCTGCAGCGGAAGCCCTGCAGATGGGTATCCTTATAATAATAAGGTGCGATACATTTCTGTTCTGTATCCTGCGTCTGAGGAGTCCAGAAGTTCTGACCATTCGGAACGAGAACTGCAGGGATGGTTTGTCCATGTTCCTCACTACCCTTTCCGAACATGCCCGCAGTCTGGGTATTTGCCTGTGCCGTACCCACCATCGTATTGATGGCATTGAGCTGGCGGATATGTTCCAGGCGATGAATCCGCTCATGCATTTCCTGCTTCCAGGCATTCCAGGAATAGTAATGCGTACCATAGATCACCTGACCTACGGGAGAAAGCATGACATCCCGCTCATTGAGCATGAACTTCACCAGCACGCTATCCTTCGCATTCTTATAGAATATCATCTGGAGATTGGCAGCCATCGGAACCACGCGATCCATCTTTTCCATTTCATCTCCCAAAACCACCAGACTTGCCTCTTCACGTGCTCCTGCCGGAGGAACATTTACATCAAAGAGAAGAGACAGAAGACGGTAAAGGGCTGTATCATGACCAAAACGAAGCGTAGCCGATGACTTAACAGAACGCAAAGCCCGATCTGCCTCCGCCTCGATATTCTGCCATAAGGAGATAGCACTACGGGCAGGAATATCCTCATTCGTAGCAACGGTACCATTGTTGATGGACATCCGAAGGTTATTGGCTTCATAAATGGCACGGAACTCATCATCGGTGAAAAGTGCATTCAAGCCATCTTCTATATCCTGCGGATAAGAAGAGAAATCTAAGCCTACATCCTGAATGGAAGAAGCCACCGTATGCATCTCGGTCATCAGCTTCAGGGGTTCATCCACCTTAGAGACATCCTTAAACAACTGAAGAAGGAAACGGCGAGGTGAAACCTGAGCCTGCACATGGGTACGGTTCTCCAAATCCTTCACTTCGGGAGAGACATACGCTATCCAAGCCATATCGGCAGAATCGGTCTTGACATCCAGATTCAAGCCTGACTGGAGGGTATGCAACTCCGAAGTAAAAGCCTGCATACTCTTGGCGCATCGATCCACCACACTGGAACGAGCCTTTACCGCATTGCCCGCAGCAAAGATCTGCGGATAACGCTCAAACATACGATGAGCGATGCCCTGATGCTGAAGAGCACCCAGCTTGCTCAGTCTGCCACCGTTACCTCTGGCATTTTCCCATACACGCTGCAACATTCCCTTCACCTGCAAACCCAGTGGAGTGAGATTACTCTCATCTTCAAAATGCTTGCAGATCCAGACATACCGGTCATCCTTCGGCATCCAACGGGAACCATGGCGACCGTAATGGCTGATATAAAAGGGTGCATATCCCTGAGGAACATTCAGAGAATCAGACATCACATAAGTAGCCGTACCAAAAGTTCCAGTCTTGGCAGAAGGGCCTTCCGGATAAGCATAATAGACTCCACCCATCTGTTGGCGGGTCTGAGCTTGCATAGATAGCACGCAAGCCAAAGAGATATATAATAATGTTACTTTTCTATTCATATAATATATGAAACGGAGAATACTCCCATTTATTGTTTTTCCAACCTCCAATCAATACCTAAAGGATTTCCATCCATACGCAGCACCCAAGGGAGACCGAGGTTCACTGCAATCTGCATCACAGTTCCATCCTGTTCAGCCTTGACGGTGATTCTCTTTTCGTCTGCTGATATTTTCCGCCATAAAATCCCATTATAAACAAAGGATCCGTTTGCCAGAAGCTGACGCAGTGCCTTTCGGGAGATAAACAGGAAGGTGCCGTCACGCATACCCTTGTTGGAACCCATATCGCACACATAGAGATTCCTGCCTTTCTGCGGACTATCCCAACAGAAACCATCAGCCTCATCCACCACCTTGCGAGGAATCAGATAGAGAGATTGATTACATTTCAGTATAAGCGTATCAGCCATACTCGTTGAATCTATTCCTACCTCCCAGTTACGGTACTGTCGGTTGAGGATGAAGCGGGCCACATACTGCGTCGGAATAGTTATCAAATACTTATCCACAGACTGTGCAAAAACTGTGGATTTCTCTTTTCCTTTCATTATCAGCAGTTTCTGCGTTTTATCAACACCCTTTTCCTCAGTCTTAAAATCAGGAAGAACAAGTTTTCCACCACTTATCAACACATCGTGAGTTATGAACATCTGCTTCCATAGCTCTCCTTCTCTCACCACCTTCAAGTCCTTACCATTGGATAGATGGATGGTGTATTCAGGAATCATGGGCGAACCTACAATATAGAGATTCTGACCGGCTATCGGATAGAATCCCAGCATATTGAAAACGAGCCAGGATGACATCGCACCCCCATCATCATTACCCGGCAAACCGTCAGGAGAATCATCATAGTTATCGTTCACGATCTGCTGGATTCGCTGAATGCTCAAGTCCGGGCGTTCTACCCAATGATACAGGTAAGGAGTCATGAAACTCGGTTCATTCGCCACATTGAAATGACCATTGGCGAAGAAGGTATCCAACCGTCGGATGAAAGCATCCTTTCCTCCACAAGCCTCAATCAGTCCCGGAACATCGTGCGGAATACTGAGACTATATTCTGCCGACAAAGCCTCATAGAAAAAGGTTGACCACCATGGAAGATACCAGGGCGCCACCTTGGTATCCGGATGATAAGGAATCACAGGATGATAGACCTTCGACTTGCCCCAAGGCACAGAGTCGAGCCATCTGCCATCCGCATCTCTCGGCATGACAAATCCCTTCATCCCCTGCCATTCATAATCAGAACGCCAGAGGTTGCGCCAGTTATGCGAACGCTTCATATACTTATCGTAGAGTTCCGGAAAACCCAGTCCTTTTGCCACCTGGGCTATACACCAGTCATCATAGCTATACTCCACGGTACGATTGCCGGCACGGTCTATTCCATACGGAACATAGCCCAGCGTGTTATATTCCATCAATCCACCTCTACCATGCTTTTCCTCAGGCACACTGCCCACAAAGCCATCATCATCCGTTGGTGGCACTTCGGCATCCTTGATCATCGCCTTCAGCGCCAGTTCATAATCGATACCCTTCATTCCTTTCGCGAAGGCATCGGCTATGACTATATCCGCATTGCTTCCTCCCTGCGTTCTGCCGTTCCAGTTGCCACTTCTAGCATCAGGCATATAACCATCATGCTTGTAGATATTGAGCAGGGAATTGACCATATCACGCTGCTGCGGTTCCTCTATCAGCGTAAGCAAAGGCATGGAAGTACGATAAGTATCCCAGATGGCATAGTAATCATCATAATAAGGCGTAGCGGAGAAATGAGGGTTTTCACCCGACTTATCCACAGGCATCAGCATCGTATGATAAAGAGCTGTATAAAACATCCGCTTCTGCTTTTCGGTGCCTGAGATTTCTATCTTTCCCAACTTTCCGTTCCAAGTTTTCCGCACATTCTTCAACTGGGCATCGAAGCCGCAGGCAGGGATATTCCGCCTTGCCTGGGCAATACTGATATGCGAAATACCAATCTTCAGATTGACGGTACTTTTCGAGAAGGCAACATCCAATCTTGTCTTTGAATCCTTCACCTTATTATATAGAGGCGCTTCGCCATTAGCTAAAGGGACATCGCTATTAGATAAAGGCGTATCGCAATTAGATAAAGGCACATCACTCTGCAAATAGAAATATACAGTATAAGGGCCGCCATTGTTCCAGCCACCCCTTACAGTACTCCATCCTGAGACGGCATATTTCCCATCACAAGTAACATACGAATCCACATACTGCTGAGTTTCGCGCTTATCTGGAATTGTGTCTATACCCAGGAAGGTAGCCACATCTATCAGGAGTTTTCCCTTCTGTTTCCTGCCATAATCCAGGCGATAGAAGGCACAACGTTCTGAAGCGGTAATCTCCGTCCGGATTCCATTTTCAAAAGTACAGGCATAATATCCCAGGGCAATCTTCTCATCCACCCGTTTCTGGATGATGTCCCCTGCATCCAAGAAAGGCTGGATAAGAATATTGCCATACTTCTGTCCACCCCCGGTTCCGCTGACGTGCATCTGCGAGAATCCCTTGACAGGCTCAGGCATCGGCGCCCATCCCGCATTCGGCATAGACACGGCATCCGGTCCCGGCTTCGCCATACCGTATGGCATGCAAGGTCCGGGGAAAGTTCTACCCAATCCCTCACTACCGATACGTGGATCAACGTATCGGGAATAATCTTGCGCCATTGTCATCAAGAAGCCAAAGGCAAAAAATATAACTAAGAATACGCTTCTCTTCATACGTTTTAATTAATAATTGCGCCAAAATCTTCAATTTCATCACATTTTGGCGCAGCTATAACGCCATTTGAATGCGATTCATCAAGACCTCCACATATCCATGACTCATCACCAATGCCTTGCTGGAAGTTTTCTTGGTTCCATCTTTCTTCGCAAAAGGGAAACAAACATTCAGCGACCATGTTTCGTTCACAGTATATGGGGGATGCTTGTCGAAATCCTCATCCAGCATGGCACTCCAAATACCATCATCAACTTTCGTCACCTCATAATTTGGAACGACAATCGTCAGTTTGACCTGTTCATCTTTGATGTCGCAACGCACAAGAGGGCGAATATTGACACAATAAGAGGAACAACCACCCGAGTGATAAGCAATGCCAGGCAAATAACCCTTTGCCATGATAACCCCCAATTCCTTGTCTGCCATCTCTATCGATGAACTAGCATTGCTAAAGGTTTTCAGAAACCAATAATTCAAATCGACAAAGAGTTCATTTTTACTCTTGCCTCGCACCGAGATGGTTTTCTCAAACGTCAAAGCATTGTCCTTGTCCAACGTATCTTTTTCGCCAAGATAAAGCGCAACGTCTTTCCATCTTTTTCCATATTGATTAATCACGTAGGTCTCGACCTCTTTACGGCTCAATGTTTGAGCATCTACAGCTAGCAAGCCTGCCAACCACAGTAATAACAACAATAGATTTCTTCTCATAATCAAACAGTTTTATCAAAATGAAACAAACTTCATCTAACAATTAGAAAAAAGGGAGTGACAGAATCCACCACTCCCCCTTTATCATCATTCAATCGATTAATATCCAGGATTCTGCTCCCAACCATTCAAATTGATTGTATTTTGTGGCACAGGGAAGATGCGATGACGCTTGTCGAAGTTTGCATCTGGGAAATCCTTGTAATGAGGGAAGAACTCATCCTCATAATGACCGAAACGAATCATATCATTACGACGCCAGTTCTCATCAAAGAATTCACGACCACGCTCATCATAGATTTCCTGCAAGGTAGGTTCGTTAGCTATCGTTGGAGCACCTGCGTATGAACGAATCTGATTGAAGAGAGCTTTTGCACCACTACTACCCTGACGAGTAAGAGCCTCAGCCTTCATAAGAAGTATGTCGGCATAACGGAAAATCGGCAAGTCATTAGACTGGTTACGACCATTATTATAGTCGGCTGGAGTAGTAAACCATTTGATGGAGTGACAACCCTGCTGATAAGCATTAGCGTCATTGCCAACCTCGATGGTGTTATCTTTCTTAGCAAGAGTGATGTTTTCTGTAAAATGTACCTGGTTGCCTTTATACATAAAAGGTTCAGTTGTAGGACGTAAAGTCTTTGGGTCACGAACATAGACATCACCACGAAGAATGCTGAGATTACGAATATCCCCATCCAGAGAGAACAATTTGGCAAACTCAGGAGTGACTACCATGTTACCACCAAACGACTGAGTAAACTTATCTGCTGAACCATAGACATTTGGCAACAAATTTTTCATATCCTTGAATGTACGAGGACGAGCATACTGCATACCCTGACGATTGATGGCATCATATGGTATTGCATATATGAAGTCTTCCACCTTCCAGCCATTGTCGTATGAGAACTTATGAAGATAGTCAACAGAACCCAAATTGAACTTACCACTATTGATAATATCATCGCAAGCAGCAATACAAGCATCCAACTTTGGATTTGCAGCAGTTGCTGCATCATATTGGTCAACCGACTCCGCCGTATAAACAGGCCAGTTGATATATAGCTTGGCAAGAAGAGCCTCAGCCATCCATTTAGTAGGCTTGCCGTATGTATTTTCAGTAACATCATCCGTCAATGCAGGGATAATGTCATTAAGCTCACTCTCAATCCACTCGGCAACTTCCTTACGTGAAGAACGAGGTACCACAGAACCTTCAGACTGAACTTTATCCAAAATAGGCGTATCACCATAATTATCCATCAAAATCCAGGTGTAATAAGCACGTATGGCACGAGCTGGTGCTTTCATCTGGGCAGAAGCTCCACTACCCAATTCCTCCAAGATGGTATTCGCCTTTGTAATACCAGCCGTCACATCATCATACCAACCGATAGATGCATCATTAGGAGAACTACAATGAAGTGCTTGGTGAGCATAGGTACCACTGTCATAATAACCGCCAGCAAAAGCGAGTGAAGTAAACTCATCGGAAGCCAAGCATTGTGCCTCCATATAACGGCGGCCCAATGTTCCTGCAAGATGGTAATATACATCTGCCATCTTTGCCTCCACAACAATCATAGGATCAACTCCTGAGTTTTGACTAGGATCTTCAGTATATTGCGAGTTTGGACTCATGTCCAAGTCCGTACAGCCGGTAAGTGCCATGGCAAACAATCCAGCTGAAATAAACAATCTATTTAGTTTCATATTCTGTAATCTGATTAAATGTTATTACTTTAGGTCGATATACTATGGCGCAGCCTATTTCTTCTTGCTTCCACCGAAATTAATCTTCACACCTACCATGAAGGTACGTGTATGTGGATAACGGCTCCAACGGTAATCGATACCAGGATCAATGCCACCCATGTTTACCTCTGGGTCAAGTCCCTTGTAACTAGTAATCGTAAAGAGATTGTTGGCAGTTCCGTAAAGAGTCAAGTCTTGAATCCAGTCATTAAAGCAATTACGGAATGTGTAACTCAAAGAGAGCGTCTGAAGACGAACGTAAGATCCTTTCTCTATATAACGGTCCGAAGGAAGTGAGCTTGAAGCATCACCAACAGGATTAGAAAGGAATTCTTTCAATACGTTCTTACCATCTGAGAACATTTGAGCAGCCGTATAGTGAGCGCGAGGACTATTATAAACGTCATTACCGAACACACCTGTGATAAATGCGTTCAGACTCCAGTTCTTATAAGTAAGCGTATTGTTCCAACCTGCATTGAGCTTAGGTTGCGCACAACCAGTTATAGAACGGTCTTTCAAACTTGGATTGTTGGTGGTTTCGCCTGTACGATTACCATTTTCGTCAAGAACGTAGTACTCTGAGCGTCCATTTACAGTTCCTGCATACTGATACGTATAGAATGTACCAATAGGTTCGCCCTCCATAATTCTCTGTGTCCAACCATCAGCAGAAACACCAGCTACCATTGGGTCACCTTGGGTGAGATTAGTAGTATGGAATGTCTCATTCTGCATCTTATCGACAGTATTCTTGTTATGAGAGAGATTAAGGGTAGTACTCCACATGAAATTCTTGGCACGAACAGGCACCGCATTCAATGTGAACTCAATACCCTTATTGGTCATCTCACCCACATTGGCATCCATCCAACCATATATGTACTGAGTCGTTGAAACAGGATAGCTCCAAATCAAGTCCTTGGTCTTCTTATGATAAACTTCTACAGTACCATTCAGACGTCCCTTCAAGAATGCGAAGTCGAGACCAATGTTCAACATACCTGTTGACTCCCACTTCAAATCAGGGTTTGCATTCTTGGTTGCACCGTATGTGCGATAAGTCTTACCATCATATACGAATGTACCAGAAGCACCATACGTATTATAAGAAGAATACACATCGAAGCCCATGGCATTACCTGAAATACCATATCCCGCACGAAGCTTCAAGTTATCGAAGATATGCTGGTTCTGCATAAACTTCTCCTCAGTGATATTCCAGGCAGCAGATACAGAAGGGAAAGTTCCCCAACGATTATTCTTGCCGAATACCGAAGAACCATCTCGACGTATGGTTGCCTGAAGCATATAACGACTGTCAAAAGAGTAGTTCACACGACCGTAGAAAGAGATATTACGTACCTTCTCCAAATAGCCGCTCTGGACAGAGTTCTGAACACCCAAGATGGTTTGTGCGTATGACATATTATACCATCCAAGATCATCATTATAGTAACCTTCAACACTGAGACCGAATCCATCGTTATTCTTCTTTTCTTCCCAAGAATAACCAGCCATCAGGTCAAACTTGTTCTTACCGGCCGTGAAGTTGTAGTTCAGATAAGTCTCAAAAGTCTGTTCACGACCAAAATAGGTATTACGGGTAGCCTGACCATTCTTGTTACCAATACCCTCTAACTGAGAGTTACGGGTATTATAGGCACTATAAGTACTTTGATAATTACTCCAAGAATAGTTGACATTCCAGACCAATCCTTTCCAGAGTTCAAGTGCTGTCTTTCCAACAAACTGGTTACGTTTCCATACTGTCTCAGACTTATTTTCCTCCATCAATGCAAGAGGGTTATAGTTCTTGGAGCCAGAGCCTACAGTCCATGTTCCATCCGCATTCTTCACTGCATTAGTAGGGGAATAATAGTTCATGGCATCAAGCACAGATGCACCCTCATTGCCAGATGGTACGCCAAAGTGTTTGCCATACATCATATTCGCACCAATAGAAATCGTAAGGTGGTCTTTCAATGTCTTGGTTGACACAAGAGAACGGACATTGAAACGGTCAAAGCCTGTCATCTTGATGACACCCTCACGCTTTCTGAGATCAGCACTAACCATATAATTAGTAGAACCATTGCCTCCACTAATGTTCACATTATGATTATGACTTATACCTGTACGAAGCACCTCGTCTTGCCAATCCGTATTGGCGCCACCATCCTTGAGAGTTATATTGTTGTCCTTTGCATACTGACGCAAGTCATCGGCAGTACACACATCATATTTCTTCAGTATATTGTCAATAGCTACATAGCCATTATAGGTTACATTGGTTCTTTCCTTAGAACCCTTCTTGGTGGTAATGATGATTACACCATTGGCAGCCTTAGAACCATAGATGGCTGTAGCTGTAGCATCACGAAGCACGTCAATAGACTCGATATCTTCTGGAGACACAATAGAAATATCAACTCCAGGGATTCCATCCACAACATAATAAGGTGACATGGCACCTGTACGGAGAGTAGAAGCACCACGAAGTGTAATGGTAGGAGAACCGTTAGGATCGGCAGTAGAAGAAACCACCAAACCCGGAACCTTTCCCTGAAGCATCTGACCCGGGTCTGTAAACACACCTTGGTTCAAATCTTCTGCCTTCACGGTAGTAATTGAAGAGGTAACATCCTTACGGCGCATCGTACCATAACCTACAACCACGACCTCATTCAAGGCCGTATTATCTTCCTGCAAAACAATCTGACTATTAGAGCCAGCCTTTACCGTCTGCGGTGTAAATCCAATGTAAGAGAGCTTCAGCTTCGCTCCTGGCTTCACATTCAAGGTGTAGTTACCATTTATATCGGTAACCGCACCATTGTTAGTACCCACCTCCATGACACTTACGCCTATGAGAGGGTCGCCATTGGCATCTTTCACGGTGCCGCTGACCTTACTTTGTGCAAATGTGAGTGTACTCACCAGCAGAAGGGCGGAAGAAAGCAATACTCTTTTCATGCTTCTTCCATTTGTCTTTTGTACTATTTGCATAACTTATTAGATTTTGTTATTAATAATCGGATGCAAAGGTAGTACTACCTTATTACACCTGTTTAAGATTTTAGTTTCAATTCTATTAAAAGATTGTTTTTCTAGTCATCTATACCGAAAATTTTTCCTCCATAGTTTACTTTCGGTCCAACCTGCACTCTCAGATCATCAATCTCTACATCCCTGGCATTCTCTACATAGACTCCATATACCTTATTATATATAAAGCCCTCACCACGACATGGACGCTTGTCATATACGCCACCATCATAGCCTGTCAGTTTCTTCAAGTTGAGATGTACATTGTTGAGATAGATATTGTTCACTTTATCCCGGGTATCTCCGCCGATAAAGCATCCGTTTTCTGAAGTGGCATAAATATGATTGAAGTAGATATGGCTCACCTCGCCACATCTTCCTACCGTCTGACCTTTAGGGAATCGCCAGTTGGCATCCTTATAATTTCCATTGGCACGAGGGTAAGAAGTAACGTAAATTGGTTCTGCCTTGCCCCACCATACATCGCTCCACAGCTGGCAATCCAGAATGATGTTAGAGAAAACCACATTGCTCACGGTTCCCTCATCTCGGTTCTGAATACCTAGACCACGGTTGCTACCTTTGATCACGCAATTGTCGATAACCACATTATAGATGGAATCCATATTCTCGCTGCCAATCTTCACGGTACAGCTGCGGCTCTCCATCACACAATTCGTTACAACGATGTCGTGGCAAGAACCATACTCTTCAAACTCACGGCGGTTTTTCAGGCAGATGGCATCATCGCCACTGGTGATATGACAGTTGGCAATGCGCACATTCTTGCTATGATCGATATCAATACCATCACCATTACGAATCTTGAGATTGTTGAGCAGATTGATGCCGTCAATCACAGCCCCATCGCAACCGATGAGATGCACCGTCCAGTAAGCACCTTCCCGAATGGTAATATCACGGATATTGAGATTCCTGACTCCCATCAGGGTAAGCACATGCGGACGGGGATCGAAAGTAGTGACCGGTTTGAGCTCGTAACTATCAAAAAGTTCAGCCCCCATAAACTTGATACCATTACCATGAATCGTACCATGCCCAGAGAACGAAAGATTCTCCACATCCTTCGCCCATATCCACATCATACCCTCACCCTTGTTCTTACCGAAGGCGCTGAGATGATAGATACTCTCATCGGGATTGGCTTTCCAGACGGAATTGGTTTCCAGAACGATGTTCACATTCGATTTCAACTGTACGGGTCCTGAAAGGAATGTATGATTGGCGGAAAAGACCACATCTCCCCCTCCGGCATTCGTACAAGCATCCACAGCTTTCTGAATGGCGATTGCGTCATCACTGATTCCGTTACCTCGAGCACCGAAATCCATCACATTGAAGTTACGACCATAGAGAATACAGGGTATGGTTAGTAAAATCAATAAGTTAAGCGTTAATTTATTCATCGGCTTAAAGATTAGTTGTTGCAAAAATAAATAAAAAAAACAATAAATGCAAGTTTTTAAGTAAAAAAGATGCAAGAATCAACAAAAAACCTTCTTTTATTCCTGCAACCCACTTTTATAATGATTTCAAACGTATATATAATGCCAAAGGAAATACCGGAAAACAGGCCAAAGCTATTCGACACAGTATCATCCCAACACGCAGTGCGCATATTTATACTGCATATTTCCTGCATATTCCTATCATTCTACAACAATTTATCGTAAATATGCAAATTTTATACATATTCTCTTGGCGTTTTCATATATTTATTGTAATTTTGCAACCACAAACGAATAAAAATACAGCGTATGAAAGTAAAGAACAATAGATTAGAAGCATTAAAGATGCTTATCTCTAGCCAAGAGCTAAGTTCGCAGGAACAACTCTTGCAAGCTTTGCACAAAGAAGGATTTGAGATAACGCAAGCCACATTGAGCCGCGACCTCAAGCTGCTCAAGGTAGCCAAGGCTGCTTCATCCAGCGGAAAATACGCATACGTCTTACCCAATGATGCACTCTACAAACGTGTCACTCACCCTATGTCCATCAGCAAGATGGGACTGAGTACGGGATTTCAATCCATCAATTTCTCAGGCAACATGGTAGTTATCAAGACACGTCCGGGATATGCGAGCAGTATCGCCTACAACATCGACAACAGCGATATTCCTCAAATCCTTGGAACCATCGCAGGAGATGACACCATCTTCCTGGTCAAGAAGAAGGGTACTACAGAAGAGGAAATCATCGACATCTTGTCGGAAGTGATTCCGGAGCTCAATCATAGATATTAATTGATCTTTGATAGGTATTATAACAACAGATTACAAAATAAGAACATTCAAAATATAAAGAGAAAATGGAAGAAGTTAAAGTAATGGTGGCTGACGAAAGTCACATCAAGTACATCGACACCATT
>CATXJC010000035.1 GCA_958369755.1 uncultured Prevotella sp.
CATCGAAGGCGATGCGGGAGCTCCTGTTACCCTGGATGAAATCATGGAGATAGAGGATGCGCTCGATGTGGTTTGGGATGATCTCTCGGCTTCTGCTCAGGCTATCATCGACAAGCAGGGCGTGGCTTATACGGATATTGAAGGCGATTTGGTAACGAGTATCGTGAATGGTAAGGATTGTGTGTTTACCTGCTATCAGGATTTGAAAGACTTGGGCGATGGACATACCATTCCGAATTGCTGTCTTTGTGCCTTGGAGCGTGCTTATCGCGAAGGCAAGTCGAAGTTCAAGAAGCCTATCTCCTGTGCCTTGTATCCGATCCGTGCCAAGGATTTCGGCAATGAAGTGTATGGCATCAACTATAATAAATGGCGCATCTGCAAGGATGCCATCAAGAAGGGTGAAGAGTTGAATCTTCCGGTTTATAAGTTCCTGGAAGGTCCGCTGATTGAGAAGTTCGGTAAGGAATGGTATGATGAGCTTTGCGAAGTAGCAGAGCAGTTACTTGCCGACTTGGAAGATTAATAAAAAAAGAGATTTCGAAAAGCTTGGTAGCTTATTCCGAAATCTCTAATCCTTCAATATCCACGATATCACTTTCCTTGAATCTTCCTTTCCAGGTAAGCGTGTATATCTTTTGCTTGCTGAATTTAAATCGGCAGAATGCCTGCTCATCCAGTTCTCCGTTGCAGATGTACAGGAAATCATTGATCTTTAATCTGGTTCCTTTGCCGGCTCCTCGCAGCGTAAGGCGGATGGTGCCATAGAAAGGTCTGCCAAAGTCGATGTTGTAACCGGTGGAGTCTCTGTATGTACAGGCTGGTTTCAATATCTTGTAGAGCTTGTTCTCGTCCTTGATAACCTTCTTGTCGCCGAAGGCTTTATAATTCATAACATAGGCAGAATCTTGTCTATATTCGTCTGTGATGACGCAACCGGTAGGGTGAATCCATCCGTAAGGGTGATATTCCTCAGATTTCCAAGCCTGCGTATTGGTGTGGGCATGGAAGCGTTCGCCTTCTCCATTGCTGCATTCCTTGAGTTGTCGGCAGAACCATTTGCCGTCTGCTTTCTGATAGAATGGAATGCTGTCCTGCTGCCATCCGTAGAATTCCAGTGAGAGTTGCTTGCCGTAGCTAGGCTTGCCTTGTGGGGCGTACCATACAGCAATTACATTCTCGCCATTTTTGAGGAAGCGGGTTACGTCGATGGTTCGGTTCAGAAGAATGCTGTCCTTGATACCATCGAATTTCTGGCTTCCCGTTACGTTTCTCTCGTTGATATAGAGTTTGTAGTTGCCAGTGCTTGCTATATTCATAAAGGCCTGGGTGGGGCACTCGTCCATGATATAACTTTGGCGGAACCATACCTCAGAAGAATCGTTGGGCAGGGGATAGGATATCCAGTGGGTACCGAACTCCTGTGCATGGGAGCTCAGTACCCAAAGTATAGAAATGATGAGAGTTGTTATGTATCTCATTGGATTACTTTTGTCCTTTTCTTTAATGTTTTGTCTTTTACTCTAATAGATAACTATAGTCTTTTACTCTATAGATATAGATAAGATGGATGTGGATCTTTTATCTGATGGTCTTTGTTTCTCCTGCCTTGAAGGTAAGGATCTTCTGTTTGCCATTGTAGAGGATAGTCAGATTACCCTCGTTTTTGCTGGTGATGGTTGCCTGAGTCAATTTGCCTTTGTTCCATGCGAGCGATACGCCATAGTTACCACGGGCCTTTAGACCTCTTATTTCTCCTGCCAGCCATTCCTGTGGAAGAGCAGGGAGCAAATTCATCGTTTCACCATCGCATTGCATCAGCATCTCGCAAACACCTGCAGTTCCTCCGAAGTTGCCGTCTATCTGAAATGGTGGATGGGCATCGAAGAGGTTGGGATAGGTACCGCCACTGTGATGCTTGCTATCCTTGTAAACCTCAGGACTAACGTAGGTGAGCAATTTGCGGTATATCTGGTAAGCTTTGTCGGCACGATGCAGACGAGCCCAGAGGTTGATTCTCCAGCCTGTGCTCCAACCTGTAGAATTGTCGCCCTTGATTTCCAAAGTCTTGGTTGCAGCTGCAGCAAGCTCGGGTGTCTTTGCTACCGAAATCTGGTGGAAAGGATAGAGACCGAGCAGGTGAGACTGATGGCGATGATGCCAATCCTGGTCATCCCAATCGTGATACCACTCCATCAGGTTGCCTCGCTTTCCAATGTGGTAAGGACGCAGGCGATTGAGAGCAGCTTGCAACTGCTGCTGGTAATCACTGTCGATACCTAGGGCTTTCGCTCCCTTGATAGTGTTCTTGAAGAGCTCACGGATGATGGCAAGGTCGGCGGTTCCACCATAGAAGCTGCTGCCACGGTAGCCCTTATCGGTGATATAGTCTGCCTCTGGCGATGTGCAAGGGGCTGTAATCAGTTCGTTCGGATTGTGCGGATTTGGGATGAGCCACGCTAGCAGGAAATCGGCAGCGCCCTTCATCAAAGGATAGGCTGTATTGCGGAGATATTCCGTATCACGGGTATAGTCGTAGTGATCCCAGAGGGTTTCTACAAGCCAGGCTCCCCCCATCGCCCAATTGCTCCATTGCGGGCTCTCGTTTCCGGTTCCCACAGGGTTGCTCATCGCCCACGCATCGGTATTATGTCCGGCACACCATCCCTTATCGATACCGTAGAAGTGCTGGGCATTGTGGCGACCTGTTACCGACAAGCCTTCTACCAATCCATCTACAGGAGCAACCAGCTCGGAAAGATTGGCAACTTCTGCCGGCCAGTAATTTTCTTCCAGATTGATGTTGATGGTATAGTTGCCGCGCCATGGCGAACGGAGGGCTGGTGCCCAGAGTCCCTGTAGGTTGGCAGGCACTCCCTTGGTTCTACTGCTGCTGATGAGCAGGTATCTGCCATACTGGAAATAGAGCTGTTCCAGATAAGAGTTGCTCTCGTGGTTGTCGCTGTAGGCGAGCAACTGACTGTCGGTAGGGCGGGTGGCATCAAACTTGGCTCCTTTCAGGTTCAAACTTACTCTATCAAAGAGTTTCTTGTAGTCGGCGATGTGACGCTGTTTGAATTCTTCGTAAGTGAAGTTGGCAAGGTGCCAGGCTTCATCGGTTACGTTCTCGATGTATGGAGCTCCTTCCTTCACAGGATGCTTGTCGAATCCGTTGTAACTTGTTTCGTTTACGAGATAGATGATAGCCTCGCTCACATCCTTCAGATGGAGTACAGAATCGCTTGCCCACACTTTTCCGTCGGTGTTCTTCACCTGAAGCATGGCACAGTAATGCGTACTGTTGGCTTCATCGCCGAGAACATGTCCCGTCATGGTGAGCTGTCCTCTGGATGCTTTTACCTGATGGGGAATGAGGGAAGTGAGTGAGATGTCGCTGTTGATGGATCTCTTCTGGGAGGCACTCAGCTTGATGGCAATCATCTTGTCGGGATGAGAAGCAAAATACTCTTTGGTGTATTGGATGCCGTTGCGCCTGTAATGAACAGTAGCCAGGGAGTTGTCGAGGCTCAGTTCGCGGTAATAATCCGTAAACTCGCCCTGGTTGCAGTCTTTGATATTGATCATGCCCAGTGGCTGATAGAACTCCGAGTTATGGCCTTGCACATAGTGTTGCAGGGAATCGGCGGTCTTGTAATCCTCCTTGAACAGCGCCTCTCTGATTTTCGGAATCCACTTGTAGGCTTCACCACCTTCGTTGGGATTCACAGGCACGCCCGTCCAAAGGGTGATGTCGTTGAGCTGGATAGAGTCATTATTGGCTCCACCATAAACCAGCGCACCCAGTTTGCCATTGCCTAATGGCAGTGACTCTTCGAAGGCGTATGCAGGTTTGTTGTACCACAACTTGTTGGGTTGCAACTCTTTACTTACTGTTGTTGCCTGGCAGTTCCATGTACTGGAGGCAGCTAACGCAATCGTAAAAAATATATGCTTCATAAAGATGGTATTGTTGGTTTTTTAATTCGATGCCCGGAAACGAAGTCGGAAGGTGATGCTCATTGGATGAGGCTATCCAAAAAAGGGGGAAGACTCTCGCTGAGTCTACCCCCAATATGTTCGTGTTAACTTTAAGCGTCGATATTGGCGTAAGTAGCATTCTGTTCGATGAACTCGCGGCGTGGTTCTACATCATCACCCATCAACATAGAGAAAATCTCATCAGCCTGGGCTGCGTTCTCGATAGTAACCTGCTTGAGCAAGCGTGTAGATGGGTCCATAGTAGTTTCCCAAAGCTGCTCTGGGTTCATCTCACCCAAACCTTTGTATCGCTGGGTGTGGATATTCTTATCTTCGGTGCCGTCGCCATACTTGTCGATGAAAGCCTGGCGCTGCTGTTCTGTATAGCAATATTCGCTTACCTTGCTGCGGTAAGTACACTTGTAGAGAGGTGGGGTAGCGATATACAAGTGGCCTTCCTCGATAACTTTAGGCATGAAGCGATAGAACAATGTCATGATCAGTGTGTCGATGTGGGAACCATCGACGTCGGCATCGGTCATGATGATAATCTTGTCGTAACGCAGCTTGTCTGTGTTGGCTTCCTTGCTGTCCTCACCATCTACACCGAAGCGAACTCCGATACTCTGGATGATGTTCATGACAGACTCTGCCTCGAAGACTTTATGCCACTGAACCTTCTCTACGTTCAGAATCTTACCACGCAATGGGAGGATAGCCTGGCGGAAACGGTCGCGACCCTGCTTGGCAGAACCACCAGCGGAATCTCCCTCGACGAGGAAGATCTCGCATTCCTTAGGATCCTTCATAGAGCAATCGGCAAGCTTACCAGGAAGACCGCCACCAGTCATGAAGTTCTTGCGCTGTACGCTTTCGCGTGCCTTGCGGGCAGCGATACGTGCTGTAGCAGCCAGGACAACTTTTTCGCAGATGCGCTTAGCCTCGTCTGGATGTTCCTCCAAGTAATCAGACAAAGCTTCGTTTACAGCCTGCTGAACGGCGCCCTGTACCTCGCTGTTTCCGAGCTTGGTCTTGGTCTGGCCCTCAAACTGAGGTTCTGCTACCTTGATAGAGATAACGGCGGTAAGACCCTCGCGGAAGTCTTCTGGTGCTATCTCTACCTTTGCCTTCTCAATCTGCTTAGAGATGGCAGGGTCAGCTTCTGCGTAAGCCTTCAGGGTACGGGTCAACGCCATACGGAAACCAGTCAGGTGGGTACCACCCTCGATGGTGTTGATATTGTTCACGTATGAGTGGATATTCTCTGAATAGTCTGTGTTGTACATCACGGCAATCTCAATAGGAATACCCTGCTTCTCTGTCTTCAGGTAGATGACGTCATCGAAGAGGTGGGTGCGATGGCGATCCACGTAGCGAACGAATTCCTTCAAACCATCCTTCGCATGGAAAACCTGCTCCTTGGTCTTTCCTTCCTCGTCTGGGCGCAGATCTCTCAGGGTAATCTTGATACCCGCGTTGAGGAATGCCAACTCGCGCATACGGTTGGCGATGATGTCCCACTTATAGACAGTGTGAGTAAAGATTGTTGGGTCTGGCCAGAATTGCTGGCGTGTACCGCGCTTGTTGGTCTCGCCTACCACCTTTACCGGATAGAGAGGCTTACCCTTCTCGTATTCCTGCTGGTAGATCTTGCCACCACGGAAGACCTGTGACAACATGTGAGTAGAAAGTGCGTTTACACAACTTACACCCACACCGTGCAAACCTCCAGAAACCTTGTAGGAACCCTTGTCGAACTTACCACCGGCGTGGAGCACGGTCATTACGACTTCGAGGGCTGACTTATGAAGCTTCTCGTGCATATCCACAGGGATACCACGGCCATTGTCTTCTACGGTGATAGAGTTGTCCTCATTGATGGTAACCTCGATGTCGGTACAGTAACCAGCCATCGCCTCGTCGATAGAGTTATCAACAGTCTCGTTTACCAAGTGGTGAAGACCCTTTTCGGAAATGTCTCCAATGTACATTGCCGGACGTTTGCGAACAGCTTCCAAGCCTTCAAGAACCTGGATGTTGCTCGCTGAGTAATTATTTGCGGTGTTTTGATTTTCTGCCATTTTTAGAATTGTCTTATTTCCGTGCAAAGATACAAAAAAAAGCTGAGAAACAGCTAGTTTTCTTTGTGAAAATTAGCGAAAAAGGAGAAAAAAGTAAGGTGGTGATGTGTCGAAGGTCGAAGGGGTATAAAAAAGAGTAAGGCTGCAACCCCTTTATGAAGGATAGCAGCCTTATTTATCTCTTTTGCTTTAACTTGGAAGTTAGGCCAACTTAGCGATGTGCTGTGTAAGACCAGACTTCAAGTTTGCAGCCTTGTTCTCGTGAATAACGTTGATCTTAGCCAACTTGTCCAAAAGCTTCTGTACTGTAGGATAGAGCTTTGCAGCCTCCTCCTTGTCAGTCATGTTGCGCAACTTGCGAACGGCATTGCGCATAGTCTTTGCATAGTACTTGTTATGCAAAGCCTTCTTCTTGTCCTGACGGATTCTCTTTACTGATGATTTGTGATTTGCCATCTCTATGTTTTATTTTTATATTCTTTATTAATGTTTGTAGTCCCTAGCAGAGTCGAACTGCTCTTTAGAGAATGAAAATCTCTCGTCCTAACCGATAGACGAAGGGACCATTGCTTATTTGCGGGTGCAAAGTTACTACTTTTATTTGAATCTTGCAAATTTTTCCGCGAAAATTTTCGCTAAATGCTTGTTTTTTTGTAATTTTGCCCTGTTTTTTAATAATTATAGACAAAATGGAAGTAAAAACTAGAGCTATCGTACTGCAAACCATTAAGTATGGGGATGCACAACTTATCGTGGATTTCTTCACCGAAAAGTTGGGCAGAGTCTCTTTTATGGTCAAAATACCCAAGTCTTCTAAGGCGAAGATGAAGCGTCAGCTGTTTCAGCCCTTGATGATTCTCAACCTGGAGTTCGACCATCGTCCGAAAGCTAACTTGCAGCGATTGAAGGATGTATCCATCGCCCTTCCCTTTGTGGATCTTCCCTTTTCGCCTTACAAGTTGGCGATGTCTATGTTTCTGGCAGAGCTTTTGGGGCAAGCCACCAGGAACGAGCAAGTGAATGTTCCATTGTTTTCCTTCATAGAGGAGAGTGTGGCGTGGCTCGACCAGGCACAGGGGAATTATGCCAATTTCCATATTGTCTTTATGGTTCGGCTAACCTTCTTTCTTGGATTTTCGCCTAATCTTGAGAGTGGTGCGCATGGCGATTTCTTCGACTTGGAGGAAGGCCGCTTTGTATCCTTCGTGCCTACACACGTACATTATTTAAATAAAGAGGATTCTTTGCGTATGTTGGGGCTGCTTCGCCTGAGCTATGAAACAATGCACCTCTACACAATGTCCCGATTGGATCGAAACCGCTGTGTAGAGGTGATATTGCAATATTATAGGATTCATGTTCCGGGATTCCCGGAGCTGAAAAGCTTTTCTGTTCTACAGGAGTTGTTTGCTTAAGGAACGGTTCCCTAGGCGAAACTGATGACTCCCTGTACTGTGTCGTTATCGTCTTTCTTCTTAGCCTCCTCCGTTTCTGCATTGCCAGAAGCCAGATTGCGGATGTCTTCGAGAGTCTGACGGGTGCGCTTGAAGGTTGGTGTATTCTCTACCTGAAGGATTACATCCTCATTGTCGAGATCCTCAGGACGGAACAGGAAGATGTGTGGATGACGCTTATACTGGGTAGAGTTGCCGTCTGAACCATAGTAGCGCTCGCGTCTGTTCTGACGCTCTGCCCTTGTCTCTTCCTCTTCTGCGATACGGCGAGCTTCCTCTTCTGTATGCTTCTTCATGTGGCGGTTCATTCCCTCTACGTCTTCGAGTCCGAAACCTGTTGCCAATACGGTAACCTTGACACGGCTGCCCAACTCTGGATCAATGGCGAGTCCCCACTTCAACTCGAAGTCGTCTCCAAACTTCTCCATGAAGTCGTTTACATCGTTCATCTCATCCATGGTCAAACCAGGATTGTCCTTCTTCTCACTGGCAAAAGCAATGCTCAGCAAGATCTTCTTGGAGTTGAATACATCGTTGTCGTTGAGCAAAGGTGAGTTCAATGCATCCTCAATCGCCTTCTTGACACGACCTTCACCTTCACCGTAACCAGTACTCATGATGGCAACGCCACCATCCTTCAATACGGTCTTCACGTCGTTGAAGTCAAGGTTGATGAGTCCGTGAACGGTGATGATTTCAGCAATACTCTTTGCTGCAACGCTTAAGGTATCGTCTGCCTTTCCGAAGGCATCGAGTACTGCAAGGTCTGGATAAATCTGGCGGAGACGCTCGTTGTTGATAACCAGCAGCGCATCTACGTGCTTAGACATCTCTTCTACACCATCCAGTGCCTGGTCGATCTTCTTAGGACCTTCGAAGCGGAAAGGAATGGTTACGATACCAACGGTAAGGATTCCGAGTTCCTTGCTCACTCTTGCGATGACAGGCGCAGCACCGGTTCCGGTACCACCACCCATTCCGGCGGTGATGAAAGCCATCTTGGTGCCGTCGTTCAGCATGTGCTTGATCTCTTCAAGGGTTTCCTCGGCAGCCTGGCGAGCCTTGGCAGGCTTGTTGCCGGCTCCCAGACCTTCCTTGCCCAACTGCAGATGTACAGGTACAGGAGAATCGTTGAGTGCCTGATTATCAGTATTACACAATACGAAGCTTACGTCGTGGATGCCTTCACGGTACATGTGGTTGACAGCGTTACCACCGCCACCACCTACACCAATCACCTTGATGATGCTGTTTTCCTTTTCTGGCTCTCCAAAGTCCAGAATATGTGGAGTATTTGTGTTATCTAGCATAATAGTCTATTCTAAAATATGATTATATTATTCTTCCTCAGAGATGGTATCCTTCACGAATTTCTTGAATCCTCTCATAAACTTGTGAACGATGCTGTTCTCTTTTCTGCGTTTTGCTTCTTCCTCAGCTTCCTTTTCAGCCAGGAGTCTTGCCTCTTCCTCTTCCTGTTCTCTCTTGCGGCGAGCCTCTTCTTCAGCCTTCTGCTTTTCGGCTGCAGTCAATACCACGCCGGTGCCTACTGTCTCGTTCGGGTTGCGAGGAGCCTTGTGGGCTTCTGAACCTGTTCCTGTTGTAGGACGGTTGTCGAGGTTGTCGAAGAGGTCGTTGTTGAATTCGCTGCCTGCGCAGTTCATGTCGCCCTTAGCCAGGAGTCCCAATACGGTATTCATCATACCTGTATGATTGGTGATTTTAGGATCCTTTGAGTTGACTGTCTGGGTAACAAACTTCGCGATGCGTACCTTGTCGATATGGGTATGAGTCTTGAATACCTTATCGATTTCAGGCATATTGCTTCCACCGCCGGTGAGGATGATACCACCCATCAGCTTATCTGAGAATTCTACAGGTACCTGGAACCATGCATTTTCTACGATTTCCTCCACACGAGCCTCTACAATCTCGATAAACTTTTTGCTCTCTATGGTTCTATCCTTGTCAACAGAGTAGTTGAGTGTTGGGTCGATATTGCTGATATCGGTGTAGGCCTTTGCATATTTCAGCTTCATCTTTTCTGCATCAGCATCCTCGAGCTGGAGGCAAGTCAAGTCCTTGGTGATGTTGTTTCCACCCAATGGGATGACAGAGAGATGGCGCAGGATACCCTTGTAGTAAACGGATACGGTAGTGGTGTCGGCACCCAGGTCAACGAGCATACATCCGGCTCTCTTCTCAGAGTCGGTCAATACGCTGTCTGCCATAGCCAATGGTGCGAGATACATCTCCGCAATCGAGATATTTGCATTCTCGAAGCAGGTGTTGATATTGTTATAGAAGTTCTTGCGCCAAAGGATATTCAGGAAGATACCTTCCAGATGGCTGCACTGTATGCCTACAGGGTCAATCTGGTACTGGTTGTCTATCTTGTATTCCTGTGTTGCAGCGTCAAGAATTTCTTGGTCTGGATAAGTCATGTTGCGGTTGATGTCCATCAGCTCATTAATCATATCCTGCGAGATGATAGATGCGCCTGGCAGATCTTTCACGATGACGTTCTTGAGGCTTCTGATAGATCTGCCTCCTACACCCACGTAAACCTGGGTAATATCTTGTTTGAGGAAGTTCTTCAACTTCTTGATGATGCTAGTGAGGCACTGGCATGTTTTGTCGATGTTATAGATAACACCCTTTCTGATACAAGAAGACGAGTTTTCCTCGACGGTAGCCAGCACGGTGATGCTGCCGTCTAAATTCTTCTGACCAGCTATACCTGTCATCTTAGATGAGCCAAGCTCGATAGCTACAATAAATTCCTTTGGCATAGTCTTTATATATTATCTTTTTCTGTTTCAATTATAAAATTAGCTGTTATGATGCTTTGTGCAAATTATCTGGTTGTCAAACTCGATGTTGATGTATGAGTATTTGTTCCAGCCAGCTTGAGAGAGACCATATTTGTAGAACTTTTCCAGACGGTCCATCTTCTTGTTGATGAAGTCTTCTACATCTTGTTCTCTTTTGCTGATGATATTGCTTTCCGGCAGGTTACCTATATATATAATGTGGTTTCCTACTCGTGGCACCAGTTCAATGCCCCTGTCGGGCAGTACGTTGATCTGCTCTATCTGATTTCTCCAAAGATTGTTCTTCATCAGGGTCTTGCTTACCAGCGATATGTATTTCTGGGCAAACCATTTGTTGATGTTGCCTGTGGCGATGATGATGTCGCTTGTATAGTTGGTGTTGGGCATTACCTGATAATGATCATCTATATAGTAGTCCTCGTTGTTGATGCTCTTGATTCTCACAATTGGCATACGCTGGGTGAGGTAGATATCCACCAGTCCGTCTTGCGTCTTATAGCATTCTGCGGTCTTCACGAAGGGACTGGTCTTTAAAGTTTCCTCTATCTTCCTGGCGTTCACGCCGTTCAGTGGTTTCTCCAGGGGATAGAGCTTTTTTATCTCCAGTCTCTTCTTGATTTCCTTTGCATTCAGAAAGCCGTTGGTCATCTCATCCTCAATGTTGATGTTCACCTTGGTGCATAGCATTCCCTTTTCATCAGGTTTGTTAAACTTGGTGAAAGCGAATCCCAGATAGGTTGCCAGTGCAACATCCAGGGTGATGAGTAGGGTTTTCTGCCAATTGATATGCATTGATTACTTTGTTCTTGTTTGCATAAGCCCCTGTCTCCGGGGGCTTATTTTGATTCTAGAATCTTTGTGATTTCTGGAACATAGTTGTCCAAATCTCCAGCTCCCAGAACGACGAGTACGTCGAAGTCACGGCTCTTCACCAGGTCGAGTACTTCTTCCTTGTGAATCATGCTCTTCTCTACGCCTGGTTTCAGGTTGTCGTAGATGAGCTTGGAGGTAACTCCTGGGATAGGCTGCTCGCGAGCAGGATAGATATCGCAGAGGATGACTTCATCGAGGAGACTTAGGCTGTTGGCAAAGTCCTTGTAGAAGTCACGGGTGCGGGTGTAGAGGTGAGGCTGGAAGATGGCTGTAATCTTGCGATCTTTGTAAAGCTCACGAATACTCTTTGCACTCTGATAAATCTCTTTTGGATGATGAGCGTAGTCGGAAAGGAATACGAGCTTGTCGTTCTTGATCTTGAAGTCGAAGCGGCGGTCCACGCCTCCGTATGTCTTCATTCCGTTGCGAAGCTCATCGGCGGTACAACCATTCAGCTGTGCCATTGCCATTGCTGCCACACCATTTGTGATGTTGATTGGTACTGGCTGTCCGAGCTCTACGCCTGTAACGTTTTCGATAGGAGAGATGAAGTCGAATGTGATTCCGCCATTCTCTATCTTGATGTTCTCAGCGTGGAAGTCGCCTTCGTCCTGGCTGTATTCGTATATCTTGACGCCGTCCTGTACGTGCTGCTTCATCTCCAGGTCTTTGTGGATGATGAGCGCACCGCCCGGCTGAATCAATTCTGTATAGTGACGGAAGCTTTCGAGATAAGCCTCCTTGGTACCATAGATGTCGAGGTGATCAGGATCTGTAGATGTGATGACGCTCATCCATGGGCGCAACCAGTGGAAACTGCGGTCAAACTCATCTGCCTCGATGACTACGAAGTCGCTCTTGTCTGAGAGAATGTAGTTGGTGCCATAGTTCTTGGAGATTCCTCCGAGGAAGGCATTGCAGTCGAGATGGCTCTGGTGCATGATGTGGGCACACATGGTAGAAGTAGAAGTCTTGCCGTGTGTACCTGCCACGCACAGTCCCTTGTGGGTGCGGGTCAGGGTACCCAGAACCTGCGCACGCTTCTCGATGGTGAATCCATTCTCGCGGAAGTAAACCAGCTCCTTGTGCTCAGCAGGGATGGCCGGTGTATAGACAACCAGCGTGTTCTTGGCATCCTTGCAAGCCTCAGGGATGAGATCTACATTCTCTTCGTAGTGGATGAGCATTCCTTCTTTCTCCAACTCGTGAGTGAGATTGGAAGGAGTCTTGTCGTATCCGGCTACAACCAACTTCTTGCTGAGGAAGTATCTGGCGATGGCGCTCATACCGATGCCGCCTGCACCTACAAAATAAACTGCTTTAATATCCTTGATTTCCATTATCTTGTTGCTAATTTGATTACTTCGTCGGCGATGACGTCGGCTGAGTTTTTTAATCCTAATTTCTTGATGTTCTCACAGAGTGAGTTGAGTTTATCCTCGTTCTTGACTGTGTTGATGGCTTTCTGGAGCAATTCGTTTGGCGCATCAGCATCTTTCACGTAGATGGCTGCATCCTTGTTTACCAGTGCCATGGCATTCTTGGTCTGATGGTCTTCTGCCACGTTAGGGCTTGGGACGAGGATGACAGGCTTTCCGATGAGGCAGAACTCACTGATACTGCTGGCTCCGGCACGGCTGATCACGAGGTCGGCAGCCTTGTAGGCTGCGCCCATGTCGCTGATGAAGTCGGTAACCTTGAGCATTGGCAGTTCCTTGCCCTTGAGTTGCTCCATAATGGCTGCGTTGTAGTACTTACCTGTCTGCCAGATAAACTGCACACCGCTTTCCTTCACGAGGTCGAGGTGCTGAAGCACGCTCTCGTTGATGGTTCTAGCACCGAGGCTTCCGCCCACGAGCAGGATGGTTTTCTTGTCAGGGTCGAGACCGAACTGCTTTCGTGCCTCTTCCTTGGTGAGGGTAGTCTCCAATACGTTTTGGCGTACTGGGTTTCCCGTCATGATGATTTTGTCGGCTGGGAAGAAACGTTCCATTCCTTCGTAAGCCACGCATATCTTTTCTGCCTTCTTTGCCAGGAGCTTATTGGTCACACCTGCGTATGAGTTCTGTTCCTGGATGAGGCATGGAATACCTTTGCTAGCGCAAACGTTAAGTGTAGGACCGCTGGCGTATCCGCCCACACCTACAGCAGCCATTGGCTTGAAATTCTTGATGATGCTCTTGGCCATGTGCTGGCTCTTCCATATCTTGAAGAGAACAGCGATGTTCTTGAGCAGATGCTTTCTGTCGAAACCGCAGATAGGCAATCCTTTGATTTCATAACCCGCTACAGGAACACGCTGCATTTCCATTCTGCCGAGTGCTCCAACAAACAATATTTTGGCATCAGGGCGCTTTGCCTTGATGGCGTTTGCGATGGATACGGCAGGGAATATATGACCGCCTGTACCGCCTCCACTTATGATAATTCTCAGTTCATTATTCATAATCCATTCTTGTTTACGACCCGAGGGTCAACAATTTTCACGCAAAGGTAAGCAAAAAAATCCATTTAATGGCATTTTTTACCTTATTTATGATACTCTTTTGTTATGCAGCAGCAAATTTGTCAAAATTTGCTTCGTTTTGAGGCAAATCTTTCTTTTTTGCGGTTCTACTGATGCTTAAGATGATGCCCAGGTAGAGACAGTTGATGATGGTTGAGGTTCCACCTCGGCTGATGAGCGGAAGTGGCTGACCAGTAACCGGTGCCAAGCCCACAGCTACAGCCATGTTGAACAGTGCCTGGATAACCAGCATGATGGCAAGTCCCATGCACAGGAATGCTGGGAATGTGTTCTCACACCGGTTGGCGATTCGCCCGGCTCTGAAGAGCAGAATGATGTAGAGGAATGCCACAAAGAAGGCACCCCACAGTCCCATTTCCTCGATGATGATGGCGTAGATGAAGTCGGAGAAAGCTTGAGATAGGAAATCTCGTTCTACGGAGTTTCCCGGTCCCTTTCCCACGATATTCGATGAGGCGATGGCGATGTTGGCATGGGCCACCTGCGCATCCTTATCCAGGTCCACGTCTTCCGGAGCCACTGGCTTGGAATTGATAAACTTGTCGATACGTGCTTTCCAGGTATCTGCTCGGTGGAACATCTTCTCTGCCATACCTGGTGCTTCTTCCTTCTCGTTGATGTTCTCTGTGAGCGTATTTTCCGGCTTGTTTCCTCCGTTTTCCTTGTCTTCACCCACGATCATGACGCCGGCGAAGACAACGCAGATAAATATCAAGACGCTGCCCACGAGTTTGCCTATCTGACTCATAGGTACTCTTCCGATGATCATCATGCATAAGATGGTGATGCACAGAAGCATGGCGGTGGATAAGTTCTCAAGTCCGATGAGGATGATAAACGGGCAGCAGGCCGTCAAGACATACTTGAAGGCTCTCCGTTCTGCACCATTCTGCGTCTGCATTGCACTGAGAATCTGTGCCACTACCAGCACCACCGCTCCCTTGGCTATTTCCGAAGGCTGAAACTGGATGCCCACCAGGTTAATCCAGCGGGATGCGCCATTGGTGGATTGTCCCGCTATCAAAACCCAGATGAGTAAGCCCAGAGATGGAAATATCACAAAAGGAGTGACGATCTTGAAGTACTTACACTTAACCTTGAGCATACATATCATGGTGCCTAAGCCTAGAAAAAGGAGACCTATATGGCGTATTACCGGCGCCATATAGTTACCACTCTTGTACGACAAGGAGCTAGAGGCGGAGTACACCTCTATGATGCTTATCATACAGAGAAAGAAGAAGACCATCCAGATGACCTTGTCTCCCTTGAATATGTTGCCTATGGTCTTATTGTTCATTTCTTAACTGTCCTATCTCTAAAATTATTATCACTTAAGTTCTTGCCAAATGAAAAGTTATTCACCGATGGCTCTTGCCAGGGCCTTGAACTGCTCGCCGCGGTCCTCCATGTTCTTGAAGAGGTCGAAGCTGGCGCAGCATGGGCTCAGCAATACGGTGTCGCCTGGCTTGGCCAGCTCCTGGCAGGCAGCCACGCAGTCTTTCATGCTGTGGGTGTCGCGAACAGGAATGCCCAGGGCGTCGAAGTTGTCGTGCAGCTTCTGGTTGTCGGCTCCGAGATATACGATACCTGCACACTTCTCCTTTACCAGGTCCTTGATCTGGTTATAATCGTTGCCCTTGTCCTTACCACCGATGATGAGGATGGTAGGGGTTGTCATGCTCTCCAGAGCGTACCAGCAAGCATCCACATTGGTAGCCTTTGAGTCGTTTACATAGTAAACACCCTTGAACTTGCCCACCTTCTCCAGTCGGTGCTCTACGCCTGGGAAGTCGCTGAGGCCCTTGTGCAGGGTCTCGTGGTCGATGCCTACGATGTTGCAGGCGAGTCCTGCTGCCAGGCTGTTGTAGATGTTGTGCTTGCCGCGCAGGCTCATGTCTGCCTGTGGCATCTCGAAGGCTGATGGGAAGTTGAGTTTGTACTTGCCGTCCTCGATGTAGCCCACGCATCCTTCCTCGTTGAATTCTGAGAATGGGCAGAGGTGTGACTTGAGGTCATACTTCTCCAGTTCCTTCTTCACGATAGGATCATCGTTCCAGAAGATGAAGCTGTCTTCCTCTGTCTGGTTCTGTGTAATGCGCATCTTGGCATCGGTATAGTTCTGCATCTTGAACTCGTAGCGGTCCAGATGGTCTGGAGTGATGTTGAGCAGGATTGCCACGTTGGCACGGAATTCGTACATGTTGTCAAGCTGGAAACTGCTCAGCTCGATGACGTAGTACTTATGAGGTGTCTCTGCCACCTGCAGCGCCAGACTCTTGCCGATATTGCCAGCCAGTCCTACATCGTAGCCAGCCGACTTGATGATGTGATAGATCAGCGAAGTAGTTGTGGTCTTGCCGTTGCTACCTGTGATGCAGATCATCTTGGCATCTGTATATCTGCCTGCAAATTCTATTTCGCTGATGATAGGGGTACCCTTTGCCATCAGTTTCTGAATCATAGGGGCTTCCTTAGGAATGCCCGGGCTCTTGATGACTTCATCAGCGTCTAAGATTTTCTCTTCAGTATGATGTCCCTCTTCCCACTCAATGCCGTGGTCGTCCATCAACTTCTTGTAGTTGTCCTTGATCTTAGACATGTCAGAGACAAATACCTCGAATCCCTCTTTCTTCGCCAGCACGGCAGCACCTGCGCCACTTTCGCCAGCTCCTAAAATTACAATTTTGCTCATTGTTGTATCTTTATCTTGTCAGGCTGATAAGAGCCTTTGTTTTATCTTATCTTCAATGTGATGATGGTGAGTGCTGCCAGGATGATGGTCACGATCCAGAAACGGATGGTAATCTTTGATTCGTGGTAGCAGTTGCGAGGCTTCTTCCACAGATACTTGCAGTCAGGATCCAGCTGGCTGTCCTGTGTACGGAAGTTGTCGTGGATAGGTGTGCGCTTGAAGATGCGCTGCTTGATGCCTCTGCGCTTACCCAGCTTGTAGTAATATACCTGCATCATCACGCTGAGGCTCTCTACGAAGAAGATTCCGCAGAGGATAGGCAGCATCAGCTCCTTGTGGATGATGATGGCGCCCACGGCGATGATACCGCCGATGGTGAGCGAACCGGTATCGCCCATGAACACCTGCGCAGGGTAGGCATTGTACCAAAGGAAGCCGATGAGGGCTCCGATAAAGGCACAGAAGAATACCACCAGCTCCTCGGAGCCAGGAATATACATGATGTTGAGGTAGGCGGCAAACTCGATGTGCGACGACACATACGCAAGAATGCCTAATGCCACACCTATGATGGCGGAGTTTCCGGCACACATTCCATCCATTCCATCGTTGAGGTTGGCACCGTTGGAAACGGCAGTAACCACGAAGATGGTCATGATTACAAAGAGAATCCAGCCTGCAGCTACCTTGTGCTCACCACAGAAGCTGGTGATGCTGGAGTAGTCGAGATTATGCCCCTTGATGAATGGTATGGTGGTTTTCAACGACTTTCGTGCCTCTGCACGATGCTTTACCACCGTCTCCTGTCCCTGACGTTCGATGGCGAGGTTCTCGTTCATCTTCACGTCTGGAGAAGCCCAGAGCACCAGACCTACGATGAGGCCGATACCAACCTGTCCTACGATTTTGTATTTGCCCTTCAGTCCCTCTTTGTCGCGCTTGAAAATCTTGATGAAGTCATCCATACCACCGAGGAAACCAAGCCATACGGTAGTGATGATCATCAGGATCAGATAGATGTTGCGCAATCTGCCGAGCAGCAATACCGGTACGAGGATGGCCAGGATGATGATGACGCCACCCATGGATGGTACACCGATCTTCTTTACGCCGAATGGGTCGATGCTGGCATCGCGCTGGGTCTCGGTAATCTGCTTGCTCTTGAGGTACTTGATGAACTTCTCGCCAAACCATGCAGAGATGACGAGTGATAAAATCAGTGCGAGCAGGGCACGGAATGAAATGTAACCCCACATGTGGGAACCTGTAATGCCCCACTGCTCCAGAAATCTAAAAAGATAGTATAACATTTTTCTTCTTCTCTTTTTCTATTAGATGATAATACTACTTGTTGATACCGAAGATTTCGCGAAGCACTTCCTTGTCGTCGAAGTGATGCTTCACGCCCTTGATCTCCTGGTAGTCTTCATGTCCCTTTCCGGCAACGAGGATTACATCGCCCTTCTTGGCCAGCATGCAGGCTGTGCGGATTGCTTCCTTGCGGTCAACGATGCTGATCACCTTCTTCATCTGCTGGGCGTTGAGACCAGCCAGCATGTCGTTGATGATGTCCTGTGGCTCTTCGAAGCGAGGATTGTCGCTGGTGATGATAACCTTATCGCTCTGCTTGACTGCCTCTTGTGCCATCAACGGGCGCTTGCCCTTGTCACGGTTTCCACCGGCACCGCAGACGGTAATCACTTCGCCGTCCTTGCCGTCGAGTACTTCGTGAATGGCATTCAGTACGTTCTCCAATGCATCTGGTGTATGAGCATAGTCAACGATGGCTGTATAGCCTTCAGGCGACTGGATAGGCTCCAATCGTCCGCTTACGCTGTGAAGGGTACTCATCACAACGAGTACATCCTCCGGCTTCTTGCCGAGCATGACGGCTGCACCATATACGGCAAGCAGATTGCTTACATTGAATTTTCCGATAAACTGTACGCCTACCTCTCTGCCATCAATCTCCAGATACATGCCGCCGAAGTGACACTCCAGGATTCTTGCCTTGAAGTCTGCCATAGAGCGGGTAGAGTAGGTCTTCACGGTAGCCTTGGTGTTCTGTACCATGATCATGCCGTTCTTGTCGTCGGCATTGGTGATGGCGAAGGCAGTCTTAGGCAGGCCGTCGAAGAAAGCCTTCTTGGCGTTGCGGTAGTTCTCGAATGTCTTGTGATAGTCGAGATGGTCGCGGGTGAGATTGGTGAACAGTCCGCCGGCGAACTCCAAACCGCCGATACGCTTCTGTGCGATGGCATGAGAAGAGCACTCCATGAAGGCGTATTCGCATCCTGCCTCTACCATCTTGCCCAGCAGCATGTTCAGCTCGATAGGGTCTGGGGTAGTGTGGTCGGCAGGAATTGCCTCGCCCTCAATGTAATTGCAGACGGTGGAGAGCAGACCGCACTTATGTCCGAACTTGCGGAACATATTATATAATAAGGTGGCGATGGTGGTCTTGCCATTGGT
>CATXJC010000036.1 GCA_958369755.1 uncultured Prevotella sp.
CGCTTCTTGTACTACTTGTCTGTTTATGTAAAATCTTTCAAAGAACTCTTTCTTTTGTTGCTAAGAGAAAGTGTATTTCTCAAAAGCGAGTGCAAAGGTACTGACTATTTTTCATTCCACCAAATCTTTTCGCAAAAAAGTTGCTTTTTCAGCAAGTATTTAACATTTATAAAGATTTTAGCATGGCGATTTTTTGTGTATACATTATTATATATATGCATGCGTACGCTTGCGTGTATATGCGATAGTGCGCGCACATAATTAAATCATGGTATAACTCAAATCATGCTTAGTTTTAGACAAAAATAGAAACAGAAAGATGAATTTTCCTCCGATATTTTTTGTCTATTCACATATTTATATTACTTTTGCAGCAGAATTACATAAGAAGCATTAAAACAAGAACAAGCATCATGAAAAGATTTACGATTTTCATTTCTTTCATTATGCTCACCTTCATGCCGCTCATGGCACAGGTGAAGCAGACCGTTGCCGTTCTCGGTGACTCGTATTCCACTTTCGAGGGGTTCATTCCTAAGGGTTATGCCACCTGGTACTCACCTACTACTCCACCAGAAACTACAGATGTAAACAAGGTTGAGCAAACCTGGTGGTGGCAAGTTATCAAGGAAGGAGGCTATAAGATGGGAAATATCAATTCCTATTCTGGTGCTACCATCTGCAACACTGGCTATCGTGACGAAGATTATACCGACCGTTCTTTCATCACCCGCAGTTCTCTGCTTGGCAATCCGGATATCATCCTGATTTGCGGTGCTACGAATGACAACTGGGCTGATGCCCCGCTCGGCAACTATCAGTATAGCGACTGGAAGCGCGCAGATTTGTATTGTTTCCGCCCAGCCATGGCCAAGCTGCTTTCAGATATACGACAGCATTATCCAAATGTAGAGGTATATTTCATCTTAAACTCTGAACTCAAGGATGTAATCAATGAGTCGGTAAAAAAGATCTGCAACAAATATCAGGTTCCTGTCATTGCTCTTCATGATATTGACAAGAAAAACGGTCACCCTACTATCAAGGGAATGAAAAGTATTGCTGACCAGGTTCTGAAGGTTATAAAAAAGTAAAGAAATAAGAAGTTTTAAATAGATAAATGATAGATTCAATACAAAACATTTTAGTTCAGGTTAGCGATTTCCTTTGGTCGTATATCATCATCACCGTCTTGATATGCTGTGCCCTGTTTTTCACTTGGCGTACCCGTTTCGTTCAGTTCCGCCTAATCAGAGAGATGATCAGGCTGCTGATTCATCCCGACAAGGTACAACCGGAAGAGATAGGACACGATGAACTGTCGATGGAGGTGAAAGTGGATGGAGAAATGAAACACATTTCTTCCTTCCAGGCTTTTGTGGTAGCATTGGCTAGCCGTATTGGCACCGGTAATCTTGCCGGTGTGGCTACTGCTGTCAGCATCGGTGGACCGGGAGCCGTATTCTGGATGTGGATGCTGGCTTTACTGGGCTCAGCATCCGCTTTCATAGAATCAACACTCGCCCAACTTTACAAGCGGAAAGGCAAAACATCTTTCTATGGCGGACCGGCCTATTATATGAAGTATGGTTTGGGAAAAGGATGGATGGGTATTCTTTTTGCCGTGCTGATGATCATTACCTTCGGCTTTGCCTATAATTCTGTGCAGAGCAATACTATCTGTCTGGCATGGCAGAAGGCTTTTGGCATCGAGCCTGCCACCATGGGAATTGCCCTCACTGTGCTCACCCTGCTCATCATCTTCGGTGGCATCCATAGAGTGGCTAAGTTCTCTTCTACCGTGGTTCCTGTGATGGCTGTCATTTACCTTCTGATAGCTGTAGGTGTTGTTGTTTGGAATATCACCAGTCTGCCAAAGGTTCTGCTTACCATTGTTGAGAATGCTTTCGGATTCAATCAGGCTGCTGGCGGAGTTCTTGGTGTTACTGTGATACAGGGTATCAAACGAGGTCTGTTCAGTAATGAGGCAGGTGAAGGTAGTGCACCGAATGCTGCTGCGGTAGCTACAGTCAGTCATCCTGTAAAACAGGGATTGATACAGGCTTTGGGTGTTTTTACAGATACGCTGGTGGTATGTTCCTGCACCGCTTTCATCATCCTGGTGAGCGGTGTGGATCTTACGGCTTCAAATGGAATTCAACTCACCCAGGATGCCCTGACCCACGAAATCGGAAACATCGGCAATCCGTTTGTTGCGGTAATGATATGGCTGTTTGCCTTTAGCAGCATCATCGGCAATTATTATTATGGAGAAACCAATGTGAGATATATCAGGGACTCCAAGCTGGGTGTATTTGTCTATCGTCTTGCTGTAGCAGCAATGGTGATGGTCGGAGCGGTAGTATCTCTGGATTTTGCATGGAGTTTTGCAGATATCACGATGGCTCTTCTCACCCTCTGCAATCTCGTAGCCATCGTCCTGCTTTCCCGTCAGGCCGTCTTCCTGTTGAAAGACTATCGCCAACAGAAGAAGGAAGGCAAGAATCCTGTATTCACCAAGGATAAGATGCCAGAGATTGCAGATAAACTGGAGGCATGGTAAATAACAATGATGGATTTTCATTTCGAGAAGATCTATCCTTCATACAAGTCATCAACAAAATTCCCCGATACGAATCCTGCAGGAATACTGAGGATTCATATCGGGGATTTTTTTATGCACTAAACTACTTTACTCCTTATAGTAATCGTATAAGAAAGCATCAAGATAAGCACCACGCATGTTGGTCTTATAGAAATTGCCATCCTTATCTAGGATGAGACAGGCTGGAATACCATTGATGCCATACTCGCCCATCACCATACCACCAAAACCTTCAGGATTGCGAACCTGTGTCCAGGTCATTCCTTCCTTGGCCATTGCCTTTTTCCAGTCGGCATCTCTCTCATCAACGGAAATACTGATGATGTTGAAATCCTTGTATTTCTCGTGTACCTTCTTGAGATGTGGAATCTCCTGACGGCATGGACGACACCAGGAAGCCCAGAACTCCAACATGGTGTATTCACCCTTCTTGATAAGTGAAGAAAGCTTCACCTGCTTGCCTTCAGGAGTGACAACGGTACCATCGATATAATGGTTGCCGATAGCTGTATGCTTTGCCATCTCTGCCTGCATCTGCAGCATCGGATATTGTGCAGAAGAACTCCAGTCGTTCTTCAACCAGCCCATCATCTCGTCAATCTGCTGAGAGGTATATGGGGTTGGTAAAGAAGAGAAACTCTCGAGAAGCAAGTCGAAGGCTACCAGAGAAGTGGTATGCTGCTGAATAAACAGACTGGTCTGATGGCGCATTTCCTCCTGCAACTTGATGGCTTCCTTGGCAAGGGCTACACGCTGTGCCAAATCGGTAGTCTGGTTGATACTATCATCCATCTTATGCATCTTGTCCTGAATAGGTGACATCAGTTCAAGATAAGCCTGATAAATATCCTGAGTGGTAGAACCCTTTACAACAGGCTCTATCATACTCATATCACGCTCTGCAGGAAAACCGGTAAGATCTACATCGTAGGTCATCGGCTTATTCTCTACATAGACTCTTGTTGAGAATATTTTCTGATAGTCAGGCTCAGCTGTACCAGGCTTGTTCATATCAATAACCATCTGATACTGCTCAGGCTGGTTAACTACCCCCTTGAGGGTGAACTCACCATTCTTGATTGTAACGCTATCCAGATTGGTAACACCTTCCAATCCATACTTCTGCAACATGACAGAACAGCCGTCCACGTTACCTTTAACCTTACCTTTCATCTCAAAATTCTGCGCACTAGCAGCCATTGCAAGTACAAGACCGGCAAGTGTCATCATGCAAGTTTTCATTTTCATCTTATTCATTTTTTCTCGATATTATTTATTATATAATGTTTATTGATTCACATATTCCGGATTCTGAACCAGAAGATTATTGGCTCCCATAGATGCCTTTGGTATAGGAAGAAGATATCGGCGGAAGCTAGGAAGTTCTGCTTTCTCATCTTCTGTCCAACTCTCGAAACCACCCTTACGTTTGTAACGGCAAAGATCGAACCATTCTTCCAGATTTTCGTTACTCATATCACACAACTTATGCTTGAGAATTTCACCCAGAAGATCACTGTCGGCAATAGCGTTCACATCGTCCTCAGTATATCCAGCACGTTCGATAACTGTAGTCAAGAGCGTACGAGCCTTAGCATACTGACCCTGACGAGCCTCTGCTTCGGCAGCGATATAATAGACTTCGGCAAGGCGCATGAAGTAATAAGAGTCAGCATAGAACATTTCAGGAGTCAACTTGTTATATTTTCCAATACCGTTCATGGCATCTCCCTTATAGGCCCATGTATATAGCGCATCGTAGGAAGCTGCATCATCTTCACCTGGAGGGAATGGGAAATCACTGCCATCACCACCAGGAATAACTACGCCTCCATCACCGCCTGGGATGACTACTCCACCATCGCCGCCTGGAATAACAACACCACCATCGCCAGAAGCACTACCATCTGAAGAACCATCAGGATCAGGAACAACAACGTCCCCACCATCTCCTGGGTTTGGAATAACAATATCTCCACCTGTTTCATCATCTGGAACTAAATCATCTGCCACCTTCTTGAGGAGTGAACCAGGAGAAAACATATACCAGTTTGAATCCATCAACTCACTTGGATTGGCTGTATAAGGAGCAAAGAGCATCTCCTGAGAATTAAACTGTTCGTCGAAAATCTTGGCATAATCGCTTTCCAAACCATAACCAGCTGCTTCAGCCTCACTGATCACTTCCTCTGCCAGTCTTGCAGCTTCAGCATAATTATCCTGAGCCATATACATTTTGGCTTTCAAAGCCTTGGCGAAAACAGAACTCATGTGATAATGATCTGCCGGATGCTGTTCACAATGGGCGATGGCATAGTCGAGATCATCAGATATCAACTTGTAAGTTTCAGCCACAGTAGAACGCTTGCGTGGTTGGTTATCTCTTACCAGTTCGTCCTGGAAGATGCAGACACCGTATGGTGAATCCTGCTTCCAATATTCTCCGAAGCACTTCAGCAGAGTAAGGTAAGCCAAGGCACGCTGGCAACGAGCCTCTGCAATCATCTCTGTACGTTTCTCCTCGCTCAGTCCTGGTATATTCTTGTTGATATGTACCAGGAAGGTATTGGCCGCATTGATTACATTGTAATAGGCGGTATAAGCCGTCTCCACATTACTGTTATTGGTCTCGATATTCTCGGCAGCAAACTCATCCGCCCCCATCACCATCGCCTGAGTCTGGGTATGAGCCATAGACGACATTCCATAGCGCAGGTAAGATACACCCGTGCTGCGCCATGAGGCATAGACACCATTGAGCGCCGTCTGTGCAGTTGAGACATCAGTGATATAATTGTCATCAGTAACCACATGTTCTGGTTCGATGCCGTCGAGGCTACCTATCAGGTCACACGATGTAAGAGTCAGTGCTGTGGCTGAAAGGAGCGTGAGAAATTGAAATCTTATATGTTTCATAATCTACAGTCTTTGTATGAGTTAAAATTGTAATTTCAGACCGATGGAGAAAGAACGGCTCATTGGATAAACGTCCTTGTTCTCTGTTGTCTTTAAGAAGGCATTGGTTGCCGACATGTCTGGATCCAAACCTGGCCAGTTGGTAATGGTAAACAGGTTGGTGGCTGTGAAGAACACAGATGCTCCGCTGATGTGCAGGCGCTCCAGAAGAGATGGCTCGAAATTATAGGAGAGCGTGATATTTCTCAGACGGAAATATGAGTTGGAATATACATAGCGGTCGTTGGTGTATGTATTGCTCATGCTTGTTGGCAGCCATACCAGCTGGGCATACTTGGCATCCGTACGGTCCGGTGTCCATGTATTGCCATACATTTCTCTCAGAATACTCTGGCCCAGACTGCCGGCAGCAGATTCCTGCATTGTGCTGTAGTATGCATGACCTCCAAACTGATACTGGAAGAGCATTGACAGGGTGAGGTTCTTATAAGATAAGGTATGTGACCAACCTCCGAACACCTTTGGCTCCGGATTGGCGATAGCCGTACGGTCTGCCTCGGTAATATACCCGTTGCCATCTGTATCCACAAACATATAGTCGCCTACGTGAGCGCCATTCTGATAGAAATCATATCCGTTTGCCTGTGCCTGAGAATTCAGTTCATCAATCTGCTCCTGACTCTGGAAAATACCAGCCACCTTGTAACCCTTCACGGTTCCCATCGCATGACCTTCCATATAGAGATCCTGGTGCATCATGTCGAGTGTAGAACCATTGAGCTTGGTTATCTTATTCTTGTTGGATGAGATACTGAGCATCGTATTGTAGGTGAAATCCTTGGTGCGAACCACATCTCCTCCGATAGAGAACTCGAAACCATTATTGGTCAGGTCGAGAATATTGCTGTAGAATGTACCGATACCAAACTCCAAGGCGATAGGAGCTGGAGCCAAGGCGCCATCTGTCTTACGGTGATAGATATCAAAGCTACCGTTCAGTCTGCCATTGAAGAACGAGAAGTCAACACCGGCATTGTACTCTGTTAGTCATCTCCCACTTGATATCCTTGTTAGGATAAGTAGTGGCTAAGGTAATGGCACTCTGTCCACCATAGATATTGGAGTTGAAATACTGGATGTAAGAGAAGTCGGATACATTGGTAGAACCAGTCTTACCCCAGCTCAGACGGAGTTTCAGATCATCAATATCTCTTACAGATTCCAGGAAAGGCTCTTGATTGATGCGCCAGGCCAGAGAAACTGCAGGGAAAGTACCGCGCTTGTTACCCGGTCCAAATTTTGATGACTCATCGGAACGAAGACTGAAATCAAGCAGATAACGTGAGAGAAAATCATAGCTCAAACGACCATAGAGGGAATTGAGTCCACTCTTGGAATAAGTCTCCATAGGCTTGTTGACGGTGGTTGCAGAACTGGCATTGTTCAATACATCATCGTTAGGAAAACCACTATAAGCCTGGTCGTGTTCCTTGCTCCAGTATCTGTCAGCACTATAACCAGCCATCACGTCGAAGCGATGGTCGTCAGTAATCTTGAATTTATAGTCAGCACGGAAGTTGATAGACGTATTCGTGTTGCGATAGTTAGCCTCTGCGAGCGTAGAAGTTGGTTCTGTCTCATACTGTTCCGGCAAGGAAACTTTCGGAGAGAAATAGCTGTTGCTGAAGATGAAACGGGATATGTTGGCATCAGCATGGAGGGTAAGACCTTCAATAGGCTTGATGTCAATATAGGCATTTCCGGAGAACTGGTCGTTCTCATACTGGGTCTTTCTCTGGAGTTTTCCCACCGGACTTGCATCCATATAGCTACTTGTATATTCGCCAAACTTATCTACTCGATTCAGGTTACCGTCTGCATCGCGTACGGTCAGGTCTGGGCGAGTCTTCCATGAGTCGTTGTCATAACCCAATGCAGGATCGTTGCTTCCGCTCTTGCGAGAAGAGTAGGTATAGTCGAGCACACCACCCACGGTGATATACTTATTGATTTCAGAATCCAAAGAGAGTCTGGCACCATATCTCTCCATACGGTCGTTGATGAGCAGACCTTCCTGGTTCATACCGTTGAAGGAGAATGAATAGTTGGTCCTGTTGCTGCCACCTCTGATGGCTACATTATACTGGTGGGTAGGCGCATTCTTGTTAATCACCTCCTTAGCCCAGTTGGTATTCGCAGAACCGAAAAGGCTCTCATTGAGTCCATTATATGTATAGGCACCCGTCTCGGCATTATATCCGATGTTACCAAATTGGCTCAGATAGTCGGCTACGCCATACATATTCACCATCGAACTGCCGCCGTTCATGCTATTTACAGTATTACGCAGAATCTCGTCCTGCACATTCTTGTATTCAGAAATGTTCAATGGCTTATAGTTCTTGATAGGATTACTGAACGAGAATGTATAGCCGAAATCTACCTTGGTCTTTTCATTGCGCTTACCATTTTTCGTCTTGACAATAACGACACCATTGGCTCCACGTGATCCATAGATCGCAGTAGCTGCGGCATCTTTCAGCACATCGATACTCTCAATATCGTTTGGTGAGATATTGATGAGCGGGTTGATGCCGGTATCCTCCATAAAGGTAGGAACGCCATCAATGACATAAAGAGGCTGGTTGTTGTTACCTTTACCCGATTTAGGATAAGGAGATGTAATACCGCGGATGTTTAACTTGAGAGATGAACCAGGCTCACCATTTGCGGTAGTAGCCAATACTCCCTTTACAGTACCCTGAAGAAGACCATCGAGGGTTGGTGTGGTAGAGCCAACTTGCTTATCTGTTCCTGACTCACGGTAGAAATAGCGGTAGTTACATTCCTACGGCTCTTGCTACCGTAACCGATGACAACGAGATCATCCAGCGCAACATGATCCAACTCCAGCATCATGTTCTGCTCTTTTACGCCACGAAATTCAATACTCTTCGATTTGTAACCAATGCTGGAAAATACAATTTTAGGATGCGCCATAGATGGAAATTCCAGTATGTAGTTACCATCAGCATCAGTGATAACACCATAGCTTGTGCCTTCGATCTGCACCGTGACACCTACCAGAGGATTTCCCTCGGAATCAATCACTCTTCCTTTTACAAAGGTATGACCTTTTTCTTGCACATTTTCAATACCAGCCGCAAAACTGGTATGAACTGGAAGGGCTGCCTGCACAAAGCTGGCTGAAGTTGCTGCCAAGAAAAGCAACAAGCTTTTTTTCTTCTTCATAATAACTGAATGTTAGTTAAACTTCATGTTCATGGCACAAAAGTATAAAAAATATCTAAAACTATAGCATAATGTTATACAATTAACTTATTTTATACACATATTCCTGCATTTTCTCCTATTTTCCTTCCATTTTCCCGGTTTTTAAGTCTTTTTCTCTAAAAAAATGCTATCAGTAAGCGTTCAAATCAAACAAAGTGTATTCTGTTCTCCGTAATACATTATTTAAAGAGGATCCCATAGCTTTTGTGTTATGGAACCCTCCCCTACTCTACTTAGAGTATCATTTCTTCATATTCCAGTCCGAAGACATCCGCTACGGCCTTGAATACCACCTTTCCATTTACGATATTCAAACCCCTATACAGGGCTTTATCCTCCTTGCAGGCCTTTCGCCAACCCTTATCAGCAAGCGCCAATGCATATTTCAGCGTAGCATTGGTCAAGGCTGTGGTAGAGGTATTCGGCACAGCACCAGGAATATTAGCTACTGCATAATGAACGATTCCATCGACCATATATGTCGGATCAGAATGTGTGGTTGGATGCGATGTCTCGAAACAGCCACCCTGATCGATTGCTACATCAACAAGTACAGTTCCTGGCTCCATCAATTTCAACATATCTTTCGTGATAAGATGCGGCGCCTTATCGCCTGGTACGAGCACACTACCCACAACGATATCCACATCTGCCAATTCTCTACGAATATTATGCTCGTTGGAATAGAGCGTGTGTACATTGATAGGCAGCTCCATCTCTAACTGACGAAGACGAGGTAAACTGATATCTGTAATCCATACATCAGCTCCCATTCCTGCAGCCATTCTTGCTGCAGCTTCTCCTACGGTTCCGCCGCCCAATACCAAAACCTTGACGCGGTTCACACCAGGTACACCACTCATCAGTTTCCCTTTTCCTCCCTTTGTCTTTTGCAGATAAAAAGCACCATTAATAATGGCCATCCTTCCAGCTACTTCACTCATCGGAATGAGTAAAGGCAAATGGTGGTTATCTGTCTCCACAGTCTCGTAAGCCAGACAGACAGCACCACTCTTGAGCATGGCATCGGTAAGTTCCTTGTCACAGGCAAAATGGAAATAAGTGAATACAAGCTGGTCTTGATGGATAAGTGGATATTCCTCAGCGATAGGCTCTTTCACCTTTACTATCATTTCCGCCTCACGATATACACTCTGAATGTCGGGTAAGATTATGGCTCCTACCTTTTCATACGCTTCATCAGCAAATCCGCTGTTCTCTCCAGCCGTATGCTGAACCATCACTTCGTGACCATGTCGAATGAATTCAGCAACTCCTGCTGGTGTCATTCCAACACGGTTCTCATTATTCTTAATCTCTTTTGGAATACCAATTTTCATGATGTTATAGTTTTAAAGGTTCGACATCAGTTTAACTCTGTAAAGATACTGAAAATTTCAATAGGTTGTATGCACTTAGAGGAAAAATTAACATATCTTATATAAACTATTCCTGTTGAACATACTTATTTTAGTTTATTAGGCAATTAGACTAAACTAACATTCTAACTTTATATATGATAGATATTCTACAAAAAGAATAATCAAAATGCTGAATAATAAAGTGTTAACATGTTAGGTTTGAAATATACATGTTTATCTCGCCAATCATTAGATTATTATAATTGCTGGCAGTTAGTATTTTAGTTTAAACGTAGTTTTGTATTTTCGTTTATCATAACATAAGGCTTTACGTATATTAGTTTATTTGTTCTTTTGTTTATATAGCTATACATAAATAAGTTTATTCATATCTCAGTATAATCATTTATTAGCATAAATGTCTATACAAATATATGCATAATAGAATATTCATATATAAGTTTAATCAATTTGTCCGTCTATTAGGATATCCATATTTTCGTTTAGTAATACATTCGAAGTGATGCTTATTCTTCATGAAGATTGTTAGAAAAGTATAAAAAAGAGGATATTTACAAAGAAATAAGAAGATAAATTCTTTTATATCAACTATTTTGGCTATTTTTGCAACCAATATTAGAACTTAAGAACATTAGATAATCCAGAAATAAGACTTTTAGTCTTTCCGGACGAAAGAATATAAGTCAATCCGTTTATTCTAATTGCCAGCAATTCTAATATATGTAAATTGTATTAAACAATAATGTGAAATAAGGAAAAAAGAAATATGAAACATGAACTACAGGAAATTGTTGCAGTAGTAAACAACAAGGGTGGAGTAGGCAAGACGGCTACTGTGCAGTCTCTGGCTTCTGGCATAGTCCGGTTGAATCACAATCTCAGGGTTCTGGTAATAGACTTAGACCCACAATGCAACCTCTCTTCGCTTTTCGGAGTGAGAGATAACGAATATGATAACATATACAACGCCATGTGCAAACAGAGTGGTGTGCCAGTCTACAAATGTAAAAATGGAGTATATGCAGTTCCAGGATCTGCTCAGATGGAAAATATAGAACAACACCTTCCAGGAGGCCCTTCACTGAGAGAACAGATGAAGAGCTACACGGTATTACTGGGATGCTTGCAAGACAACGATTGCCATGACATGACAGGAGAAGGACTGAAAAACGTATTTGATGATTTCGACTACATTTTCATCGACTGTCCTCCAGCACTTTCCAAGAACACTTATAATGCTTTGGTTGCTGCGAGCAAGATTTTGATTCCAGTACAGATGGAAGCATTATCTGTCAAGGGAGTAAGTGAAGTACTCAGCGTAATGGATGAAGTGAAAGAGTTCCACATGAACGATAATTTGGAATTACTTGGACTCCTGCCAGTTATGGTAGATGAACGAACCAAGATTACCAAGCAGTTGAGCAAACTTTTAGGCGAAAAACATGGCGACTTAATTCTGCCTTGCCGTATCCGACGCTCAGTAAAGTTCCTGGAAGCTCAGGCACACGGACAAAGCATATTCGAATATGCACCTTACTCAAGTACAGGTATCGATTACGAAATTGCTATCAAGCGCATGTTCAACATCAAAATCTAATCTTGATAGGGTAGGTTGAAACATGTAATAATAAAACAAAAGAAGATAAACTTATAAAATATAAGAATTATGGCTGTAGCAAAAAGAAATTTAGAAGAAATTGGTGAGTCTCTTGAAAATATGGGTATGAACGACCGACCAAGTTTATTAAACACAGAAATGGCAAAAAGCGAAGAGGATAAAAATATATCTAAAGGTGGTCGCAAGAGAAAAAGTTACTGGACTGCAGAGGAAAGACGCACTAGAACGAGTGTGGCTACATATCTTAACAAGGAAGAACTCCTTCTCCTGAAGATGAAATGCCTCTCAGATGATATCCCACAGGAAAATCTGCTCTACAATATCCTAATGGATTACTTGAAAAAGTAAGCAAACAAAAAGTAGTTATTAAAAGGGTGAAAACCACAAAACTGTTTACCTAAAAAAGCGCTAAGCTTAAAAATAAGGTATAAGTTCCTACAAAAACCACATTTTTGTTTACCAAAAGAATGATAATTATAGATTATTCTTTATAATAAATTATATATCTCTTATTTATTACAGAAAGCATAATAGCTTGATTAATAATGAGTTATGTTTGAAATGGTAAATAGAAAAGTGGTTTTAGGTAAATAGGAATATGGTTTATGGTAAATAGCTTGGTGGTTTCGGGTAAATATTTATGTGGTTTTAAGTAAATAAAAAAGTGGTTTTAGGTAAACAACTTTGTGGTTTATGGTAAACAGAAATGTGGTTTTTATATGAGTGAACCAAAAGGAAACAAGAATCTGGTGTGGATTAACACACCTTTTTCGCTGACAAAATTGGATAAGCAATATACATTATTGCAACAAAACATATTGATGGTTGCAAGTACCCATCTGCAGAAGTATGTTGAAGAGTATTTTACCGAGAAGAGAGTGCTTGGAGATGCACGCTCCGACTATCTTTTCGAGAAAGGAATAGAGCATGCTGTTATGGAGATTCCGCCCATCAAAATAGACATCAAGGATTTTCAGGTATCAACGGAGTTTCATAATTATAAGAATCTGCGTGATACGCTGAAGAACGATATCCTCAACCTGTCGGTGCGTGTAAAGACGGATAGCAAGACAGAGAAGATACAGCACGTATTTTCAAACATCGAGATTCCGACAACGCAGAAAGGCTATACAAAGAGCGATGGTGAGAAAGTAGAACGCATCAAGGGTGAAGTAATACTTGAGATAGATCCAAAACTCACTATGAGCCTTTTTGATATGCGTCAGGGATATATTCACCATATCTCCATGATTGCTAAATATTCCAAGAAGGTGAATACACCTCGACTCTATATATATCTGCTTCGTCAGATGGGACTAGACAAGAGCTTGGATGTTAAGGTTGAGTTTTTGCCGATGAAACAGTATTTGGGTTTGGTAGAACTTGATGAACATGGCAATATTCTGCTTGACGACAAGGGGGAGCCTGTGATGAATAAATATCCTAAATTCTCGCAATTCAGAAAACAGGTACTCGATGTGGTAAGGGAAGATCTCAACAGAATGGCTAGTCGCAGTGAGACAGATATCGTATTTGATGAATTTTCTGAAGAAGACTTTATTTATCGGAACGGAAAGCATAAGGGAGATCCTGAATATGTTATCTTCCATATCAAGCGGACGGATGTAGGTATCAATCATATCGGAGATAAAGATGCAGATATTGCTCGTCGTCTGAATGAAAAAATAAACCGTAATAGGGGAAAGAAAACATCTGATGATGCCACGCAGCAGGGAGATCTTTTTGCGCATGTATATCAGAATCCTGACAAGAAGATAGAAGTAGACACGACTCAAGGTTTTGAGCAATGGAATCAGTTTATTTCGATGGTACAGGATACCAGTCAGCAAGCCCTGTTGGGCAGATGCAAATTCATAGGAATCAAGAATGACAGATTCTGTATTGCTGCTAGTGATGATGATTTTGCTGCTCTGAAAACATCGGGTCTTGAAAGGCTGGCACAAGAATTTTTTGACTGTGTCGGTTCATTCATGCCTGTATTCTATAGAGGCTAAGCAGAACAAGAAAGCAGAAGGGGAAGTAGGGGAGTACCGTACTTCCTCTTTTTAGTATGTAAAACCACATTTCTGTTTACCTGCTTTTAAGAATGGCTTATCATCAAAACCACAAAACTGTTTACCTGAAATGTCATGTATATAATTCATTCCATTTTGAGGTTATATTAATTATTTACCAAATCCCGTGTTATAATTTGATATGTAATAAGTTATATCATTTTTATATCAGTCTTTTATTCTTAGGTAAACAGTTTTGTGGTTTCTGGTAAACAAAATAGTGGTTTCAGGTAAACAGTTTTGTGGTTTTTATCTTGATAGGATACTGTTTTTTATCTTATTCTATTTGAAACCAGGCACCTGAATACAATTTGAATATATGTATAACTATCAGTATATTAGTATGTTATGTAAAACGCCTAAAGGAGTTGTCTAGACATTTTGATTCTTTCTTTATTAGCAACTGAATAAGAATTTAAAAACCACAAAACTGTTTACCTAGCAGAACGTTCATCGATTTTTCTCATAAACCACATTTCTGTTTACCTGTTTTTCTCATGAATTTTACTAGGTAAAAACCACATTTCTATTTACCTAAAAAGGAGCAACTGCTTTTTGCTAGGATAGGTAAACAGTTTTGTGGTTTCTGGTAAACAAAATAGTGGTTTCAGGTAAACAGTTTAGTGGTTTAGGTAAATAGAATAGTGGTTTAGGTAAACAAAAATGTGGTTTGTGCTACAAAATGCAGTGATTTTTGGTAAACAACTTTGTGGTTTATGCGTGGTTTTGTGGTTTTAGGTAAACAGTTTTGTGGTTTTCTCCTTATAGAGAATCAAATTCATAATTGTCTAATTGTAGAATTGACTAATTGACGGAAAAACTACAAGTAAGTTTCTTTTTAGGTTATTATTTTGTCATTGAACTGCTTTCAAGTAAGTTCTCGCCGCATTCACAAGTTCTATGATGGTTATACCAGTCATGGCCCAACGTGAAACCAGAGCCATCAACTTTTGAGGTCAGGAATGAACTGTTTGCGCCTGATGGAAAACTCTTGCAAACTTTCAAGAAAAAATAGTGCCAAGAAAACCCAATGGTCTTTTAGCCTTTGGATTTTCTTGGCACAAAATTTAGCCTTAATCTGTTTCCTTATGTTTATGTAAACGGCTGATTATCTTGTAGCCTCTTCCGTATCTTTTGCCTTTTATTCCAATCAGTCCACCATTATAATAATTCAGAACTTCATTTTTATGGAGTCTTGATAGGGTGGTGTTGAAACAGTTTATCTTGAGAGTAGGATAGAGTTGCATAGTCTTATCAATAAGACTCTCTTTGGTTTGCGGGAGGGACTCCTCTGTTAAGACTTTTACCATCGTAGATGCCAAAGAAGGTTTGGAATTATCTTTCAGGATAGTCTTTTCTTTTTTCTTTTCCTTCTTCTCCTTCTTCTTATGGTTATCTACAGTTGGAGTGGCAGTTTTTTTCTCTTCCTTCTTTGCCTGTTTGGCAAAGGATTCCGCATTGATGTCAAGCTTCAGTCCCAGAATTTCCGAAATGATGTTCTTGAGGACATAGATGAACAATTCGCTGTCTTTACTCTTGAGTGAGGTCTCTTGTTTCCAGTAGCGACTCTTGAAAGCAAGTTGGGTCAACTCTTCAATCTCCTGTTCTGAAATATCTTCTTTGTTAGCGAGACGTGCATTGGCCACATTGAGGAATGAAGCAAAGGAGAAGGTGGAGAATTGACTCGGAATTACGTATGTGAAAATATGATTGTTTTCTCCCTTTGCTGAAGGATGTTTGAGATTAATCATACTCATCCCTTTTACCAGAGCAATTAAAAAAGCCATGCTGGCGTATGAGAGATTTGTATTTTCAACCTCACAGATTCCTTTATAGTCGAGGTTCTTATCCGAGATAAAGTTCATGGTAAAAATACCATAGTTAGTCCATTCTGTAGAATGGAGCAACTGCTGGAGTGTGGGATCTTCTGGTGCCCCCAAGCCTCTGTTAACGCTATCTATATAGCGACGCATTGTTTCTACTTCTTCCCATTGGAGGAGTGAATCATCTCCCGGCTCATGGTTTCTGATGCAGCCGATGGTTCCCAGTCTGATAACATCAGCAGAAGTTGAAGTTCGCAGGTGATTTGCGAGCTTGGCAAATAAATTAGGCATCCAGTCGAAATCATCAACCGGCGAATCTGTATAATCTTCCTGATAGTAATTGTTATCAGTAAAATCTAAATCTTGATACATGCTATATTTTGTAAAAAATTGAATTCAAATCTTTCATTTGCAAAGGTAAGAAAAAATATTCTATTCTCCAAATTTTTGGCTAACTATTTGAACATCAGAGTATATTTTATGGTTTTGTTTGCTGAAAAATCACAAAAAATGCTCTTACTTGTAAAAAAAGACCGACTTTTTAATAGTTTACAGGTCAAAAGGTGAGAAAGAATCTGTATTTTTTCTTGTATGATTAAAATGTTTTTTGTAACTTCGCAGCATGATTTAACGTGAATAATAATACTTATATATATAATTAAGGTGAAAGCATTTACATATATCCAGCAAGGAAAGTTTGGCTTCACAGAAAAAGGGAAGCCTACGATAATAGATGAGCATGATGCCATCGTAAGAGTAACGCTGAGCAGTATCTGCACCAGTGATCTTCATATCAAGCATGGTTCTGTGCCTCGCGCAGTACCGGGGATTACTGTTGGCCACGAAATGGTAGGCATTGTAGAGGAAGTAGGGGAGAGGGTTTCCCATGTGAAGCCGGGAGACAGAGTAACCGTGAATGTAGAGACCTTCTGTGGAGAATGCTTCTATTGCAAGCATGGATACGTGAACAATTGTACTTCTCCACATGGCGGATGGGCTCTGGGATGCAGAATCGATGGCGGGCAGACGGAATATGTGAGGGTTCCTTATGCTACAACCGGCTTGAACAAGATTCCTGATTCGGTAAGCGATGAGCAGGCGCTCTTCGTTGGCGACATCCTTGCTACTGGATTCTGGGCTACGAGAATATCTGAAATTACGGAAGAGGATACTGTCTTGATTATCGGTGCTGGCCCTACGGGTGTCTGCTGTTTGCTTTGCACCCTGCTCAAGAATCCGAGAAACATCATCGTCTGTGAGAAATCAAAGGATAGGCGAGAGTTCATCCAGAAGCATTATCCTCAGGTGATGGTTGTTGAATCGGAGGATTGTGAGGTATTTGTCAAACAACATAGTCTGCATGGGGGAGCAGATGTGGTGATGGAGGTTGCAGGTGGACCTGATACCTTCCAGCTTGCCTGGAAGTGTGCCCGTCCTAATGCCATCGTCACCATCGTTGCGATGTATGACAAGCCGCAGATGCTTCCGCTTCCTGATATGTATGGCAAGAACCTCATCTTCAAGACGGGAGGTGTGGATGGATGTGACTGTGAGGAAATCCTTGATTTGATAGCCCAGGGAAAGATAGATACCACTCCTCTGATTACCCATCGTTTCCCGCTTTCAAGAATAGAAGAGGCATACGATGTCTTTGAGAACCGCAAGGATGGAGTCATCAAGGTTGCGATATTTCCGGGATAAACAAGAGAGGGTGGGTCATGGAGTTATGACCCACCCTCTCTTGTTAAAATGCAATGTTCTGTAAATATTAAGCTTTACTGCCAGGAATGGCAGAAGCAACACCTTGGTGCATCATGCGCGATTTTTCCTTAGCCAATGCTTGCATGTCTACAGCCACATCGTCTTCATCTACGATTTCTACGCCAGTCATCGTTTCGATTACGTCTTCCATGGAAACAACTCCTCTCAGACATCCGTATTCATCCACGATGATAGAGATGTGTTCTCGTTTTTCCAACATCTTTTCCCATATCTGGTATAGAGATTCATCCTCGTTGAAGGAAAGAATAGGACGCATCAGTTCGGATAATCTGGTTTGGAACTCATCGTCTGAAACCAATTTGAGAACCATATCTTTCAATACGTATCCCACAATGATATCTTTATTATTGTCATAAACGGGAATGCGTGAGAAATTCCATTCTTTCTGTTCGTAAAACTCCTTGGTAGTCAGATTCATGTTGGCTGATTCTACTACGATGGATGGAGTCATCACCTCCTTTGCCTTTACTCCTGCCAGGCGAATGCAGCTTTTGATGATCTTGCTTTCCGATTCGCGGAAGATGCCTTCTGTAGTACCTACGTCTACCATGGCCGATACCTCTTCGCGACTCACGGAAGCCTGGTGGTTCTTCGGAGTAAATACCTTAGTGATAAGTTCCGAAAGCAGTACCAAAGGATAGGTGATGAAGATGAGCACACGGATGATCTTGGTAGATGTCATGGCAAGAGAGCGCCAATATGAAGCTCCGATGGTTTTCGGGATGATTTCTGAAAGTACCAGAATCAACAGAGTGAGAATGGCGGAAATGATGCCGAAGTATTCTTCGCCAAAGAGTTTCATAGACTCGGCTCCTACACCGGCAGAACCGATGGTGTGGGCGATAGTGTTGAGTGAAAGAATGGCACCCACCGGACGGTCTACGTTGTTCTTATACTGTTTCATCAGTGAGGCAGTCTTGTTGCCTTGATTCTCCTTCATCGAGATAAACGACATCGGAGTAGAAAGTAATACCGCCTCCAGGACGGAGCATAAAAAGGATAGTGACAGAGCACCTAAAAAATATAAAATGATTAAACCCATGTAATTTTAAATTCGTTAATAATATGTTATCTCAAGCAAGATAGATATTATTTCCGAAGACTACAGTTGAGGATGTAATGGGGAACATTACATCTATGTTTATCCAATATAAGTGCATTTTTAAATACCATTACTATATGTTTCAATTTTCTGCAAAGATATAGATAAAAATACGAATTTACTATGTTTTTGTTGAAAATTAAAT
>CATXJC010000037.1 GCA_958369755.1 uncultured Prevotella sp.
CATTTTTCTAGCACTTGCCGTTCTGAATGGTGTAGTGATAGCCCGCTATGCCAGTCATTTCACCCTCATCACGGATGATTATTACAAGAATTTCATCCGCCACTTCTGCGTATCGGGCTTCGACCCGCTTACCTACTGGGTATTGAGCGACTGGAATGCAGCATACAATGTATATCGCCATCCGCTGCTCGCCTTCTATATGTATATTCCTTACCTCATCAATATGGGGCTGATGAAACTCACAGGCTACAACTGTGCCCTTTTCATCGCGGTAGTCATCCAGATATTCTGCGGATTCTATGCCACCCTCTTCCTGAAAAGAATCTTCCGGGAGGTAATGGATCTCGACAAGGCGGCATCTCATATCCTTACCCTGCTGTTCTTCTCCTTCGGATATGTGATGGTTACCTGCATCGTGCCCGACCATTTCGTCATCTCCATGATGCTGCTCATCCTGGCACTCTACGTATCCGGTCTCAGAATGAAACATCACCATCCGCTCAAGATATGGCAGAGCGTGGTATATTTCATCCTTACAGCCGGCACATCGCTCAATAACGGATTGAAGATTTTCTTTTCTGCATTCTTCGTAAACGGAAAGGGATTCTTCCGCCCTAAGCATCTTCTCCTGGCAGCCATTCTGCCAGCAGCCCTGCTGTGGGGATTCTGCAGATGGGAATACCGCGTCTTCGTATGGCCTAACGAGATGGCACGCAAGGAACTGAAAGCCAAGAAAGCGGCTGAGAAGAAAGCCAGACAGGAACGTATGGCACAGATCAAGCATACCCGTGATTCGCTGACAAACGACTCCATCAAAAGAGGCTTGAAGATTATCTCTGCCCAGGAGATAGCCCAGAAAGCCAAGAACGACAGCATTCGGAAGGCAAAGGAACTGGCTAAGAAAGAAGCCAAAAAGAAAAGGGGTCCTAAGCAAGGTGCCCCTATCATGAAAGGTGAATTCATGAACTGGACGGATGCTACAAGCTCCCGCACACAGTCGATCATCGAAAATCTGATGGGCGAATCTATCCAGCTGCATCAGGATTATGTGCTGGAGGACGAATTGCGCCATCGCCCGATGTTCGTGAAATACCGATACGCCATCAATTATGTGGTAGAGGCAGTCATCATGCTGCTGTTTGTTGCCGGCATCTGGGCGGGCAGAAAGAGCAAGTATCTCTGGCTGGTGATGTCGTATTTCGGTCTAGATATGATGCTGCATATCGGACTCGGCTTCGGTCTCAACGAGGTATATATCATGGCGGGGCACTGGATATATGCCATTCCGATAGCCATCGGTTTCCTTCTGAAGCAAAAACGACAGCAGCCAAACCAAGAGCTGCAACTCCGACAGCAGCTCTACAGCCGCTGCCTAAAAGGCGTATTGCTCGTCCTGGGTCTGGCACTGTTGATATACAATGGTATTCTGATTATCGGATATTTCTGCTAGGAAGAGATCAAGCGTGCTTATCTCTTCCAATCATCTTGCGCCATCTGCGAGCCATCGCCTTGAAGATACTGGAGAAATTACCATATCTCAGATTCAGAAAGAGTTCTTCCAGGGAGCGCGACATCTTGATGAATGGGTGGCCCCAGGCATTGATTCTGTACACCCGCTCCTTGAAATCTACGTTTTCCACCACATATTTAGGATGTTTCAGCGGAAACTCCAGTTCATGGCGCTTCATGGTGAAGATTCTGCGATAAGCCTTGGGAGTCGTCTTCATGCTGCCCGAGAAATGGGTGGAGTCATCAGAGAGACCCAGATTATTGATCAGATTCCTGCATGGCATGATGGCAAGGCTGGAATTCAGCAGCATCGAAGCCCAGAAAATGCTTTCATAAAACTCCTTTCCACTATGGGCATGATCCCTGCACATCGGGATGAAGTCCTTACGGAGCCCACGCTGGCGAACCACCGATTCCAACTGTCGCATCGCCTGCTTATCGCGCAGAAAGGCATAGTCACCCTCCCATTTGTCTACCACACGGCGCCACGATGCCCATCCCCAGATAGAGAAGATTGAAGTAAAGAAATAGCTGTCCTCGCAGTCGGGTGTCACCTCATCTTCATTGAATCCGGCAATCATGGCAATACGTTCGTCGTGCTCATAACGGTCGAGCATCTCCTTGCAGAAAGGGAAGAAAGATTGCGAAGGCACATCGTCATCTTCCAGCACGATACACTTATCCACAATCGAGAAAGCCCATTTCTGTGAGAGATACTCAGATGGATCGCATCCCTGGTTCTTGGTCTGATAAGAACGATGCACCTCGCACTCCCAATCAATATTCTCATCAGACGCTATCTGCCGGCATGCCTCGATACCCGGCACATCCCGCTCACCTCTTGCTCCATCCTGATAGAGGAACAACTGGGCAGGACGAGCCTTCTTCACCTCGTCAAACACTTTCTGGAAATTGTCGGGACGATTGAAGAAAAGCATCAATACGGCGACATCAATCTTAGCTGGCTGTTTCATATCTATGATATTCGTTAACTATACACAATTGTCGGAATCTGTCATCATCCGTTTTTTGGGAGACAAAGATAACCTAAAAAGCAGACAATGCCAAATAAACCGCCACAAAAAAACAGCCGGAATGAAATATTTCCTCATTTTTCTTCCCACAATCAATTTTTTACACTAACTTTGCAGCCAAATAAGAATAAAACGATGAAGAATATTTTTAAAATCAAGAAAGAAGAAAGGATATCGGGCCTCGTGGCTCTATTGGTATTCGTACTGCTCAACGGGTTGTTCTTCTACAAATACGGCAACCTTTTCCTCAGAGCGCACCACGTCAGTTTCTGGCAGTTGTTCGCCAAAACCTTCCATGTATCCGGCTTTGATGCATGGTCGTATATCTTTATGTCGAATGGCAAACTCTATTTCGAGATTCCGCGCCATCCGCTCTTTGCTGTCATCCTTTATCCTTTCTATCTCATCAACAAGGAACTGATATCTTCGGGCGATACCAACTATGCGATGATATTCATGGCTATCCTGCTCATAGCAAGCGCCTTCTATTCCTTCATCTTCGTATACCGCATCTTCCGGGAAATCATAGAACTGAAGAAGAAAGACTGCATTCTTTTCTCTGCCATGCTCTATTCCTTCGGTATGGTGATGGTTTCCATGCTGGTACCCGACCACTTCTGCTGGTCGCTCCTCATGCTGACCATGACGCTGTATCTGGCAGGCATGGCGATGAAGGAGAGACGCCAACTGTCTGCCTGGACCATCGGCATCCTCAGTTTCCTGACCGGAGGAGTCACCCTCAGCAACATTGCCAAGACCTATTTGGCAGCCTGGTTTACCAACGGCAGGAAGGTCTTCGCCCCTAAGAATCTCGTGGCTATGATTCTGCCAGCCATCCTGCTGGTAACTACTGCCTATCTTATCTATACGGAGGTAAGGGAGCCCCAGTTTCATGTAGACAAGCAGATTGAGGTAAAGGCACATGCCAAGGACCCGGAACAGCAGCGGAAGGATTCCATCCATCATGCATGGGTTCTGGCTCATACAGGAGAACCGATGAAGCAGGAGGGATTCTGGAAATGGACTGATACGTCAACTTCCAGGACGGATGCCCTGATTCACAACATGATGGGAGAATCCATCCAGCTCCACGACTCTTATCTTCTGGACGATATGTGCGTAAACCGCCCTACCATCGTGAAGTATAACTATGCATTCAATTATGTCATCGAAGCCATCATCTCGCTGCTGTTCATCATCGGCATCATAGTAGCCATCCGGCATAAGTACTTCCTCATGGTACTGAGTTGGCTGGGATTAGACATCGTCATCCACTTCGTGATGGGATTCGGGCTGAACGAGATGTATATCATGGCTTGCCACTGGATATTCATCATTCCTATTGCCATCGCCTACCTGATGAAATCGCTCACACCTGGCAGACAGGTCGTCCTGAGATATTTCTGCTGGTTACTCACCCTGTATTTCTGGGTATGGAATGGCTACTGGCTGTTTACTTACATGTCAGACCAGGCAACCCAGATCATGAAATAAGCGGCTCCAAAAAGCCACATTCTTTATAATAACTCTCTAAAAAAGGAATCTTATGAACATAGCAGTCATCTTTGCAGGAGGCTCAGGCCTCAGAATGCACACCAAGTCAAGACCTAAGCAGTTCCTGGAACTGAACGGCAAACCTATCATCATCTATACTTTGGAATTGTTTGACAATCATCCGGAGATAGATGGCATCGTCGTAGCCTGCATCGAATCATGGATTCCTTTCCTGGAGAAGATGATACGCAAGTTCGAAATCAGCAAGGTGGTGAAGATTGTACCGGGTGGCAACAGCGGCCAGGACTCCATCTATCACGGACTCTGTGCTGCCGAGGAGTTTGCCGACGGCAAGGAAGCCAACGTACTGATTCATGACGGTGTACGCCCACTCATCACCGAGGAAACCATCACCGACAATATCCGGAAGGTGGAAGAATGCGGCTCCTGCATCACCTGCATACCAGCCACGGAGACTTTCATCGTAAAACAGGAAGACAACTCGCTGGAAATTCCGGAACGAGACAATTCTCTGATAGCAAGAGCACCACAGAGTTTCCGACTGAAAGACATCCTGTCTTCACACCGCAAGGCAATCGAAGAAGGCAGGCACAACTTCATCGATTCCTGTACGATGATGAGCCATTACGGCTATAAACTCGGTACCATCATCGGACCGATGGAGAACATCAAGATTACAACGCCAACCGATTTCTTCGTGTTCCGTGCCATGGTAACGGTACATGAGAACCAGCAGATTTTCGGTTTTTAATAAAGATAGAGAAAATATGAAACATAACGAAATAGAGCTAGAAGACTGGAAAGACTTTGCCAGCAGATTTCCTCTTTACGAACAACTGAGAAACAAGACCATCGGCATTACGGGTGCTACGGGCTTGCTGGGCTCCTGCATGGTTCATTGTCTGGAAGAACTCGACAGACAGCACGGACTGAACCTGACCATCGTCTGCTTCGTAAGAAACGAAGAAAAGGCGCAGCAGGTACTGGGTCATCCTCAGAATGATGCCCATTCAGGAGAAGCTCTGGGCAAGAACATCATTATCCTGAAGCATGATTTTAGCAAGACAGAGGAGATGCCACAGGAGGTTCATATCGATTATCTGGTGCATTTTGCCAGTCCTACGGCTTCCCAATACTTTGTCAGCAAACCGGTAGAAACCATGATGACCGATTTCGACGGCACGGCCCAGCTCCTGCGTTTCGCCCTCCACCAGAACACCGCCTCCATCGTCAATGTTTCATCCCTGGAGGTATATGGAAGCATCTATGATGATTCCCATCCGCTCAGCGAGGAAGAGCAGGGATACATCCATCTTTCAGATACCCGCAGCAGCTATCCCGTAGCCAAGAGAGCTGCCGAATGTCTCTGCCATGCCTATGCCCAGGAATATGGGGTGCATGTCAAGACAGCCCGCCTCGCCCAAACCTTCGGAGCAGGAGTTACGGCAGATGACAACCGCGTTTTCGCACAGTTTGCACGCAACATCATTGCCGGAGAAGACATCGTTCTTCATACCACCGGTGAACTGAGCCGCTGCTATTGCTATACGATTGACGCCATCGAGGCGATCCTTTTCATCCTACTGAAGGGTGAAGACGGCGAGGCATACAATGTTGCCAACGAATCAACCTACATTTCCATCATCGATATGGCGAAGTTCCTCTGCAAGACTTTCAATCCCGACATACAGCCGGTCATCCAGCAGAAGGAAGGCATGGGCTATTCTCCGATGACCCGGCTCCGTCTGTCCTGCAGCAAGGTGCATCAACTCGGCTGGACGCCAGGATACGACATGAAAACCATGTTCCAGCGTCTCATTAATTCCCTGAAAGCATCAGCAGCAACTTCTCATTAAAACATTAAAAGCATCCATCAGCATCATGACATCCATTCTAAAGCGAATATACAAGAGTACATTGAGAATATACGAGCGCAAGGACCTATCGTCCTGGAGCCATACTCCAGCCTGTTCTACTCCCATCTATGGCATCTACCATATCTTCTGCGACGCCAACTGGAAAGAGATGGTAAAGGAACAGATGCAGCATCTCGCCGACAGCGGACTGCTCGAGGCAAGCAACCGACTCTATATCAGCTGTATCGCCAGAAACGACGAAGATATCATGGAATTGGAAGATATCCTGCGACAATACTCGGCAGATAAGATAGAATTTGTTTCCAAGACCACCAATCCGCAGCGATTCGAATTTCCGGCACTCGACTATATGTATGAGAAATCGCAGCACGAAGACTTCCTCTTCTATTATTTCCATACCAAGGGAATCACCTATCAGACTCCCCTGAATCAGAAAGACAAGGAATTCAAGGGATTTGTGGATAAGATTGTGGCATGGAGAAGAATGATGGAATATTTCCTGATGAACCAGTGGAAAGTGGCTGTTAATACCCTGGAAGCGGGATATGATACCTACGGAAGCTATCTCTTTCCTCCTTTCAAGAACCGGATGTATGCCGGCAACTTCTGGTGGGCGAAGGCTTCTTATTTCAGAACACTCCCAGCCCTAGACGAAGATACCAAACTGCACAACCGTTTCATGGCAGAAGAATGGCTGCTGAGCCTGCCGGGAGTAAAGGCTTTCTCTGCTTTCGATACGGTGGCAGACCTGTATTTTGTCAGGATTCCGCCAACCATTTATGAAGTCGGCAGACATTCCCTTTGGGATTCCGTCAAATACTGCACCATCTATACCTATAGAAAATATCAGCGCAAATGGTTCGGTTACAGCTATAAGCAGCACTGCCAACAAAAATTCCAGCAACTCAAGCAATCGCTTTAGTTGCTGGAATTTTCCATTTATAACTGGTTCATGACTTGAACTCCAACTTGCCGACGTGCAGATTCACCTTGTCCAGATCCGGCAACTGCATATAGTCGCCATATTGGTCGGTCAGCACCTTATCGTAGTTTCCCGGCACAGGCATCTGATGCCCCTCAAACTCCAGGGTAGTCAGCGGGAAGATGTCTTCCAGATGGCGCTCTACGACGAAAGGCACGCCGAAAGCATCCAGATAGGCACCACCGGTCAGTTTGGCGATGCCCCTCATCACCGGATAAATCAGCCGTTCATTCAGATGCACCCAGCGCATCACCTTGCCGATAATCGCCTCATCCTTCAAGTCCTTCCGCTTCAATATCTTATAGGTATGTCCGATGGTCTGCATCGACAGCCGCTGCAGCCATTTGGGATGCTTGTCGATAGGAAAGATGTCTATGTAGATGCCCCGCTCCTTGAAAATCCGGTCATAGCCATTGTTCTCATCCAGCACTGAACGGCGGTCTCTCAGCTTGGCATACTGGAAGAAATAGTTTTCATCCGTCTGTCTGCATTGCAGCGCCATCGTTTCATCCAGTTCGCGGGGCAGAATCTCAATCATCTTCAGATAGTCCTCCCGAAGCATCTGCACATCCATGTCATCATCCCAGGGAATGAAACCCTGATGGCGGGCTGCACCAATCAGTGTGCCGCCTATCAGCCAGTAACGGATGTGATGACGCTTGCAGATGGCATCAAAAGCCAGCAGCAGCTCTACCATCCTTTGCTGATGCTTCCACAGCAGAGAACCTTCGGGATTGAACCGGGCTCTCAACTCCTCATTACGATATTGTCTTGTCTGATTTTCCATCATATTCATCTATTTTTCTCAAATACAAAACGGATACACTCATCCAAAATGGCAACCCGGGCCACTTTCATGACCACGAAATATAATACGGCTGCCATCACAACCCTAGCCAGAAGCAGACATACCAGATTGGTAATGCTCATCGTTGCCAGATAGGTGAGGCTCATCACGCCCAGAGCCACCAGCAGGAACGGACAGGTATCTTTCAGAAAGTCCAGCGGACGGTAACTGATATAACGGTAAGCCAGCGCATACCATACAAACATCCAGACGATGGTCAATGCCACATAGACTGATACCATCAGATGGATGCCATAAGGCCAAAGAAGCAGCATCAGCACAATCTGGGTGACACTCAAGGAAACCGTACACCAGAAATAGGCACCGGATTTCCCCTTACTGATAACCACATTGGAAAACAGCGTATAGAGTGGCATCACAGAACCGCCCACACACAGCATGCGCAGCAGTTCTGCACTCGACTGCCATTTCTCGGTCAGCGTGATGATGATAAACTCATTGGAAACGAGTCCCAATCCGAACAGCAGAGGGAAAGAAAGGAAGCAGATAAACCTGACCATCTTTCTGAAAGCCATCAGCTGGCGCTTCTTGTCGTCAGAGAGATTCACCAAGGTAGGCTGAATCACCGGATTCAGCATTCCCTGCAGCAGGAGATAACACTTCGAGTTCCACTGATAAGCCTGATTGTAGCTACCCGTAATAGCATTGGTATAGAAACGGCCCAGCAGGATATTCATCACATTGTCGTTGATTTTGGTGGCGATGGTTGTGGCTGCTATCTTGAAACTGAACGGAAACATTGTCTTCACGGGCGTGAAATCTATCTTCAGCGAAGGTCGCCAGGTGGAATAATGCCATACCAGCAGGGTATTTAACCCCACATAGACCACTCCCTGGGCAGCCAGCGACCAATAAGCAAAGCCATTCCAAGCCATCAGAACACCCACGCTACTCGACAGCAGAACCGCCGTGATACTCGCCTTTGCCTGCTGCTTCACCATCATGTTCTTGAAGAGGAATGCAGCCTGAGCCGTACCCAGACTGGAAAAGAGAATCGTGACGAAAGCCAGCCTGCACAACGCGATAAGCCGGTCATCATGATAGAAATCTGCAATGAAAGGGGCACAGAGGAAAAGGATGACATAAAGAGAACCGCCCACGATGATGTTAAACCAGAACACGGAGTTGTAATCATTGGAGGTAGGATGCTTCAGGTTACCGATGGCAGAAGCAAATCCGCTGTTCTGGAGTGCAATCGCTATCAGCGGGAACACATTGATCATCGCCATCATTCCGTAGTCTTCCTTCGACAGCAGTCGTCCCAGGATGATGCCGAATACCAGTCCGATAACCTGCATCGCTCCATTGTTCATTGCCCCCCAGAAAAGTCCCTTGGCTGTTTTCTCCTTCAGTGTTTCTGCCATATCTTCTAATCTTTTTTATCTTCCTGTTTTACTATTCTCCCCGGATTCCCTACCACGGTAGCTCCGTCGGGAATATCCTGGAATACCACGGCACCGGCGCCTATCGTCACGTGGTTGCCGATATGGATGCCGCCGAATACCGTAGCTCCGGTATAAATCTTCACGTCATTTCCTATGGTAGGCCTGCCTCCCTTGCCATTTCCCAGCGTTACCATCTGCAGACAATAGAAATCATCACCTATGGATTCCGCATTGAGATAAGTGGCATAACTATGTTCCAGATGTGCACCCTTTCCTATACGCGGGCACCAGATGGTCATGGTTCGCTCCGGCGGCAACAGCCAACTGATGAATACCGACCGATACTCTCCGAGTCGGTAATAAAAGAGATTACGGAAACTTCTTTCACGGGTGCAGACCTTGATGAAGTTGAGCACGGTAGGCTTTTGGTCTTGCACCTTGAGCAAATCAGCATCTATCTCCTTCTTATGAAGCAGATACATGGCTATGTGTGGGAGCATTCTCACCGCAGAAGCCGACAATATGATGGTTTGTGCTATTGGATTCATGTTGCAAAGATACAATAAAATATAGAAACAGACCTACTTTTCACAGAAATTATTACTTAAGTAATCCTAAAACACTTTTGTCACTTTAATGCTCTTGCAACGATGTGCATACACCCCGCACCACAAACCAGGCATGCACCAATAATGTGGTAACAATACCATAGTTACTTTTCATCACCTCAAAGCGCTCCTTGAGCGAAGCCTTATGGTTCTGAATCGACATTCCACCATCCAGATAGTTGGTGATAACAGCATTCACATTGCGCAAAGGCAAGTGGTGCCGTTCTGATTCTCTCATGATGCGGATACACCAGTCAACATCTGCCGACAGGCGATAGTGCAAGTCATAGTGCACTCCACGCGCTATATCAGTACGGGCATAGAACGACTGATGACATACCAGCATGCCCCACTTGAATGAACGCCATGTCAACTTCCTGGGAGGAGTAAGACGGCGATGGCGCAAGAAACGCCCCTCATCATCCACAATGTCGGTATCTCCATATAGCACACCAGGCAAAATTTCTCCTTCCCCCACACAGCCTTCCACATACTCCAGGGTATCTTCTGAAGGAAAAACATCTCCAGCATTCAGAAACACGAGATAGTCGCCCGTGGCTCTATCAATGCCCTTATTCATGGCATCGTAAAGTCCCTTGTCGGGTTCTGAGTAAACCACAATTTCATGAGCATTTTCACCTGCTTGCGCCTTATGCTGGTAAGCCTTGATCATCGCCAGGGTTTTGTCTTTCGACACCCCATCTATAATCAGGTGCTCCACATTGCAATAAGTCTGCTTGCTCACACTATCCAGGGTACGCTGTAATACACTTTCGGCATTAAACGTACAGGTAACAACCGTGAACTTAATCATAGGTGATAGTTTTTATAGGCCAAAGCCTGGTTATACACCTCTATATATTTAAGCGCCACCGAATGCTGCGAGTAGCATTGCGTCACCTTATGCAGACATGCCTGCTGCAAGGATTCTCTATCAGCCTCTTCCAAGACCCAGTGAATACCCTTTGCCAAATCATCCGCATCCCGGTAGTTTGCCACATAGCCCGTCTTCAGATGGTCTATCATCTCAGGTATTCCACCCACCTTGAAGCCCACGCCAGGTACGCCACAAGCCATAGATTCCATGATGGTATTAGGCAGATTATCCTCCAGAGAAGGCAGCACAAATACATCCACGGAATTATAGATATTCACAATTTGCTTCACGTCGCTCACATAGCCCAGGGAGCAAGAAGGCAATGAAAGCGTTATCTCCTCAGAATGGCCTCCCAGAATGGCTATGGCGGTATGCTTGACCATATCCGGATATTTCTTCACCAGGCAGTCTATTGCCTCAACGAAGTACTCCATTCCTTTTCTTTCATCCGTTACACGCTGCGAAACAAATAGGATGATATGCTTGTCGGCTGGCAATCCTGCACGCAGACGTGCCTCAGCCTTGTTTTGCGGACAGAACACATGAGTATCTATTGGATTCGGGATATTGGTGATACGCTGTCCCACGAAGAGTCCACTCTTCTTAGCCTGCTGTTCCAGCCATCTGCTGCAGCTTACAAAATGAATGTTGCCGCCATGATAGAGTTCCTTCTTGCGGCCAAAGACCTTAGAAGAGATATCATTCTTGCTTCCTTTGTGAGGCAAGAGCGGGCAATTGCCGCAGGTAGAGACATAGCGGTTGCAGCCACGAGCATAGTGACAGATGCCCGTAGCAGCCCATAAGTCGTGCATCGTCCACACCACCGGTTTGCCACTCTTTAAAATCTTCCGAATACTTTTCAACGAAAGCATGCCCTGGTTGACCCAAGAGAGATGAATGACATCAGCTTCCTGAAACTCTCGAAGCTTGGTGATGTCGGAGCCTGCCGCAGCCAGATCTATCTCCCAAAGATGATGCTTGGAGAAATGAAGATGCCAGAACACGCACCAACGCTCCCACAGGAAGTTCCAACGCAGCTTCATGGAACGGGGCAAACCGACAACGGTTATATCATCGGTCACCTTGTCACGCACCAGCATCTTAGCCTTAACACCATTGTTGTTAAGGGCATCCATCAGGCGGTTGGCAGCCACGGCAGCTCCACCCGCCTTCTCACTTGTATTTACTATGAGTACTCTCATGATTATCCTTTTTATTCTGCTTGCAAAGATAATGTAAAAATTTGAGTTGGCGAAGAAAAAGGAAGACTTTTAATAAAATAAAACATGCCACAACTCTCAACGAGCTGTGGCATGCACTATGTTTAACTTAAAAATTCTAATCAAAATAGTCTCACGACCTTCTCAATTATCTGTTAAACAATCTACCTTAAAACCTAATAACTAAAAACCTAAATCTATTACTACTAACCTAAACAATCTATTAACCTTTTGACGCTGCAAAGATAGTACTTTTTCTACAAATCTCCAAATAATCCGGCAAAAAAAGTATTATTTTTACGATTTCTTGATATAAATCAACGAATTATTAGAAATTTCATCAAAAACCAACGAGATTTTAACTCTCATTAAGCTTTTACTATCAATACTGTAGCGTAAGCCGAGATTCCTTCCATTCTTCCGGTAAAGCCCAACTTCTCTGTGGTTGTAGCCTTGATGGAGATCTGGTCTTCCTCTACCCCCATCACTTTTGCCAGGCATTCCTTCATGGCAGGAACATGCGGATTGAGCTTCGGACGCTCTGCACAGACCGTTGCATCGATGTTGCCCAGGGTATATCCCTTGGTGGCAATCAGATCCATCGTCTTCTTGAGCAGAATCTTGGAATCCACATTGAGGGTCTCTGCTGCCGTATCAGGGAAATGATAACCGATATCACGCATATTGGCTGCACCCAGCAGGGCATCGCAAATGGCGTGAATCAACACGTCGGCATCACTATGGCCGAGCAAACCCAACTCATAATCTATCTTGATACCACCCAGCCACAAGTCACGGTTCTCTACCAGCTTGTGAACATCGTATCCAAATCCTACACGTATATTCATAATCTTATATTTATAATTAAAGTTATTAATATGTTTATCTATCGCTTGAACAGGTCTTTCAATCCGTCCATATCGAACGCCAGCGTAAAGCGCAGGGTCTGGTCGAGCGGATTGCTCTTGGCGGTGGCTACCACATAGGAAGCATCGAGCGAGAAGACATTCATCTTGAAGCCGGCTCCCACCGTGAAGTACTTGCGGTTGCCCTTGCTCTGGCTCTCGTGATGATAGCCGGCACGCAGGGCAAACTTGTCATTATATACATACTCGGCACCTACGCCATAGTTGATTTCCTCCAGCTCTTCCTTGAATCCGCCTGGGGCATCGCTGAAGCTCTTGAAGATGCCGCTGATGCCCGAAATATCGTTGTATTCGCGATGCACACGGTCTTCATACTCCGAGTTGTCCTCTCCCTCATTCTGAGCAGGAACCGTCGGTACGAGATACTTGTTGGCATCTGCGGCGATGGTAAAGCGGTTGTACTCGTCGATAGGAATCATCAGTGAGGCTCCCAGACGCAGATTGGTAGGCAGGAACTCGCCATACTCCTTACCGCTGAAGGTAATCTTGCTGCCGATATTCGAAATGTTCAGACCTACGCCCAACTGGCACTCACGTGGTCCGATGTTGACATAGTTCTGATAATAGGCTGCGATATCCGCCGCAAAAGCCGAGGCTGGCGAATTTTCCTCCTGATAGTCGAAGCGCAGGTCGGAATAGATCCAGCGGATGGCTGCCGCCAGGGAAAATTTCTCGCTGAGCATCAGAGAGTAAGCCACATCAATCGACATCTCATAGGGATTGATGGTCATCGTATTGTCGTTTTCTCCCGGTTCAGAAAGAAACACCTCACCCATGTTGAAGTAACGGAGCGAAGCGGATACGGCACTGTAATCGCCTATGCGGTAATAGCCCGAGAGATAGGCGAGATTCATGTCGTTGACCAGCGAGCGGAGCCATGGAGTGAAGTTCAGCGCCACGCCCGCCCTGGAGATGTTGAAGGGATACTTTGCCGGATTCCAATACTGGGAGTTGACATCCGGATCGGTTGCCGCACCCACATCACCCAGACCTCCGCCGCGGGCATCGGGCGCTATGGTCTGAGAGATGACGGCATAGTTTACCGGATTGAAAAGACTCTCCTTGGTATCTCCCTCTCCGTTCTGCGCCGATGCCGTCAGCGCCCATACCGAGAGAAAACCGGTTGCGAATATCTTGACGATTCTATTCATACTACATGATTTTATATGATGATATTTTTCTATTTTATAATGATCAGTTTCCGGGTCTTGGAGGCATAGCTGCTGCCATCCGATGAAACCTTGACACGATACAGATAGATGCCCGTACCCAGAGGGCGACCGCCATCTACCGATAGATCCCACTTCACGGTATAGACCTCCGAAGCCGGTACTCCGCTCTCGGCATGGCGCCAGAGCTGTCTGCCCGAAGTATCATAGAGTTCGATCACCACATCCATCCGACTCTCCGTCCTGTCGTGAGAAACGATGAAGGTGGTGGTGCTGCGGGCTGGATTCTCCGTCACGCCCACATCGAAGAGCGATGGAGCCAGACCGCTTACCACATTGAAGTGGAGGGTGGTGGTAGAACTGTTGTTCTGGATATCCCATGCCGTGAAGGTAAGCTGATGCCTGCCTGCCGGGAGTTCCGGAATACTGTAGCAGGTGGAACCGCTGGTATAGGTTCCGAAATCATACGAGAAATAACCGTTGAGATTGTAGGTCTTCGACTGATCTCCGTCTATCACCAGCTTCAGGTCATGGCCGAGTCCGCTTCCTGCGGCATTGATTCCGTCCTTGTCGGATATCCTTGCCACGAAATAAGGGGTGGTATTCACATTGCCGCCATCCACGAAGGTAGGCGAGTTCAGATAGCAGAATACCGACGGACCGATGGAGTCGTTTCCTGCCACCACGCTGCCGCCCACCTTGAACCGTGCGCTTTCTCCATTCGCCCGCAGCCCCTTGTCGTTGCTGACGGCATAGAGATTCATCAGTCCGGTATCACCCGAATAATTGATATCCTTGGGTACGGCAAAGCTGAAGGCGAACTTTCCGCCGGATACACTGTCAGCACCCTGATAGAGCGTCTTCTGCCGGTCGTAATACTGGAAGGCTGTGGAGGCACCGTCGGCAGTGGCATCATTCAGCTTGCAGGTAACCAGTTCCCTGGAATCCCTTACCGTAGCCGTCACTACCCCCTGGAAATCCACATCCGTCTCCACATGTCCCGCAATCCTGGCTACATCTCCGGCTCTCAGCAGCGGAACCGTATCGGTGCGCTGGCAGGAGATGCCGTTGATGAAATCCACCACCACCTTCATCATCGGCAGGTTGAGCGAGAGGGCAGGATCTCCGAGCAGGGCATACTGCAGATGGTTTTCCGAGCGGTCTATCTCGCCCGCCATCACATTGCCCAGCATCACGTCGTTCTGCGCCAGCCGGTGTGCCTCGCCTATCGCAAGCGGCTTGCCGTCTTCCCGGCTCAGCACCCTGCGCAGGAAGGCACGGTTCATATACTTGTTCTGCTGGGCAAACACGGTACGCGTGGTACCGTAGAATGCCACAGCTCCACCTTTTTCATTCAGCAGGGCTGCCTCGCCGATGGTAGATTTCGTACCGTCATAAGGCATGATGTCGCAGGATGCCGTCACCCACAGCGGCAGGTTTTCGTTTCTGAACGATTCGAAATCCGTGATCTTGAGCACGTTTTCGTGCGAAATCTGGGTCTCGCTTCCATGTCCGGCATAATCCATCACCAGGGCACCATTAGCCTGCTGCTGCCTGATGATACTGGAGACTTCGGGATAGGTATTTCCCGTTGAGGAGGTCTGTCGGGTGTAGGCATCCCACATCACCTTTCTGATGAGATAGCCCGGATAGAGCGAGGCGATATCGTCTGCCACCTCGTTGGCATCCGCCATGTGGAGATTCTCGTTGCCGTCATCTCCCATGAACATCAGGGTGTTCTGCCAGGCTCCGGCATTGGCGTTCTTCTTGTAGTTGATGGTCTTGTCCACCAGTATCCTGGCTTCCTGCGCCGTGGTCACCGGGAATCGTCCTACCGCCACATCCTGCAGTTCGGTTTTCGGATCGGCTCCCTTTCCTTCGCCGATGATTCCCAGCCAGCTGTCGCTCACATAGCAGGTGGTCTTGCTGAACGAGTCATCGCTCTCATGACAGAGCAGGTAATCATCCGGATTCAGCAGCCTGCAATCTGCCGTGAGCAGCCGGTTGTCCCATACGCAGTCGCCGAAGAGCAGCAGATACTTAGGCATGTCAGCAGCCGTAGCCACCCTGTCGCTCAGCATCCGCAGATAGCGGCGGTAGGCATTGGCATCGGGGGTACCGCTGGAGAATTCATTATAGAGTTCATCGGCGGGCACGATATTCACCCGCAGCCCGTCGTGGGTTTCGTGGAATTCCTTGAGCCGCTGTGCCTGCCTGAGCAGTTTCTGCGAGGTAGGGATGATGATTACCATATCAGCAGCCCCGTCGGCATGGTGATCCTGCGGGGTGATGCCATACACATACTCGGCTGCAGGAATCTGACTTCCGAAACCGGCAAAGGGCGCAGGCTTCTCCCAGGTTACGGCTACATAATCCAGATGGATAGGTCCACCGCTGAGTGGCTGTATCTCGATGGTATCCTTCTCCCCGAAATCCTGAAGCGGATAGGTGGCGCTCCTTTCCACGCCTACCGTATAGGCACTGCTGCTGGTATTGACAGGCAGTTGGAGGCTCATGGTTCCCAGTTCCTGCCGGTTCTTCCTGATCTGCACCCGGGTGTTGGTACCGGCGGTAACAACCACCACCAGCTTTCCCCGGCTGCATCCGGTAGGATTGGTGATGACCACCTTCTGGGTGTCGCCCACCTTGACGGCTGTAGGATGGAAGAGATTCCTTCCTCCCTGCATCCAGCTGAACCCATCTACTTCATAAAGAGAATGATAATCTTCCGGCATCGGATGGCAGGAAGATATGAAAGAGGTCGAATCTGCCCAGAGACTCGGCGACTCATCGCTCTGGGTGATGAAATAATAGCCATAGTCTGAATAGGGATTGCGGGTACGCACCGTAGCCGTCGGACTGCTCCAGCTTACCGCACCGCGGGCGTAGAAATAATGTCTGCCATCCACTACATATTGCGGCACCTCCTTCAGGTCGTCCGTCTCCCGGATATCCTGGGCATAGAGTGCTTCATTCTGAAGATTTCCTCCATAACCGTAGATCTTCACCTTGCTGATATCCGAAAAACCGGCACGGCGCACCACATCGGCAGTCAACTGATGGATACCCGTTTCGCTCACCCTGATCTTTGCCCATTTTCCGCTTGCCAGCACAGAATGGTCGGCATAGGCGGGAGAAGAATCCTCCCCACCGCGGGTCTTCAGCCGGGCTTCCTGCTGCGAACATTTCAGCAGATGCAACTGGCTCTGCGAACGCACCAGCGGCTTCGCCTGGATATCCAGCATGAAGCTCACCAGCGCCTGGTATCTGTGCTCCCTGAAGACCAGAGGAGAAAAGGAAATCACCAGCAAGCCTTGTTTCCGGCATTCGGTTACCTGCTGGCAGATGGCCACCTGCTCAGGGAGAGCAGCGCCCGAAAGCCGGTTATAATGAGAAATATCGGTAGCAGGCATATCCACATACTCTGGATATTTCACTGTTACCGTATAGATAGAATCCTGATAATCACCCTGCAAAGGCAAAGAATATACGAATTGAGGCAATATGGAGTCCACCTTCACCTCCTGCGAGGTAAGGTTGAAGAATCTCTGTGCCGCAGCAGGCAGCGCCATCAGCACCAGCACTGCCACGAGACAAAGGTATTGCCATATTCTACTCTTATTCATATATTCTTTCTATTTACACATAAAGTCGAGCACCTTTCTATCTTCCAGATAGCCCTCCAGGTGGTCGTCAATCTTCACAGGACCACAGCCTGTGGGACAACCCGTATAGAGCAGGTCTCCCGTCTTCAGCGTGAAGTACTGACTGATGTACGAGATAATCTCATCCACCTTGTAGAGCATATCGCTCGAACAGCCTTCCTGCACATTCTCACCATTGATGTTGAGATGGAAATGGATGGCCTGGATGTCGCGGAACTTCTGGATATCTACCCATTCGCCGATGGCGGCAGATCCGTCAAATCCCTTGGCAAGTTCCCATGGCTGTCCAGCTTCTCTCAGTTTCTTCTGCATCTCGCGTGCCGTAAAGTCGATGCCCACGGTCACTGCGTCATAGTAGCGGTGGGCGAAACGCTGCGGAATGGTCTTGCCCAACTTGCAGATGCGCACCACCAGTTCGGTCTCATACTCTATTCTTCCCAGATGATCCGGGATGAAGAAAGGCTTGCCGTTGTTGAGCAACGCCGAATCGGCCTTGGTAAAAATAACAGGACGCTCTGGTTTAGATAACGTTCCATGCAGCGATTTATTGTGTTCGGTATAGTTCATACCGATAGCAAATATCTTCATAACCCCAAAAATATATATAAAAAAGAAATGGGAGTTAGAAGCAAAGCAATGCTTTAACTCCATAACTCCCGGATATTCTAATTTAACTATAAGTCAAATTAATGCTTGCTTTTGAGTAATGATTACTCAGCAGCAAGAGTAAAGCGCTGGTAAGCAAC
>CATXJC010000038.1 GCA_958369755.1 uncultured Prevotella sp.
AGATTCTGTTCTCAAATACAATGAAATGGTACGGATGGCTGCATACAAAGACAGTGTAGCTAATGAACTTCGCAGAGAGTCAAATAGCATAAAACGTACTATTAAAAATTACCAATAATTTTTATCCAATACCCCAATGAGATGGAATTTACATTCAAATCCATTTCATTGGGACATATAATTAAAACTGTTTATTTGTTTCTAATAACATATTCAAATTCATCAAAATTCTCATATCCTAATTCTATTAAGACTTGGCGACTGTGTTTCCTGTCATCTTCGGTGTTGAACTTGGGGATTATGGGGAGACGAAGGATGATCTTGTCTTTATGTTTGGCATGAGTGTTGAGCCAGACAAGGTTGTCGATAACTTGCCGGTTGGGCTTACCTGTGTAGGCTTGATAGATGGCAGGATTCATGTCCTTGATGTCGATGATAAAGGAGTCAATGTATGGGGTGACTTCCTCCAAGTGATGGCGAGGTACGTTTAGACTCGTCTCCATTGTAAATTGCCATCCCTCTGGGCATTGTTCACAAAACTCCTTTATGAATGAACTCCACAGAAGCGGTTCACCTCCACCAAAACAGATGCCGCCTCCTGTCGCCAAGAAGTAGAGGTTGTCCATCTCCACGTTCGCCATCAGCAGTTCTGTATCCACCTCCTGCCATACGCCGTCAGCATCAAGGCATTGGGGATTGAGACAGTATTTGCAACGAAGCGGACAACCGTGGAATGCCACAAGCGTGGTGACGCCCTCGCCATCTATCGTGAGGCGGTGGCGGTCGATGCAAATGAGTGGGGCGGTCTTCATATTATTCTACTTTAAATGTGAAAGGAACGGTGGCATGTGATTTCACCACCTTGCCGTTTTTCTTGGCAGGAGTCCATTTCGGCATGCTTTTCAGTACTCGGATGGCTTCCTCGTCGAGGATAGGGACAAGACTTTTCTCCACCTTGATGTTGCTCAAACTTCCGTCCTTGTTGACGGTGAAACCAAGGATGACTCTGCCTATTGGCGCGCCTTCCCGACATTCTTTTGGATATTGAAGGTTAGTCTTGATGTATTGCGTCAATGCAGTCGAACCGCCTGGGAATGAAGCCTCTTCGAAAGTATCTTCTCTTTTGATGACGGGAGCTGTTCCTCTAACTCTGACTTCGGGAACGATTCCTGCCACGACTTCCCCTAAGGCACTTTCGTTGAATATTAGAGTGATGACATTGAGCTTGTCTCGGCTCATTTCTGATAGTTTGATGCTTCGGTCTATGAAGCCGATGTATTGCACGGTTATCGTGTCGCCTTGCTCCACTTCGAGAGTGAAGTTTCCATTGACATCAGTTATTGCATACTTTCCCGAATGTTTAGCGATGACGGAGGCTCCAATAAGCGGCTCATTGTCCTCGTCGCTAATGAGATGCCCTTGGACGAAGAGCACTCCTTTCTTGCTGAGAGAATCTTTCGCTTGGAGTAGGGCGGTATCGTTGGTGGTGTATTCTTGGAACAGGATAGGGATAACCTTTTCAGACTTAGGCGGTGTCGATTTGTAATATCCCTTCTGCGTGGCGCACGATGTGGCGGATGCGGTGAGGGCGGTGATGCCCAAAGCCACTCCTGCGACCTTGATGGCTTTCCCTGCCATCTGTCGGAGGTGCAATTCGTGTTCTAAGTCCCTCACGTCTTGCTCGCATTTCGGGCAAGTGCCCTTGCATTCACCCTCGAAGTGACATTCGTCGGGTGAATAACTGATTCCATTGGCATCCGCTATTTGCTTGCGGATGGCCTTGAGCGTGTTGCAAATGTTGCGTCCTCTTGTTGCCATGATTATTCCTTTTTTATAGTTACTGCACGTGGATGTAGACAGGAAGCGTGTATCTTGATTTCACAGCCTTGCCGTTTTGCTTGGCAGGAATCCAACTCGGCATACTTTTCACCACCCGGACTGCTTCTTTGTCAAGGTCAGAATAGACGCTTTTCTTCACTTTGATGCCACTTAGATTTCCATCCTCATTGACCGTGAAAGTAACGACAATTTTTCCTTGTATGCTGCAATCGCCCTGTATGTTTGGATAGCGAAAATTGTCTGCAATATATTTCATACACGCCGCTATGCCACCAGGGAATGACGCTTCCTCATCAGCATTATCAAATATTTTGCTGCTTTCAATGGAATCTATACCAATGGCAGATCTGGTGACAGCATTCCTGCCTTGATTTTTTGAGGAATTGCCTTTGATATTCTTTTTTATCTCTTTTGTTTCTAAGGATGGATTGTATGAAGCCTCCCCGTCCTTTCTGTTTTCTTCTTCCAGAAGTTTCTCCTTGTTGCCAAGAGAAATGGCTCCTTCTAATTGTCTGTTTCTTGGGTTCGGTTCTTCTTTTTTAACAATGATTGTATCACCTGTAACCATGTCTGAAGCATTTCGCTGTGGTTTTCCATCAGAACAAGCCGTTAAAGCAACAAGTCCTACTGCAATGCCAACGACCTTGATGGCCTTTCCTGCAATCTGCCTACGTCGCAATTCATACTCCAAATCTCTCACATCTTGCTCGCATTTGGGGCAAGTTCCCTTGCACTCACCAGTGAAGTGACATTCTTCTGGTGAATAGGCAATCCCATTAGCATCTGCTATTTGTTTGCGAATGGCTTTGAGAGTGTTGCAAATGTCTCTTCCTCTTGCCATAGTTTATTTTCTTTTATGATTATGTCTCTTTTTGATAACAACAATTTCCCCTGTGAGTCCTCCACTTTCTGTCAAAGTAATGACATTGAGTTTTTCGAAATTCATTTCAGAGAGTTTGATGATTCTGTCTTGCATACCAATGAACTTTATGGTGATTGTATCTTTTGGCTCCACTTCAATTGTGAAGTTTCCATCAATGTCTGCTGCCGTTTTCTTTCCAGAAAGTTTAGCTGTGATGGAAACTTTAACATAAAGCCCTAAAGCACCCGAAAGCGAATAAGAGAATGAGTTTTGAAGCGACCCTTTTAATATGAAGCGAACTTAAAAATGCTGAGCAGCTGCCCAAACTAACTCCACCTTTGTTACCTGCGGATAAGCTTCCTTATATTTATCTGTCAAATCCCAGAAGAAAAGCGAGCCTTCTTTTGGTTTCAAATAGAAATTCTCCAAAGTTCCGCCTTTACCATCTCCAACCTCGAAATAAAGTATACTGTGATCTTCATTATACGTAGTAGTATAATACCCATCCACCAACACCTTTCCACCAGCAAGGAACTGGATTCGGGATACTGTAAATACATCACCACGACTCTTGAATTTAACAGCTTCATAAGGCTTACTTGCTATCGCATCCGATGCTATCACCAAAGAATCTTCCTTGGAAACACCCTCCACCTTACAATATTTTTGATAACCACTAAATACTTGTGTAGTCTTCCATAACGTCTCAACATCCTTGACTTCCACGGCAAGTTTTGCCTCATTACCATCTTCATCAGTCACTGTAACAATAGCCTTTCCCACAGCGATAGCAGACAAGCTAATACGCTCATCCTTACCATACTGCCCCGTCTCATGGATGCAAGTTACAGTGACTACTTTCTCATCAGAAGACTGTGCCGAAATCTTGCCCTTGGCTCCTTGCACATTCACGCGGGCACCCTGGGTGGTATATATGACAAGGCTATTGCCCTTGATACCCACTTGTTTGCCTGTGTTAATATCACCAATGATTTCATCCTGTGTGAGTTGAATACCATCATCATCGCTACACCCTACCATCAAGAGAGCGACGAAAGCCATTGCCAAAAAGTAAATCTTTGCTTTCATAAACTGTTGTTTTTATGAGTTATACATGATAGGCGCTTTGCCCATCCTCTATTTATAAAACATTATTCTCCCCCCATTATTGCATTCTTCTTCCTATTATCCTTCTTTATTTAACACACTTTTACGCAAAAATATAAGAAACGCCTGTTTTGTTTCTATACTATCGGCAGACTTATTCCGTTGATCTTCTGATAAATATCTAAGGCATAGATATCCGTCATGCCGCTGATGTAATCCAATACTGCCATGATTCGCTCTTCCAGACTTTCGTTCTCGATATCGTACTGGCTGCTTACCCGGCGCAGAAGCTGCTTGGAGTAGAAACGGGACGGGTTGACGGCGGCATCGATGAATACCTCCATCAGCGTAGCCATGATCTTGTAACCCGAAAGCTCGATGTCGAGAACGGGCTTGCTGGCATAAATCTTCTTTCTCGAAACCTGAGTGCAGGTGATGTAGGCATTGCGCTCGTGCTCCGAGATGTGGTCGATGAGGGCTCCCTCGAAGGTGCCAGCAAGAATCTCTTCCTCGTGGTCGAGGAATGCCTTTACGCATTCGTTCTCCAGTTTGCCTATTACGCAGGCTCTCTCTTCTATCACCAGCCCTCTGTTCTGGAGCAAGGCAACCTGTTCATCTACGTTTATCGATTGTTTGTCGTAATCCATATACCCTTTATAAAAAGCGAAGTCCCACCGTGGTACGCATCGTTGAGAGGCGTGGTGGAATTTGTTGCTGCAAAAATACTCTTTTTATTGGAAACTCCAAATATTTTCTTCAAAATCTGCTTGTCAAATATGGATTTTAACGTAAAAAGTTCTAATTTCCAAGTTTTTCTCCTTGTAAGCTATGCGAGATTTAGAAAAATATCGTATCTTTGTCCCCGAATTAAGGCGTTCTTTGCATATTGCAAAATACAGAAACGAGCAGAAGTCCGCTCGTTTCCATATTGTTACCTATATAATATAGGCAAACGCCCAACTTCTTGATTTTCAATCAAAGTCCAATTTAGAGCGAGTTAGATTCGTTAACAAATTAATGCAAAAAGTCATTTAATATACAAAAGAAAAATTGATTTTTTCTTGGTTGATTCGAGAAAAAGGCGATAGGTGTACTAAATCTTATTGATTCAAGAGTTAGTGCACCTATCGCCTTTTTTGAGTATTCCAAGATAAGCTCTATGAAAAGAGACTTACTTGACCTTCACTTCAATCTTAGTCTTGGCTGCATCTACGCTGGAGCCGCCAACAAATACCTGGTAAGTGCCAGGAACCACGCGGATGGTGTTGGTCTGGGCATCCCAACCCTCGAAACTCTTGCGAGGAAGATCGATGCTCACCATCTGGCGCTCGCCAGCCTTCAAAGACACACGCTTGAATGCCTTGAGACTCTTGATAGGACCATCCACATCATCTATGCGCTTGATATAAACCTGCGCTACTTCGGTACCCTCTCGCTTGCCCGTATTCTGCAAGGAGAACATCAGCTTGTAATCAGCATCCTTGCTGCCACGCTTCCTGCTCTTCACCTGCATCAGGGTAGGTTTGCCATACTCGAAAGAGGTATAACTCAAACCGTAACCGAATGGGAACAAAGGCTCGCCCTTGAAATAACGATAGGTACGATTCTTCATCGTATAATCGAGGAAATCTGGAAGATCGTTCACACTCTTATAGAAGGTAACCGGAAGCTTGCCCGATGGATTCACCTCGCCAAAGAGAACCTTGGCTACAGCCTCACCACCCCGTTCACCAGGATACCATGCCTGAAGGATTGCCTCGGCATTCTCAGTCTCAGGAACCATGGCGATGGCACATCCCGAACAGTTGACAAAGACAACACGCTTGCCTGCCTGATGCAGCATGGCGATGACCTGACGCTGAGCCTTCGGCAACTCCAGGTCGGTTCTGTCGCCGCCCTTGAATCCAGGCTCCTCAATCTCAAGCTGCTCTCCCTCCAGGTTTGGAGAGATACCGCCAACGAATACCACGGCATCCGCATCGCCCACCTCTGCCAGAATCTGCTCGTTGGTAGGCTTCGAAGTCTTCAGGATATCAAACTGCATCACAGCCACATCTTCCCTCTGGGTATAATCTATCTGAATCTTAACCGGCTTGCCTGCTTTCAGAGAGAGCGGTTTGATGATAGGCGCCACGCGGCCCCAGCACTCTCGCATATTCACGATGGTATCGCCATCCACTATCAGGCGGCAACCGTCATCAATACCCATATTGATGGTAAGATCCTCATCCCTGTCAGGAGTCAACACACCCTCATAGCGGGCAGAGAAATGAGTAAGATTCACACCCGGTGCAAACACGGTATTACCACCATTGCTCAGATTGATGGCAGTCTTCATCACATCCGTAGCCACCGGCTCACCCTTCTGTTCCTGATTGTTCCAGTAGGTGGCCTTCATACCCTCACGGAAGAGGTTGAAACGGCTTTCCTGCACCTCGTTTCTTGTCAAGGTACAAGCCGGAACATACTTCACCTCTGTCCCCTTCATATAGTTGCGGATGCCCTGGAGGATGGTGGTAGAACTGGTAGGATAACCCGAATAGTTGCCTCGCAGCATGATGGAGTCATTGGCATTAGGTCCCATCACCACAATCTTCTGATTGCGTTTCAATGGCAGCAGCTGGTTTCTGTTCTGAAGAAGGACGATGCCTTCTTCTGCTATTTTCTCAGCCAGATCCTTATGAGCCTTGCAGGCGATGACGTTCTCAGGAATCTGAGTCCACGACACGGTTTCATCCTTATCGAAATCGCCGAGCTTGAAACGAGCCACCAGCAGACGCTTCAGGCTCTGGTTTACCTTATCTTCATTGATCATTCCCGCCTTCACAGCTTTCGGAATAGTACGATAGGCACTGCCGCATTCCAGGTCGGTACCGGCATTCACAGCCTGGGCAGTTGCCTCGGTAGCGGTCTTTGCCGTACCATGATAGCCCGGCATATAGAAATCGTTGACAGCTCCGCAATCGGAAGTAATCAATCCCTTGAATCCCCATTCGTCTCTGAGGATTTGGCGCTCAAACTTGGCGTTGGAACAGCAAGGAGCACCATCTATACGCTGATAGGCACACATCACCTCAGCCACATGTCCATCCTGTACCAGCGACTTGAAGGCAGGGAGATAAGTCTCCCACAAATCCCGGGCTGGCAGATTCTCCAGATTGAAGACGTGACGATTCCACTCCGGACCGCTATGCACGGCGAAATGCTTGGCACAAGCCAGCGTCTTGACATACTGGGGAGCCTTAGACTGACCGGAAGCCGGAACGCCATGAGCCGCCAGCGGCTTGCCGTCGAACGACTGTCCCTGCAAGCCATTCACTACGGCGAGTCCCATACGTGTAGTGAGATAAGGATCTTCGCCATAAGTCTCCTGTCCGCGTCCCCATCTAGGATCACGGAAGATATTGACATTCGGAGTCCAGAAGCTCAGACTCTGATATCTCTTTACATTACCCGACTTCTTCGCTACCTGCGCCTTGGCTCTCGCCTCATCGCTTACGGCAGTAAACACCTGATAGAGCAAGGCATCATCCCAGGAAGAAGCCATGTGCATAGTGATAGGGAAAACCGTGGCATATCCGTTGCGTGCCACGCCATGCAGCGCCTCGTTCCACCATTGAAACTGAGGGATACCCAGTCGGGAGATGGCAGGCGAAGCATCCATCATCAGTTTCGTCTTCTCCTCCAGGGTCAGGCGTGAAAGCAAGTCATTGGCTCTTGCCTCGGCAGAAAGGTTAGGATTCTGATAAGGCAACAGCTGATTGGCTGGCTGTTGGGCGTGAGCTGAGAGCGCCAGAGCGGACAGCATGGCCAATGTAAGTATTTGTTTCTTCATAACTACTATTGTTAGTACGTAAATATTATATAGATTCGTTTTAATATGCAAAAATACATATTTTTTCTGAATTCAGAGATAGATGAAGTGTTAAAAAGCTCAACTAGTTTCCATTTTTATGTGATTACTTCCTAATTTTTTCGATTCATTTAAACAATTAAGCCCTTTTTCCTTGCTGATTCCAAATATTAGTGCTAACTTTGCACTCTGAAACAACACTATCTTTTTAGAAGACAAAGATACAAGTAAGAAAGATACAACAAGACAGTAAGATCGCAATGACATGGAAAAGATTCTAATAGTTGAAGACGACATCGCATTTGGAACCATGATTCAGACATGGCTCAGAAAGAAGGGATTCGAGGTGGAGAAAACTACTTCGGTCAAGGCCGCCATACAGGTTTGCGAGGAGGCAGAAAGAGGATTCGATCTGGTATTATCAGATCTCCGCCTTCCCGATCACGACGGCATCTTCCTGCTGCAATGGATGAGAAAGCATGGCGTGCAGGTGCCTTTCATCGTGATGACCAGCTATGCAGAAATTCAGAATGTGGTGCTCGCCATGAAATCAGGTGCTACCGATTATGTGGCAAAACCTTTCCATCCGGAAATCCTTCTGGATAAGATCAAGGAAGCTATCAAGACTCCCAAAAAACAGGATCCGTATGCAGCCTCAGCAGATAGTCTGCGTTCCACAGACTCAAATTCTACTCCTACAAACGCAGCACCTGGCAAGCAGTCAGGAAATCAGGCTTTATCTGCCAATGGGGATGTACCCAAATACCTGGAAGGTGAAAGCGAGGCTTCACGCAAGCTCTACAGTTTCGTTTCGCTGGTGGCCCCTACCCCTATGTCGGTACTTATCTTGGGTGCCAGCGGTACAGGTAAGGAATATGTGGCTAGAAGAATCCATGAACTCAGCACAAGAGCCAATAAACCTTTCTTCGCACTCGACTGCGGTGCCATTCCTAAAGAGGTGGCGGCATCAGAATTCTTCGGTCATGTGAAGGGATCGTTTACAGGTGCTGACCAGGACAAGAAGGGCGCTTTCGAGATTGCCAACGGAGGAACACTCTTCCTCGATGAGATGGGAAACCTGAACTACGAAGTGCAGGTGCAGCTGCTCCGTGCCCTCCAGGAGCGAAAAATCCGTCCGGTAGGAAGCAACAAGGAAATAGATATCGATATCCGACTGGTATGCGCTACCAATGAGAATCTGGCTCAACGCGTGGCAGAAGGCAACTTCCGTGAAGACCTCTACCACCGCATCAATGAGTTTACCATCTACATGCCGGAGCTGAAAGACCGTGGTGCCGACCTCTTCCTCTTTGCCGACCTCTTTATCAAGCACGCCAACAAGGAGCTGAACAGAAATGTGGAAGGACTCGACGGCAAAGCCAAGGAGCGAATTGCCGCCTACAACTGGCCGGGCAACCTGCGAGAATTGAACAATGTAATGAAACGAGCTACCCTGCTCGCCACCGGAAGATACATCGGAGTAACCGAACTGGAACAGAGTATGGCGCATATCCAGCCACAAGCCCCTACCGCCCTGCACGATGAGGAAACAGAACTACAGAGAATAGAAGCTGCGCTGAAAGCAGCAGGTGGCAACAAGAGCAAGGCTGCACAATTGCTCGCCGTGGATAGAAAGACGCTCTACAATAAGATGAAGAAATACGGTATCTGACAGAAAGAAGTACGGCTTTTGATGATATGGGAAAATGGGGAATCTGATGACCATTCCCCAACTTTTTGGGGAATAATTCCACACCAGTTCCACAGTTTCCACAATATAGAATTCTGGCACAAAAAGCATTTACTGCTGATAATCAAACTATTAGATAATTCTTTTATTTTTTGGCACGCAGATTGTGATATTAGAAAGTGAACACGCCAATGAGCGGTAACGCAAGCAAGGCTTGTTCACAAAGAAAGTAATAAATATAATATTCACAATAAAAAAACAAAAGATTATGAAAAAGTTAGTTTTCGCAGCTATTGCTGCCATGGTTATGGTTTCAGTGAGCAATGTATTCGCCAGCAACAAGATGGCAAGTGTATCATCAGTAGCTCCAGTTGACACAGTAGCCCCAGCAGAACCAGCTGCTCCAGCAGACACAACAGTAGAGAAAGAGACTCCTGCAGAGACACCAGCTGAAACTCCAGCAGAGACTCCAACAGACTCTACAGCAACAGATTCTACTGTAGCAGAGTAATATCACCTTTAAAAAATAGTAATTAACTGAGGAAAAGATAGAATAACACTAGTAATTACGCGTCGCTTTCAATCAGGCAGGAGACTAATGATAGAATTCATTGGTCTCCTGACTTGTTTTTAGCCTTTTTGTTTTCTAATATCATTTTTTTGCATTAACTTTGCAAACAAATATCTATTGAGCAAGATATCAGTCTGCTCATCATTTTAAACGATTTCTCATGCACAAGAACAATATTCCTCTCAAGGTAGCCCTCGGATATAGCGCCATTGCCATTATCATGATTCTGGCAATCAGTCTGGTGTATAGCAACACCAAGAGCATCAATGCCATCAATGAAGCTTCGCGCGAGTATATCCAGAAAAGGGGTGCCGCCGATAGTACCATCTCTTCCCTGCTCAAAGAGGAGCAGAGAAACCTGAAGCAACTGTCTGATGCCATGGCAGGAAGACCTACCCAAAACTATCTGCAGAATAAGGTGAAGAATCTGAATACGGGAAAGGATTCCATACTGGTTCACTCCAAGGCACCTCAAACCCACGAGGCGAAGAAGACTACGGTAGAGGTATTGAAGACCCGAAGGGGATTCTTCCGCCGACTCGCCGATGCCTTCAAGAAGGAGCACGCCGAAACCTTGAGCGTAAAACAAGACAGCAACCGGGCTGTCATCGATTCTGTTACCACCCCAGTAAACGTGGCGGAAAACGTGGCAAACATCCTAGAACAGATAGACAAGAAGGAGAAAGTGGAAACGCAAGACCACAAGCAGAGCATCAATAGGGAGATGGAAGAGCTGAAGATGGTGAGTGCCAAACTCGCCCTGCGCTCCGCCAAACATCTGAGCGATGTACACCAGCGTGAAAAAGACAACATGCAGGAAGCCATCAAGAAGGCGATGGAAGCAAGAAAGCATCTGTTGTGGCAGATGGAACTGCTCGCCATCGTAGCCTTCTTTGCCATCGTCATTATGATCTGTTTTATCTGGCGCGATGCCAGAAAGGAGCGTATCTACAGGGAAAACCTGGAGGCTGCCAATGAGGAAATCCAGCGTATCATGAACCAGCGCGAGCGCCTGCTCCTCACCATTACCCACGATATCAAGGCGCCAGCTGCCTCTATCTCGGGCTTCATCGATCTGATGAAAGATTACGTCAGCAATCCTCAGGGCCTCGAATGCCTCCAGAACATCAAGAACTCTGCCGCTCATCTTTCACATCTCGTTGCCTCGCTGCTCGATTATCATCAGTTGGAGAACGGACTGATGAAGGTTCAGCCTACCTCTTTCTCACCGGCACAACTGGTAGCTGAATCGGTAGAGGGAATGAAATTGCGGGCAGAAGAGAAAGGATTGGAGATTTCATTCGAATGCAAGATGAAGGGGATGGAGTACTTCCGTGCTGATGCCTTCCGCATTCGTCAGATATTGGATAATCTGGTAAGCAACGCCATCAAATATACTGACCGGGGCAGCGTTACCATCCAGGCACAGGTTTCAGAAATTCTGGGCAAACCTACGCTTACCCTGAGCGTAAAGGATACGGGAAAGGGAATGACCGATGAGGAGAAACAGAAGGTGTTCCAGGCGTTTACGAGATTGAAGAGCGCCCAGGGCATCGAGGGCACCGGTTTGGGATTGTCCATCACCCAGGAACTGGTTTCGTTGCTTGACGGAGAAATCATCCTCCACTCTACCCTGGGCAAAGGTTCTACCTTCATCGTCACCATCCCTATCGAGCCAGCACCAATGGAGGAGTCTCAGGAAATGGCTCCATCAGAAATTAAGCATAATCCTTCTCCCGATTCTGTTCAAGATAAGGAAGGACAGAATTCCGGCAGCCATCAGGTTACTGATATAAAGAAGAAGCCGGAATTTGCCAACCACAAGATTCTGATTCTGGATGATGACAAGCTGCAGCTCCAGCTTCTCCAGGAGATGTTGCGCCGCATCGTAGGCGACACCTGGCAGGTTTTCGCCTGCAATCATGTGATGGATGCCCTCACCACGCTGCATAACGAACAGCCAGCCCTGATGCTGATGGATATTGAAATGCCGGAGATGAACGGTATGGATATGATTGCCCACATCAACCATACCCATATGATGGTGGTGGCAATGACGGCTCACGATACAAGCATCCTGGAACAGCTTCTGAAAGCCGGCTTCGACGATTGCCTGTTCAAGCCATTCAGTATGGAGAAACTGTCTGATATCCTGGGAATAGAGTCCCAATCCAAGCCTCAGCTTGATTCTCTCCTCGCTTTTGCCGGAGGCGACGAAGAGGCGGCTAAGGAGATTCTCGATACCGTGAAGCAGGAACTTGCCGCTCATCTCACGAATCTAAAAGAAGCCATAGAAGAGGAATCCTTATCTACCGACCGCATAGGAAAGGCGGCACATAAGCTCCTCCCTATCGCCACCATGATGCAGATGGGATGCCTCGAAGAACTCAAGGCGCTGTCACCTGAATACATCGGCGAGATAGAAGAAGCCGAGATCAGAGAAAAACTGAAGGTTGTGATTACGACCTTATCTGCTGCGGTGTCAGACCTGTATGCTTCTTGAAATAGCGGCAGAAGAAACTGACGTCGGCGAAATGAAACTCCCAGGCCATCTCCTTGATGCTTTGCGTAGTTCGCTTAAGATGCATCTTGAGCTGCAGAATCACGTATTGGTCGATGATGGTCTTGGGGGTATGCCCCGTCACCTGACTCACAATGTTGGTCAGATATTTCGAGGAGATATTCATCTGTTCGGCATAATAGTTCACATCCCTTGATATCTTGTAATCACTCTCCAGCAGCATCATAAACCGATTGAACAGTTCTCTTACGCGATACGATTTTACTTCATCTGGTCGGTATTGCGGATTGCGCTGAAGATATTCATGAAAACCGATGAAGAATGCCTTCAACTGGCACAATACCAACTGCGAGATGCAGGTACATTCCGTCTGGTCGAAATATACCTTCAATAAGCCAAACATCCCATTGATGATGTTTGTCACCACAGGGGTATCCTGCCGGCAGCGGTCTTCCCGCAAGGAAGAATACACCGTCTGCTCCAGCTGCAAGCTTGCTTCGCGAAGCAAGGAAGGATTATATTTCAGGATTTCGGCTTGGAAGCAGTTCGCTGTTTGAAGAGATTTGCAATCCCCATTTTCTGTTTGAGGGGATTTGCAATCCCCGTTTTCAGTTTCAGGGGATTTGCAATCCCCGTCAACCTTCAATTCCACTACATCATTCGGGAAGAGCGTAATCACCGCCCCCTCATAAAGTTCCCAATCCTTATAATTCACATTCAGCCTCGCCTTTCCTTTTCGGCAAATCAATATTGCTCCGTAAGTCAAAACTTGCGGACCCTCCTGCCATTCCTCCAAACCAGAGAGGAAAAGACTTGCTTCCTGCTGACTGCTTAATTCTGATAATTCCATCTACACCTTATTATATATAGAGTTATTATATCTCTTTATTCCTATTTCGGTTGCAAAATTACACAAAATATGTGACATAAAAGAACTATTATTCCCAAATCGTCCATCCACTGCGAAATATTTAAAGCGATTGTTCGCTCAAAACTCCGTACCTTTGCACCCGAAATTCAAAAAGTAATGATCAATGATTAAGAACATCTTATTTGTAGGCCTTCTGCTTGCAGGAGGAACCCATTGGGCTTCGGCTCAATCACAAGCCACAGAAGGAGCGGCTGCTTCCTTGCCTGCCAGCAAGAAAGAAAACATGACCATCAGCCAGCTCTTCCAGAAGGTTGAGGATAACAGCAAAAGCCTTCGTACTTCATTATCAGAAGTAGAAGCAGCCCATCTCGGCATCGAAGCGGCCAAAAGCAAGAAACTGCCCGACCTTGATGCTTCCCTCTCATTCAGCTATATCGGCAATGCGCTGATTACCGACCGCGACTTCAGCAACGTTCACGGCTTGAAATCTCCACATTTCGGCAACAACTTCGTCTTCCAGGCACAGCAGGTGGTTTATGCCGGTGGAGCCATCAACGCAGGCATTAAGCTCGCCGAACTCGGAAAGCAGCAGGCAGAGGTTGGCGTGAAACTCACCCGACAGCAGATTCGCTTCATCGCCCTCGGCCAATATCTCGACCTCTATAAGATAGACAACCGTATCAAGGTGTATAAAAAGAATATCGAGTTGACCCGCCAGCTCATCGACGACATCAAGGAGAAACAGACACAAGGCATGGCGCTGAAGAACGACATCACCCGATACGAACTCCAGATGGAAAGCCTCAAACTCGGTCTGACGGCACTCAGGAACAACCGAAGCATCCTGAACCATCAGCTTTGCAATACCCTAGGAATGAACCAGGGAAGTCAAAAGAATGAAGGAAGCCAGATGAACCAGACAAGCCAGGAGATTCAGATTATCCCCGATGCCACTATCGCCGACAAGACCTACGGCAAGGAAGGCGAGGCTTACTGGCAGACGGCAGGCACCCTGAACTCTCCACTCCTGGAACAGAGTAGCAATGCCATCCGTATCGCAGAACAGAAAGAGAAAATTGCCAAGAGCGACCTTCTGCCAAAAGTAGCTTTCGTTGCCGCAGACAACTTCGACGGACCTATCCTCTTCGAATTGCCACCTGTTGATAAGAACCTCAACGTCTGGTATGTGGGCGTGGGCGTGAAATATAGTCTCAGCTCTCTCTTCAAGAGCAACAAGCGCATCAAGCAGGCAGCCGTGGAGACCCGACAGGCTAAAGAGGCACATGCCGTACAGGCAGAGCAGCTCAACAACAATGTGCAGGCTGCCTACGTGCAGTATCAGCAAACCTACGTGGAACTGGAAACACAGCGAAAGAGCGTGGAACTGGCACAACAGAACTACGATGTGATGAATGCCCGCTATCTCAGCCAGCTCGCTCTGGTTACGGATATGGTGGATGCCTCCAACCTCAAGCTCAATGCCGAGCTCAGCGAGGTGGATGCCCGCATCAACATCGTCTATGCCTACTATCGCATGAAGTACGTGGCAGGAGAAATTTAATAAAAAACGCGGCAGGAGAAATTTAATTTTAAAAACAGAATTAAGAGTTTTTATCGAAAACTATTATCAAGAGATTATGAGCAAGAAGATTATCAAGAGAATATATAATGTAGTGATTATCCTCCTTTTCCTGGGAGCAATCGGCTGGTGTTTCAGCCATTTCTATCATGGCAGCGATGTGGCTTACACAGATGATGCACAGGTAAACCGCCATATCACCCCTATCAATACCCGTGTACCGGGATTCATCAAGGAGATTCGTTTCAACGATTATCAGCACGTAAAGAAGGGCGATACCCTCGTTATCATCGAGGATGCTGAGTTCCGCCTGCATGTGGCTCAGGCAGAGGCTGGCTTGCGTGGATCCAAGTCAAGTTCTTCGGTGGTAACCGCCAGTATGGGCACCACCAATACCAATGTGCAGACAGCAGCTGCCGGCATCGAGGAGGCTCGTGTGGATATGATGAATGCCAAGCAGGACTTCGACCGCTTTGCAGCCCTGATGAAGAAGGATGCGGTAACCCGTCAGCAATACGACAACGCCTATGCCCGCTATCTGGGAGCCAAGGCACGTTATGAGCAGGCTAGCAGCCGCAAAGCTAGTGCCGCATCAGTTCGCAATGTGCAGACCCAGCAGCTCGGCGGTTCCCGTGCCGGAGAGAGCGTGGCAGAGGCACAGCTCAACCTGGCTCGCCTCAACCTTTCCTATACCGTAATCGTGGCAACCTGCGATGGCGTGATGGGAAGAAAGGATATTCACGAAGGCCAGTTGGTACAGCCTGGTCAGATGCTGGCTCGTATCGTGGATGACAACGATGTATGGGTGGTAGCTAACTATCGCGAGACTCAGATGGACGGCATCACCGTGGGAAAGACTGTAGATTTCACCGCCGATGCCATCCCGGGTGTAGTATTCCATGGCAAGGTAGAAGCCCTTTCTGCCGCAGCCGGCAATGCCTATTCCATGATTCCTGTGGATAATGCCACCGGCAACTTCGTAAAGGTAGAGCAGCGCGTGCCTGTTCGCATCGCCCTCACCAAGGACAATGATCCGAAACAGATAGCCCTGCTCCGTGCCGGACTGAACGTAGAGACCAAGGTTCGCATCAAATAGAATGTTCTATAAACTATAAATTATAAACTATCAAGAATGTTCTATAAATTATAAACTATAAATTATAAAAAATGCCAGGACCTCCTATGTTACAGGGACCCTTCCGGGTTCCTTCGTTCAATGGATATATTCCTCGCCGGTTACAGCCATGGATTTATCTCCTCTTCGCCTTCATCTTCCTGATGTCGGGCGGAATCTATGGAGGAGCCATGAGCCAGGTGATGGGCGAGTACAGTTTGATGAGAGAAGACGTGCTCATGATCATCATGTTCAACGTGGTGGGTGTGGCGATGCCATTCCCCTTCCTCTTCAAGATGAAGTTCCACTTTACCAACCGCCAACTCCTGCTGAATGCGGCACTGGTAGTGGCAACTTGTAATTTTCTCATCATGTGGACCGACTCAGTGCCCTTGATGTGCATTCTCGCTTACATCGCAGGCTTCTTCAAGCTCTGCGGAACCTTCGAATGTATGAGCACCATCCAGTTGTGGATGACCTCCAAGCGCGATTTCACCATCTTCTTCCCCCTGCTCTACTGCATCGTACTGGGAAACATGTTCCTCTCGCCATGGGTCACCGAACACCTGATTTATATCTATCAGGATTGGCGCATCATCAACTGGGCGATGACGGGAGCCCTGCTCCTGGTGGCACTCATCGTGTATGTCACCACCCACGACTTCCGCTTCATGAAACCCCTGCCCTTCATCAGTATCGACTATCTGGGCTGCATTCTGTGGTCGGCATGGATGCTGGAGTTCATCTTCTTCTTCACCTATGGCGAGCACTACAACTGGCTCGATTCGAAGATTATGCAGATGGATGTTTTGCTCTTTGTCCTTACCGGATATTTCTGCATCCAGCGAATGTTCCACATCCGTCACCCTTACATTGCTCCGGCGGCATGGAAGTATAAGCGACTCATCCCGCTGCTCATCCTCTTCGCCTTCGTAGAGTTTATGGGTAGTACGCCTAAAGTGCTGCAAACCGCCTTTACGGGTGGCGTGCTGCATTTCGGTGCCATCACAACCAACGTGCTCAACTTCGTGGAATGGACGGGAGCCATCGCCGGTTGCCTCTTCTGCCTATTCTGGTGCAAGGTGCTTCATCAGAAATACACCCGTCTGCTCACGATAGGCGTGGCAACGATGGTATGTTATCCTGTGATGATGTATTTCCTCATCGATCCGGGTCTCAACATCGAGGCACTTTATCTGCCTTGCTTCCTGCGGAGCTTCGGCAACGCCATCTTCTTCTGCATGCTCACCGTGTATCTGGAAGAACTGATGCCGTTCCAGCATTTCTTCATGGGATTGACGATGGCAGGCATCATCCGCAATGGTCCGATGTCGGCGATGTGCTCAGGTCTGTACAGTTTCGGGCTCCGTTATCAGATGGCAGACAACATGTCGCGCGGCTTGCCCTACGATGCCACCAATCTTCTGATGCTCAGCATCCGGAATCTCTATGGCGTCACCTGCCTCATCGGCATTGCCGTGCTGATCATCTTCCTGCTCTGGGATGTACAGCCCGTGAGAAGTACCCTGAAGAAGATGCCTTCCTGGAACTTCGTGGGTAAGAGGATGAAGAAAAAGAAAGGATTTGCGAAATAAAACCTATTATCATTACGGCTGTCAGTTTCTTATAAACTGGCAGCCGTTTTTGCTATTCAGCAACCGAAAACAAGCCGAAAAAGAGAAAAAGCCTGAAGAATCTTTGCTTTTTCAAACTTTATCCGTACCTTTGCTCATCGGAAAGTACATATAAAAAGTGTTTGAGAGAAGAATGAGGAAAGTTTACTGGTTAT
>CATXJC010000039.1 GCA_958369755.1 uncultured Prevotella sp.
CTCTAAACCAGCTGAGCTAAGCGCCCTTACTTTTCGTAAGCGGTTGCAAAGGTACGACTATTTTTTGGTTCCACCAAATTTTTCAGCAACTTTTTTCGTTTTTTCTTCAAAAAAGTGCATTTTCTGGTGTTTTTCCTCAATTTTCAGGGTAAAAGCGGTCAGTTTTTGCATTTCAATTGCCAAAAACAGCCAACCAAGAGAAAGTACTTACGATGGGACTGCCAAACCTCTTTCAACCCCAAAAGGTACTTATTGAGAAAGAAAAGTTCTTTTTTAAGAAATTCAAAGAAACAAAAAAGGCATTCTCCACAAGGAAGAATGCCCTATTCTATTTTTATACCTTATATTATATATACTGTATAATTACTCACCAACCTGAACAGTTGCACGACGGTTGTAAGAAGCAGGAGTCAAATCCTTAACACCACCGTTAGCCTTAACTACGATGTTCTCCTTAGCAACACCCAACTTAACGAGCTCATCAGCTACCTTCTCAGCACGAGCCTTAGAAATCTTCTGGTTAACAGCTGCAGAACCAGTAGCGCTGTCAGCATAACCGTTAACTACCAACTTAGCGTTGTTGTCCTTAGCATACTGAGCGAGAGCCTGTACGTTTACGAGATCCTTCTTAGAAGCAACCTTAGACTTGCCGATGTTGAAGAATACAGAAACCGGAGTAGCAACATACTCCTTAACTGCCTTATCCTCTACAGACTTCTGGTTGTTCAAGAGATTCTTCAAACGGTCGTTCTCTGCATTAGCGTCGTTCAACTTAGCATTGATAGCGTCGAGTTCTGACTGATGAAGAGCGTTGATAGCGTCAACATCTGGAACCTTGTTCCAAGTAGCCTTACCCAAGTTGTATGTAACACCGACCTCAACATTCAAAGAACGGTCGTGTCTTGCAATCACCTTGTCGATAGAGCGAGATGTGCTAGGCTTAGCACCTGCCAATACACCTGTGTAACCATCATAGTCGCTAGCACCTAATGCATAGTTTACATCGAGGTTGACAGCCCACTTCTTATTGATCTTGAACTCGTTCAAGATACCAACACCAACTACAGGAGCATAGCAGTTAGCGCTCATGTTACGGTTAATACCAAAACCTGCATAAGGGATGCAATCCCAAACACGAGCCTCGTTGTAACCACACAACATATTGCTAACATTGAACAAAACCTGCTCATTCAAAGTCCAATACTTATTTGCATTTGTTAACTTATCCTCAGAAACTACTGTACGGCCCCAAACGCCATTGAACTTGGTACGGAGACCGAGACCTGGTGTGAACCACTTACCTACAGCAACAGAGAAACCGAGATTGTTTCTGAAACCCTTGAGTGGGCTCTTAGAGAAACCATTGCCCTCTTCCTGGTTGCCCCAGAATGCAGAACCAGCAACGTTTGCCTGAACAAACCAATTGCTCCAGAAAGAATTTGTTGCAACGCTATACTTCTCAGTAGTTGCTGCATCCTGAGCCATACTGCCCATTGTTACGCTAGCCAATGCTAGCACTGCTAATAACTTTTTCATAACTTTATAATTTAAAAATCAATTTATATATATATACCTTCTGAATGACGGAGCAAAGATAATACTATTTTTTGAAATAACCTTCATTTTCTAAAAAAAATAGCATTTTTCGTTAACTTTTTTAAGAAAAACGGGATTTTTCCCTGCTTTTAACCTAAAAGATGCTCAATTTCCTGCTGACGGAGGATACAAAGTACCGACTTTCCGTCGGGCGTATAATTGACATTCTGGCAGGCAAAAAGATCATTCACCAGCCCCTCCATCTCTTCATTACTCAATATCTGCCCCTGAGGTATTGCAGCCTGGCGAGCCAGACTCAAAGCCAAAGTCTGATTGATTTCATCAATGGCTGATACGCCCTTTTCTACTGCAGAAGAAACCATGTCCTGTACCAGTTTAAGAGGATTCAATCCTTCAAGTCCGCCAGGAACTGAATTAACGGCATAGCTTCCGCCTCCAAGATCTTCCAGTTCAAAGCCCATCGATTCCATTTCAGGCAGGATCTTTTCAAAGATTACCTTCTCTGACATCGGGAACTGCACAACCTCAGGAAAGAGGACTTTCTGTGAATGAAAGGTCCGGTCAGCCAACTGACGCAAATACTGTTCGAACAAGACACGCACATGGGCACGATGCTGGTCGATAATCATCAATCCCGATTTTACCGCAGTCATGATATACTTACCTTTATACTGATAATGGGCTGGCGATTTCTCTGCAATGATACTGTCTGGCGTATTATCCTGACTAGAATCATCGGAAAACACCATGGTCTGTTCCATCCCCTGCACATCATCCTGATCTTTGAGTCCTTCATAAAGCTGTTCCCATTTTTCATCCACCTGAGGTTTCGACTTAGGAACAGAGAAGCCTGCTCCCATAGGGACTGCTCCCGTGGAAGAGGAAGACTTGAACGGATTATAACCAGGATTCAAACTAATCTTCGGTGCCGCAGCAGCCGTACTCATCTCTGGATTATAAACAGGGATGTCCGGTTTATCCTCGGTATCGAAATCAATGGTAGGTACATCATTGAACATACCGATGGACTCCTTGACCGAAGCCGAGAGGATTTGCCAGATAGCCTGCTCATTCTCGAATTTGATTTCAGTCTTCGTAGGATGGATATTCACATCAATATCCTTCGGATCTACATCAAAATACAGAAAGTAAGGCACCTGTTCACCCTGAGGAACCAGACGGTCATAAGCAGCCATCACAGCCTTATTGAAATAAGGATGTTTCATGTATCTCCCGTTGACAAAGAAGAACTGATGCACACCTTTCTTTCTGGCAGATTCCGGTTTGCCCACAAATCCAGACACCTTACACATAGTGGTTTCTACATTTACCGGCAGGAGTTCCTGATTGAAACGCTTGCCGAAGACATCGAGAATGCGCTGACGCAAATTAGCGGCACGCAAATTGAATACTTCGGTACCATTGCTATGTAAAGTAAAGGTGATTTGAGGATTTACCAATGCAATCCGCTCGAAAGCCGTCAGAATATTGTTCAGCTCTGTAGAATTGGACTTCAGGAACTTTCTTCGCGCGGGTACATTATAAAAGATATTGCTGACAGAGAAGATACTTCCCACAGCACAGGAGCATGGCTCCTGTTTCTCATATCGGGAACCAGAAATCTGTATCAGGGTTCCTATCTCGTCGGTAGCCTGTCGTGACTTCAGTTCTACCTGAGCCACAGCAGCTATTGACGCCAAAGCTTCGCCACGGAAGCCCATGGTGCGAAGTGCAAACAAATCATCAGCCTTACGGATTTTGGAAGTAGAATGACGTTCGAAAGCCAAACGAGCATCTGTTTCAGACATACCTTTTCCATCATCTATCACCTGGATGTTGGTACGGCCAGCATCGGTAACTGTGACATGGATATTCCTGGCACCCGCATCGACTGCATTTTCGACCAGCTCCTTGATAACTGAAGCCGGACGCTGTATAACCTCACCTGCTGCTATCTGATTGGCAACAGAATCGGGTAAAAGTTGAATAATATCACTCATCTCTAAATATTAATCATATAAGAAAATGATGCTTCATTATAATCAGTCAGTCAGTTTCTGAAGTGGAGCTTCATGACGCTTAATGTTCTTGAGTTCGGAGCCCTTGGATTTACCACGCCATACAAAGATATCATTCTTATCTTTAGGACGCAAGTCCTCGAACCAGGCAAAATTGTTGAGTTTATATTTTGCCGGCGGAATCTGCGTCATAGGATACATGGTAGATGTAAACTTATTGGTCCAGATTTTCTCCATCTTCCTGCCCGGTCCCATATACATGCGCATGGTATCGGTCTCCAAATAATTCAAGCCAATGAGCGAACTGTCCTTATCATCCGTCATATAATAGATGGTCTGCACATTACCGATAGACTCTCCTTGTTTAATTTCACCTTTTTCAAAGTAAGATTTCATCTCAGAAGAACTGATCTGATTGAAATGAACACTATCCGGCATCTGCTCTACAGACAGCGCCTGTCCGATGACATGGGCAAAACGAACGGTAGAGTCGTTCATGAAGACCAGAATCTTCTCGCCCAGCAACTGACGGTTTCCATTCCAGACGATAGGATCCTTATACATGGTCATGCAGGAATCCTGAGAATTGAAAACCAGGGAATCGCAGATGGCCTGCATATCCAGACGATAGGCACGGACCTTAGGATAAGCATGCACCTTACGGTATACCGAATCGGTATTGATATGGAAGGTATTGATACGCATGGTATCAGAATGAACCCAAAGGGTATCTTTCTGCGAATAGTCGATCGCTACAGGATTGCGGGTGGCAAATCCATTACCGGTTTTCTCGTTGTAACGCAGATAATTGCAAGTCAGGGAATTTTTATTTTTCTTGTCTACATAAACCACATTGCCATATCCGGTACTCTCCCCATCCTTTACATAATAGAGCGTATCACCCGTAAGTGTCTTGTCTTTATCTATAACCGTAGAACGGCCGTAAAGCTGCGCTCTATCGGTCTTGGTATCATAATATCCGTCTTCTGTCTTGACAACACTTGCACCGGAAACAATCTTAGAAGGTCCTACCATGTGAGCCTTTGATTTACGGACATCGTAATACAAAGTATCGGTAGTAACAACATCCTTGCCGCTGCGCAACTTGACATTATAGACAAACTTAGCCTCACGCGTTTCGGTATGATACTCACCCCAATCGGCAACCAGCTTATCCTTACCATCAATCAGCGTTCCGCCGTCAAAGAAGTTTGCCATATTATACAAGCGGTCGAAATCCAAGCTATCAGTACGCAAAGTCTGCCGACGATGATGCAAGACCACATTCTTGCGTGCTCTCATCATCTGCATCTGCCCATCATACTCTGCTCTATTACAAGTGAGTGACAAGGTGTCTCCCTGCCGGTAATGAACATGTCCGAAAGCTTTCACGGAATTAGAAGCCTGATAGAAATATGCGCTGTCACAGGTAAGATGACTGCCCTGATGCAAGAAAGAGACCTTACCTTTCAATATTTGGGCATCAGGATTATTACCGAACATATCATAGTACAATTCATCTGCATGCAAAAGATATACGCGGTCACCATGAGGGCGTTTTCTGGCATGCTTCTTTGGGGCCTGCATGGCTTGCATCAGACAAAACCCAAACAGGCATAGAACCATAACCGATATGATTCTATGCCCTCTGATATGATTATTTAATCTTTTATTTATCATTTAATCCAACCTTGATATTCAAACTTACAATCCTTATAGCGATCGTTCATACGAACATAAGTCTGCTTGATTTTATTGACTACCCAATCGTGCAAGGTCTGGGCACGCTCCTTAGCCAACACTACATCTTTCATCACCTGAAAATCTTCGGTAATAGTAGCTCTATGTCCGTCAACACGGCTTACCAGTTTTACCAAAGCACAAGTGGTTTTACCCTTGGAATTCACCATCGTGAAAGGTGCAGAAACCTCACCTACCTTCATTGTATCTACCATACGGGCAACCTCGGTAGGTAGATCCTTCATCTGGAAGCGGGAAGTTCTTGACTGGTCAGGAGTAACATTGGCCATCAAACCCTTGTTGTTGCGGGTATCCTTATCATCAGACAATGCTTCAACAGCCTGCTCAAAAGTAAACTTAGCGGCACGGATATCATTACCGATAGAATCCAGACGGCCGATAGACTTATCAATAGCATCTTGAGAAACCTGAGGCTTGAGCAGGATATGGCGACACTTAATCTTATCACCACGCTTATCAATCAACTGGATGATATGATAACCAAACTCAGACTCAACAATCTTTGAGATTTTCTTAGGATCGGTAAGATTGAATGCTACATTTGCAAACGCAGGATCCAACATACCTCTACCGATATAATCCATCTCGCCACCCATACGGGCTGAACCCGGATCCTCAGAATAAAGACGAGCCAAAGTAGCAAAAGAAGTCTCACCCTTATTCACACGGTCAGTAAACTCACGCAACTGATTTTTCACACGGTTAATCTCCTCAAGAGGAATACGTGGCTGCATGGTAAGAATCTCAACCTCTACCTCTGTAGGAACAAAAGGGATACTGTCGGCAGGTAAATCCTTAAAGTATTTACGTACCTGAGCTGGAGACACCTTGATATCCTTCACCAGTTCCTGCTTCATCTTCTGAATCAGCTGTTGGTTTTTGAAATCATCATGCATCTGCTGGCGCATCTGGGTGATACTTTGCTTGCGATACTCCTCCAGTTTTTCACGAGAACCAATCATGGAAACCCAACTGTTGATCTGTTCGTCGATACCATTCATGACTTCTGACTCAGATACTTCGATACTATCGATAGCTGCCTGATGGAGAAACAGTTTCTGAACGGCAATCTGCTCAGGAATAGAACAGTCTGGGTCACCAGTATATTTAATACCTTCAGCCTCAGCCTGCAAACGGGTTACCTCGACATCTGACTTCAGGATAGCCTCATCGCCGACAACCCAAATTACCTCATCAACCACACTACCCTCATTGATTTTCAGAGAATCGGCAGCAGCTTGTTGCTTGATATTTGCAGAATCAGCCTCATGAGCCAAAGCACTACGGCTTGCTCTTGTTGCACTAGCACTTATTCCTACTATCATCAGCAGGGCTATAAATGCCATTGTCATTTTATATCCAGTATTCATGTATTGTTCTATAATATATTAATGTATATTGAGAGTGGTCAACATGCTATGGAAAACCACCACTTTATATTTCTTCTTCAATTGTGCGACCCATTGTTTCTCTAACGAGTCTTGATAGTCAGCAAGTACCACATCCGGGTATTCGCCATTCCGGGGCAGATTAACCTTCATCTTCTTCAGGCGCTTCATTTCCCATTTGTATTTTTTCTTATTCTTGGCATAGAAGGCAGCCAGACCTTTTTTATCAGCAGCAGCCTTATCCCAAATATTACGCTGGCAGATTTCATTCAGCAAAAGGTTTTCTACTTCCTCCTGCTGCTGGTAGGTTCCCCGCCAATTTTCTACCTTAGCATCAGCAACATATTTTTTCTGATTACCATCATCATGTTTATCCAGCAACTTGACGATATGATAACCAAACTCAGACATAAACGGTCTACTAATCTCACCCTTTCGCAGAGAGAAAGCTACTTTTTCAAAAGCCTGCACAGTCTGCCCTTTTGTAAACCATGCCAAAGTTCCCCCATTGACCGCAGACCCTTTATCATCAGAACACTTTTTTGCCAGGTCTGCAAAATCTGCACCTTTGCAAAGAGCCTGATAAATAGAATCGATTCTTCTTTCCACCACCTCCTGTTCCTGGTAAGATGCTTTCTGTCCCAATCTCAAGAGGATATGTGCAACATGAACACTGCCTTTATCGGGCATCAACTCGCATGACTCGACATCATCATATCGTTTCAACACACGCCTGATATTAGGCAAAGTATCGAGATGAGCATCCTTAGCAGCTTGCACTTTCAGCTTATAATCAACAAAGCCATCGGTAAACACCTTGACACTTTTAGAATCAACCGTATTTCCCAAATGATTTTTCTGATAAAAGTACTCAAATTCCGACTTCTTGACAGATTGACCATCAATAATCATAACAATTGGGTCGGTATGAGCAAAAGCAATGCTCCCCGAAAGGAGCATTGCCGCTATAAGTGCATAAAACTTCATATTTCCTAATTATATTATTCAGGACGGCTATAGTTAGGAGCCTCACTAGTGATAGTGATATCATGTGGATGACTCTCCAACACACCTGCATTTGTGATACGAGCGAACTTGGCATTGTGCAAGTTCTCGATGGTAGCAGCACCACAATATCCCATACCAGAACGCAAACCACCAATCAGCTGGTAGATGACCTCCTGGACAGTTCCCTTGTAAGGCACACGACCAGCGATACCCTCTGGAACCAATTTCTTGGCATCCTTGGTATCACCCTGGAAGTAACGGTCCTTAGAACCATTCTTCTGCTCCATAGCCTCCAAAGAACCCATACCACGATAGCTCTTAAACTTACGGCCATTGAAGATAATGGTATCACCAGGACTCTCCTCAGTACCAGCAACCAAAGAACCGATCATAACGCAGCTACCACCGGCAGCCAAAGCCTTCACAACATCACCTGAGTAACGAAGACCGCCATCAGCTATCAAAGGCACACCAGTACCCTTAAGAGCAGAATATACATCATAAACAGCACTCAACTGTGGAACGCCAACACCGGCAACCACACGAGTAGTACAGATAGAACCAGGACCGATACCTACCTTAACACCATCAGCGCCATTCTCTACCAAATACTTGGCAGCCTCACCAGTAGCCACATTACCTACCACAACATCTACCTGTGGGAAGGCAGCCTTAACTTGCTTGAGCTTCTCAACTACACCCTTAGAGTGACCATGAGCAGTATCGATAACGATAGCATCAGCACCAGCCTCAACCAAAGCCTTGGCACGATCCAATGTATCTACAGTAACACCCACACCGGCAGCCACACGAAGACGTCCCTTGGCATCCTTGCAAGCCATAGGTTTGTCCTTAGCCTTTGTGATGTCCTTGTAAGTAATCAAACCTACCAGGTGATTCTCGTTGTCAACTACAGGGAGTTTCTCAATCTTATTCTCCTGCAGGATGGCAGCAGCAGCAACCAAGTCGGTCTGGATGTGAGTGGTAACCAAATTCTCGCTAGTCATTACCTCATCAATCTTCTTGTCCATGTGGCGCTCAAAACGAAGATCACGGTTGGTAACAATACCTACAAGATGATTTTCATCATCTACCACAGGAATACCACCGATATGATAATCATGCATCATATCAAGAGCATCCTTCACTGTACTGCCACGACGGATGGTGACAGGGTCATAAATCATACCATTCTCAGCACGCTTCACAATAGCAACCTGACGAGCTTGCTCCTCAATGGTCATGTTCTTGTGAATTACACCGATACCACCTTCACGAGCGATAGCTATCGCCATTGAAGCCTCGGTAACGGTGTCCATCGCTGCTGTAACGAATGGAACGTTCAACTCGATGTTACGAGAGAACTTGGTTTTCAACTCTACCTGTTTTGGTAGTACCTCTGAATAAGCAGGGATCAGAAGGACGTCGTCGTAAGTGAGACCGTCCATTACAATTTTATCTGCAACAAATGATGACATATTGTAACCTTTAAAAATTTATTGCGTGCAAATTTAGCAATAATTTCTCAGATAGAGTTCGCTTTTTACGAAAATCTTACCTTATTAATGCTATTTAACGTGATTAGTTGGCTTGTTCGGACAAAAACTTGATTCTGACGAGTCGAATTTCGTCTTCATTGTAGTCTTCACCCAATTCATCTTGAGCCGCATTCAAATCATCAGTATCGCTCTCCATGAAGTAATCGTAGATGTCATCTACATGGTCATCATCCACAACTTCCTCTATGAAATAATCGATATTGAGCTTGGTACCGCTGTAAACGATTGCCTCTATTTCGTCAAGCAATTCTGAGAAATCCAAACCTTTTGCTTCTGCCAAATCATCAAGATCTATCTGGCGGTCTATGCTCTGAATGATGCTTACCTTCAAGACTGATTTCTTGGCAACTGTCCTGACACGTAATTCCTCAGGACGCTCTATCAGATTCTCTTCACAATACTGATTGATCAATTTACAGAACTCCTTACCATACCTCTTTGCCTTACCGGCTCCAACTCCCTGTATGTTCTGCAATTCCTGCATATCTACAGGATACATCGTTGCCATCTGTTCCAGAGAAATATCCTGGAAAATAACATAAGGCGGCAATTTATGCTTCTTTGCTACTGTCTTACGCAAGTCTTTCAACATGGAGAAAAGTGTCTGATCCAAAGCACCTGTATTATGCTCGCTCAGAGGCGCTCCATCAAAATCATCAGAGAATTCCTTATCGGCAACGATCATGAATGATTCAGGATTCTTAATGAAACGCTTACCCGCAGCTGTCAACTTCAAAAGGCCATAGTTCTCTACATCTTTCTTGAGATAACCGGCTATCAACGCCTGACGGATAACAGGATTCCAAACTTTAGAATCCATATCTTCTCCTGCTCCAAACTCCTCCAGTTCATCATGCTTGTGAGAAACGATATCATCAGTAGCACGTCCCTTTACAAAATCGATGATATATTCCTGACGGAAATTCTCCTTCACCGCAGCAACAGACTCCAAAACAACGAGCAGCGCATCCTTAGCCTCGAATTTTTCTGTAGGATGCAGGCAGTTGTCGCAGTTATGGCAGTTTTCTTCATGATATTCCTCACCAAAATAATGAAGCAACATTTTCCTGCGACAGACAGACGATTCTGCATAGGCAGCCGTTTCCTGCAACAACTGTCTGCCGATATCCTGTTCTGCTACAGGTTTGTTCTCCATAAACTTCTCCAATTTTCTGAGGTCTTTACGGGCATAGAAGGCGATACATATACCCTCGCCTCCATCACGTCCGGCTCTACCCGTTTCCTGATAATAACCTTCCAAGCTCTTGGGTATATCATAATGAATAACAAAACGGACATCAGGTTTATCGATACCCATTCCGAAGGCGATAGTAGCAACAATGACATCAATACGCTCCATCAGAAAATCATCCTGGGTTTGAGAACGGGTAGCCGAATCAAGACCGGCATGATAAGGAGCCGCTTTGATTTCATTGGCTTTCAATACCTCTGCCAATTCCTCTACTTTCTTACGGGAGAGACAATAGATAATACCACTCTTTCCTTTGTGTTGACGAATAAACATGATGATCTGACGATCGATATCCTTGTTCTTCGGGCGCACCTCATAATACAAGTTAGGGCGGTTAAAAGAACTCTTGAATTCTTTGGCATCCATGATGCCTAAGTTTTTCTTGATATCAGTACGTACCTTATCTGTTGCAGTAGCTGTAAGCGCTATCACAGGTGCAACACCTATTTCGTTAATAATAGGGCGAATACGACGATACTCTGGTCTGAAATCGTGTCCCCACTCAGAGATACAGTGAGCCTCATCAATGGCATAGAACGAAATCTTTACTGTTTTAAGGAACTCAACATTATCTTCTTTCGTCAAAGATTCAGGTGCAACATACAGGAGTTTGGTCGTACCATTGAGAATATCATTCTTCACCTTCTCAATAGCCGACTTATTCAATGATGAATTGAGATAATGAGCCACGCCATCACTTTCACTCAAACCATTAATAACATCTACCTGGTTCTTCATCAAAGCAATCAGAGGAGAAATCACAATAGCTGTGCCCTCCATAATGAGCGAAGGCAACTGGTAACACAAACTCTTACCGCCACCTGTAGGCATCAATACAAAAGTATCATTGCCACTCATCAAATTTCTGATGATTGCCTCTTGATCACCCTTAAACGAATCGAAGCCGAAATAATGCTTCAACTGTCCTGTAAGATTAACCTGTTCTGTCATATCCACCTATTATTATATTATATATGTCTATATATACGATTAAATAGCAATCAATTGGGCAAAATGCCCAACTGATTTATGCAGTTTCCAACTGTCCGAGATGAGATTTATCCAACTGTTTCTTGGTATAGTCCAGCGTAACAGCAAATGATTTAACCTTCTCTGATGGAATCTCAAACATAGCATCCATCATCACAGCCTCTACAATTGAGCGAAGTCCACGAGCGCCCAGTTTATACTCTACCGCTTTGTCTACGATATAATCGAGAGCATCTTCATCAAACTTCAGTTTAATGCCATCCATCTCAAACAATTTCTGATATTGCTTGACAATAGAATTCTTAGGTTCAACCAAGATTTTGCGCAAAGCCTCCCTATCCAACGGATTGAGATAAGTAAGCACAGGCAAACGGCCGATAATTTCAGGTATCAAGCCAAAAGACTTCAAATCCTGTGGAAGGATATACTGCATCAAATCCTTCTTATCTATCTTAGCTACATTCTGAACCGAATTATAGCCTACTACGTGCGTATTCATACGCTGAGCTATTTTACGCTCAATACCGTCAAAAGCACCACCACAGATAAACAGAATATTCTTGGTATCTACATGGATATAATCCTGATCAGGATGCTTGCGTCCACCTTTAGGCGGAACATTAACCATGGTACCTTCCAAGAGTTTCAACAATCCCTGCTGTACACCTTCGCCACTCACATCACGCGTGATAGAAGGATTATCGCTCTTGCGGGCTATCTTATCAATCTCATCAATGAACACAATTCCCCTTTCTGCTGCAGCCACATCATAATCAGCAACCTGCAACAGACGTGACAAGATGCTTTCAACGTCTTCACCCACATAACCTGCTTCAGTAAATACAGTGGCATCAACAATGGTGAAAGGAACATCCAACATCTTAGCTATTGTACGCGCCAACAAGGTTTTACCTGTACCGGTACTACCAACCATGATGATATTACTCTTTTCGATTTCTACACCATCTTCATCCTTTGGCTGCTGCAAACGCTTGTAGTGGTTATATACAGCGACAGCCAAATTGCGCTTAGCCTGATCCTGACCGATGATATATTCATCCAGGTATTTTTTGATCTCTACAGGCTTTGGCACCTCTTTGAGAACAAACTTACCCTCCCCAGCTTTAGGAGCCAAGACCCCTGTAGACTGTATAATTTCATAAGCCTGCTTAGCACAATCTTCGCAAATGAAGCCATTGATACCCGTGATGAGTAATCTGACTTCATTTTCTGATCTTCCACAGAAGCTACATACTTTCTTTGGCATATTATAATTATTATCTCTTCTTGCGCACCTTATTATATATACGCATATTTACTTAAAACAATTCGTTATTTACGAACCAACACATTATCTATCATTCCATATTCCTTGGCTTCTTCAGCTGTCATCCAATAGTTACGGTCGCTATCAGCATAAACCTTATCATAAGGAGTATGAGAATGGTCTGAAATGATAGTATACAATTCCTTCTTCATCTTCAAGATTTCGCGAGCCTCAATCTCAATATCAGAAGCCTGACCCTGAACGCCTCCTAATGGCTGGTGAATCATGACACGGCTATGAGGCAAAGCAGAACGCTTACCCTCCTGACCAGAAACGAGCAGCACGGCAGCCATAGAAGCAGCCATACCTGTACAGATAGTAGCTACATCGCTAGAGATAAACTGCATGGTATCATAAATACCCAAACCGGCAGTAACGCTACCACCAGGACTATTCAAATAGATAGAAATATCTTTGCCACTATCTACAGAATCAAGATACAGCAATTGCGCCTGCAATGTATTTGCGGTGTAGTCATCAATCTGTGTACCCAGGAAGATGATACGGTCCATCATTAAGCGAGAGAATACATCCATCTGAGTAACGTTCAGCTGACGCTCCTCCAAGATGTAAGGGTTCATATACTGAGCCTGTGCCTTAATAACATCATCAAGCACCATACCATTCATACCAAGATGCTTGGTTGCATATTTTCTAAAATCGTTCATATCTATATAGTATTTTACGTCTTAAACCATACGAAAAAAGAGGTTATCGACCCTTATTTCTCGTTCGGTGGAACAAAGATAATAAAAAAAGTCGATAACCTCGTATTTATTTGAAGTTTTTTTTCAAAAAAATGTTATTCCTGCATCATCTTGTTGAAATCTTCTACAGAAATCTCCTTTTCGTTGAGTTTTACAGCTGTTTTCAGAGCTGCAGCCAACTTACGATCGATAGAGCGATCTACAAGTGCATCTGTAGCGTCACCCTTCTTGAGGATTTCCTTAGCATAGTTCTCAATGTACTCCTCAGGAATGTTGTTCATACCATACTGAGCGAACTGAGCACGAGCTGCCTCCTTAGCTGTCTCCATCAGGTCATTGTCATCAACCTTGATATTCTGAGCCTTGATAAGCTGCTCCTTGATAAGATGCCATGTCAACTCCTTGATGCTCTCAGCATAGTTCTTCTCTACGAACTCCTCGCCCTTATCCTTGTTGTTAGCCAACATGATACGCTTCAAGAGTGCATCTGGGAACTGCAATTCACCTACCTTCTTCTCGCAGTGCTCACGAACGTCGAGAATGAACTTATAATCAGAATCGTTAACGAGCTGTGCCTGCAAGCCCTCTGCAATCTTAGCACGGAAAGCAGCCTCGTCCTTCACGTCAGTATCCTCACCGAGAACCTGCTTAAAGAGCTCTTCGTTGATTTCATGCTTCTTGAAACGCTGGATTTCTGTAATCTGGAAGCTGAACTCTGACTCCAAGTCCTTAACAGCTTCACGCTCAATCTTCAGGAGTGAAGAAACCTCAGTATCGTTCTCTGGATAAGCCTTCTTAGGGTTGAATGTGATTACATCACCGAGCTTAGCATCGTTGAAGAGATTCTTCTGCTCGTCAACCTTGATGTAGCTAGGCATCAGGATAGCACCCTCTACAGTGATACCACCTTCCTTGGTATTGCCATTTTCATCAAGCTCACGCAGGTCACCCTTCAAAAGGTCATTCTCCTCGTACTTCTCAGCCTTCTCATAGCTACCTGCACGCTGAGCGTACATATCAATCTGCTGATCGAGAATCTTATCATCAACTGTGATGTTATAATAATCAACCTTGTCGCGACCATTGAGAGTTACCTTGAACTCTGGAGCAACAGCGATATCAAACATAAATGTGAAAGAAGTACCATTCTCCAAGTCAGCTGGCTCCTGTTTCTCTGATGGGAGAGGCTCACCGAGCATCTGGATATTGTTGTCCTGTACATACTTGTAAATCTGCTGACCAACGAGCTTGTTGATAGCTTCCATTTTTACAGATGGACCGAACTGACGCTTAATCATACCCATAGGAGCCTGACCAGGACGGAAACCTGGAACATTAGCCTTCTTACGATAATCTTTCAATGTCTTCTCGACATCATTCTTGTAATCTTCCTCTTCGACAACGAGGGTCAAAAGACCATTAATCTTGTCAGGATTTTCAAATGAAATTTTCATCTTGATATTTGTTATTTTATTATTGTTAATATTTTCTTTAATTCTACAGTTTTCGTGTATAACCGCAATTGGCTTGCAAAATTACACATTTTTAATGGATATACCTAATATATAAGAGAAAAAAATGATTTTTTAACCATCAGTCGCTGCTTCTTTGGCTCTTTTTTGCTCATCTATGAGCTGAAAGTCCTTCTTTCTGAGCACAAAACTGTTACTCAGATACTTTTCGCGCACAATCTTATTCTCTGCCAATTCCTCTGGTTTGCCCTGAAAAAGGATCTTACCTTCGAACAGCAGATAGGCTCTGTCTGTAATGGTCAGAGTCTCCTGTACATTATGGTCGGTAATCAAAATACCGATATTGCGATACTTCAACTGCCATACAATATGCTGAATATCTTCTACCGCAATAGGGTCAACACCAGCAAATGGCTCATCGAGCATGATAAACTTTGGGTCAATAGCCAGGCAACGGGCAATCTCTGTACGGCGGCGCTCACCTCCGGAAAGCTGGTCACCCTTATTCTTACGAACCTTATTGAGACGAAACTCGCTAATAAGACTCTCTAACTTCTGCAACTGATAACTACGTGGTTTTCCTGTCATTTCCAAGACTGAAAGTATATTGTCCTCAACACTCATCTTGCGGAAAACACTGGCCTCCTGAGGCAGGTATCCGATTCCCGCACGGGCACGTTTGTATACAGGAAAATCAGTAATTTCCTGATCTCCCAGAAAGACATGTCCCTCATTAGGCACAACAAGTCCAGTTGTCATATAGAAAGAAGTTGTCTTACCAGCACCATTAGGTCCCAGTAATCCCACAATTTCTCCTTGCTTCACATTGATAGAAACTCCATTGGCAACCGTTCGTTTACCATAGCGCTTCACCAATCCCTCTGTTCGCAAAACCAGAGAATTCTGATTTTGCTGTTCGTTATTGTTAATTTCGTCCATAATTAGCTAATTTGGCTGCAAAAATACTAAAAATAAAGGAAATATCGCTTATAAAATCAAAAACTATTCATAATATTGCAGTTTTTTAGAGGATTTTGGTTAATTTTGCAGCAAAATTCAGTTTTATAATAGCATGTTAATAGAAAAATGGCTTACCACCTTCGGTAAATATCTCATATTGATGGGACGTTCTTTTTCCCGTCCTGAGCGCATGCGCATGTTCTTGAAACAATACATCAAGGAGATGTCGCAATTGGGTATTGACTCTATTGGTATCGTTTTACTGATATCCTTCTTCATTGGAGCAGTTATCTGCATACAGATGAAATTGAACATTCAGAGTCCATGGATGCCACGATGGGTTTCAGGTTACACCACTCGAGAAATCATGCTTTTGGAGTTCTCATCAAGTATCATGTGTCTGATTCTCGCAGGTAAAGTGGGTTCTAATATCGCTTCGGAGTTGGGAACAATGCGTGTCACCCAACAGATTGATGCCCTTGATATCATGGGAGTAAATTCAGCATGTTACCTCATTCTGCCTAAAATCATCGGCTTAGTTACCATCATGCCATTCCTAGTTATATTCAGCTCTGGCATGGGTATCATCGGCGCCTACGGAACAGCGTATATTGGGCATATCTTACCACCAGATGATCTGACACTCGGCTTGCAGCATTCATTTAACCAATGGTTTGTATGGATGAGCATTATCAAGAGCCTTTTCTTTGCATTCATCATTTCCAGCGTATCTTCTTATTTCGGTTATACCGTAGAAGGTGGATCTGTTGAGGTTGGAAAATCGTCAACCGATGCTGTTGTCTGTTCTAGTGTTTTGATTCTGTTTTCAGATGTTTTCCTCACTCAAATTCTCTCGTAAACTATGATAGAAGTTAGAAATCTCACCAAGTCGTTTGGCGACAAGGTTGTATTAGACAATATAAACGTCACCTTTGAAACAGGAAAGACTAATTTGATAATCGGACAGAGCGGTTCCGGAAAGACCGTACTCATGAAGAATCTCGTAGGATTACTTCAGCCTACAAGTGGTGAAGTTCTCTACGATGACCGTGACTTCACCCGGATGTCGAAAAAAGAAAAAGTTCTGATGCGCCGCGAGATGGGAATGATTTTCCAAAGCGCAGCCCTATTCGACTCTCTGAATGTACTTGAGAATGTCATGTTTCCACTTGATATGTTCTCTACTATGAATTACAGGGAGCGCGTAAAACGGGCTCAGGAATGTCTTGACCGCGTCAATCTGATAGAGGCTCAGCAGAAATATCCTGGAGAAATCTCGGGTGGTATGCAGAAACGAGTAGCTATTGCACGTGCCATCGTAATGAATCCGAAATACTTGTTCTGCGATGAGCCAAACTCAGGTTTGGATCCAAAGACCTCACTTGTGATAGATGAACTGCTTTCAGGCATCACCAAAGACTATAATATGACTACCATCATCAATACCCACGACATGAATTCGGTGATGGGCATTGGTGAAAACATCTGCTTTATCTACCAAGGTCATAAAGAATGGCAAGGCAACAAAGATGAAGTGATGACCTCAACAAACGAGAAACTCAACGATTTAGTCTTTGCTTCCGATCTCTTCCGCAAAGTAAAGGAGGTGGAGCTGGAAGAAGCTAAAAACAAATAAAACGAGAGTGTAAATTAAACTGTGTCAAGCTACAATAAAAGTAGTTTAACACAGTTTT
>CATXJC010000040.1 GCA_958369755.1 uncultured Prevotella sp.
TATTCGTAGGTTCTGGAATCTTCAAGAGCGGTAACCCTGCTAAGCGTGCCCAGGCTATCGTGAAGGCTGTTACCAACTACAACGACCCTAAGATGTTGGCTGAGTTGAGCGAGGACCTCGGTGAGGCTATGGTTGGTATCAACGAGCAGGAGATTGCCTTGTTGATGGCAGAAAGAGGTAAGTAATAATAAATAAGATAACGGATAAAGGCCCCTCCTGAACAAGAAGGGGCTTTTATATTAGATAAGTATGTTATGAGAATAGCAGTATTAGCTTTACAAGGCGCTTTTGCTGAGCACAGACAGAAGTTGGCTCAGTTGGGCGTGGATAGTTTCGAGGTTCGCCAATTGAAGGACTGGGACCAGCCGAAGGATGGCTTGATTATTCCGGGTGGTGAGAGTACCACCCAGGCGAAGCTCTTGAATGAACTGGGATTGATGGAGCCAGTGAAGGAGGCGATTGCTGCCGGTTTGCCAGTTTATGGTACTTGTGCCGGCTTGATTCTTCTTGCCAAGAAGATTGAGGGTGAGCCTAGTCAGCGCATTGCTTCGATGGACATCACGGCTTTGAGAAATGCCTACGGTCGCCAGTTGGGTAGTTTCTACATCGAGGCTCCGATGAAGGGCATCGAGGGAAATATCCCAATGACTTTCATCCGTGCCCCTTATATTAAAGATGTGTGGGGAGATGCTGAGGTTCTGGCTGAAGTAGATGGCAAGATTGTGGCTGCCCGCCAGGGTAACCAGCTGGTTACAGCCTTTCATCCGGAATTGAACGAAAGCCTGGAGATTCATAAGTATTTCCTGGAAATGTGCAAGAAGTAAAACTCAGGATTCTATTTGCTGAATCCATATCATAAAGCAAAAAGCCTTACGGAATCCCGCAAGGCTTTTTGCTTTTATAGTTTTACTCATTCTGAAAGTTCTTCTTACAACAGCTCAGGAAGCTGGAAGAGCTTCACGCTGTTACTGCCCTTGATGAGGATATAATGGTCGTGAGGCTGGTTCGCCTTGAGCGCTTCCTTCACTTCCTCTACATTCTGGAACTTGCGGTAGCTGCATGGAATATCCTTGAACTCATCGCCTACCAACCATACATTCTCCAGACCGGCTGCCTGCAACTGATCTACTACCTTCTGGTGCTCCTCGTGGCTCACTTCGCCGAGCTCGCCCATTTGTCCGAGAATCGCCATCTTATGAGGTACATCCATTACGCGGAAGTTCTCGATGGCGGCTGCCATGCTCGATGGGTTGGCATTGTAGGCATCTACCACCAGCTTGTTGTGCGCCGTCTCTTCCAACTGTGAACGATTGTTGCTTGGAATGTAATTCTCCAGGGCGTGATCTATCTGCTGAGGCTTCACATCGAAATGAAGACCGATGGTGATGGCGGCAAGCATGTTGTCGATGTTGTAAGAGCCGATGAGATGGGTTTGAACCTCATGCCAGTCGAAACTTTCTGTGCGCCAGCGGAACTTCAGGAATGGAGCGCAGGAGATGACTTCTCCCCATACATCGCAGTTTTCATCCTTGCCGTAGGTGATGAGGCGGTTGATGTTGCGCTGCTCAGCCATCTGCATCAGATGCTCGTTGTCGGCGTTGATGAAGACGAGGGCATCGTTGGCTGCGAGGTAATCATAGAGTTCTCCCTTGGTCTTCTTCACGCCTTCGAAGCTTCCGAATCCCTGCAGGTGGGCACGGCCCACGTTGGTAATCATACCGCAGGTAGGCTCCACGTATTCCACGAGTTTCCGGATGTCGCCTGGATGGGAAGCGCCCATCTCTACAACGGCAATCTCATTCTCTGGTGAGAGACGGAAGAGCGTCTTTGGTACGCCTACATCATTATTGAAGTTACCCTGGGTGAACATCACGTTGAACTTCTCGCCGAGAACGGCAGAGACGAGTTCCTTGGTGGTGGTCTTGCCGTTGGTTCCGGTGATTCCTACCACAGGAATATCGAAGTGGCGGCGATGCTCACGGGCTAATTCCTTGAAGGTGGTGAGGCAATCCTCTACGAGGATGTAGCGCTCGTCGCCTTCCTTGGCATACTCTTTTTCATCAACAATCACATAGGCACAGCCTTTCTCCAAAGCCATGTCGGCAAACTTGTTGCCATCAAACGATGCGCCCTTCAAAGCCAGGAAGATGCTGCCCTCTGGGCAGTCGCGGCTGTCAGTGGTAATCACTGGGTGCGCTTGGTAAATCTGATAGAGTTCTGAAATATCCATAGTCTATAACTGTTATTTTGGGTGCAAAAGTAATCTAAATTATGGACATAACAAACAATTTTCCCAAAAAATGATGGTAATCTCGAATATTCTTTCTATTTTTGCAGAAATATTCGATGAATCTTTAGAAAGTGAGGCTCTTTATGGGTAGTAGAGATGAAAAAGATAAAACGAAAGTAAGGAAGGAAAAGCTGGCAGGCTATTTCTTTAATTTATCTCAGTTGACGTTTACTGGAACTGGGGTTGGTGGTATTGCTCCAATTCTGCAAGGAGAGTTTGGAGTTAAAAATTATGTAGTAATTATATTTGGTATAGTAATGACCTTCATTTTTGCGGGCATTGCTAATCGAATTTTAAAATATTAAGTTATGGAAGTTTACAATGGACTATTGTTTTTCTTTGTGGTTGGAACAATCATAGGTGGAAGCTTTCTTGCCTGGACTTACACAAAGCCAGGGAAAAAGTGGCTTAAAGAGTTATAATCCAATGGAATATACAATCAATATCAAGGGGCGCTTGATGGATTTGAGCACCCCTCAGGTGATGGGCATCCTGAACGTTACGCCCGACAGCTTCTACTCTGGCAGTAGAAAACAGACAGAAATGGAGATAGCTCAGAGAGCTAATCAGATTATAGAAGAAGGTGGAAGCATCATTGATGTGGGCGCATTCTCCACCCGTCCCGGTGCCGATGAAGTATCGGAAGAGGAGGAGGGAAGACGCCTGAAGTTCGCTCTCGACATCGTTCGCAGGGAGCAACCGGATGCTGCCGTCTCCGTAGATACCTATCGCCCTACCTTGGCACGCAAGTGTATCGAGGAGTGGGGAGCCGATATCATCAACGATGTATCAGAAGGTGGAATCACAGGCATCGCCAATGTGCCGCTGGAGCAGAGACAGGAGGAATATCCTGAAATGTTCCGTGTGGTGGGCGAACTGAAGGTACCTTATATATTAATGTCGGTGCAGCCTACGCTCGCCAAGATGATGAAGGGCTTTGCCAGGGAGGTGCAGCAGTTGCGCGACCTGGGTGCCAAGGATATCATCCTCGACCCGGGTTTCGGTTTCGGCAAGAATCTCATCCAGAATTATCAGATTTATGATGAGATGGAGAAGTTGAACGTACTGGAACTTCCGGTACTTGTAGGTATCTCCCGTAAGAGTATGATATATAAGCTGTTGGGTGGCGATGCCACAACATCGCTCAATGGAACCACGGTGCTTGATACCATTGCCCTGATGAAGGGAGCCAGCATCCTTCGTGTTCACGATGTGAAGGAAGCTGCTGAGGCTGTGAAAATCGTGGAAGCCATGAAGGAGGGCAGAGTATGATAGAGTTTGGAATCAAAGATGCTTTAGATGTACTTCTGGTAGCCTCGCTGCTCTTCTATGTTTATCGACTGATGAAGGAATCCCGCTCGCTGAACATCTTCGTGGGCATCATGCTTTTTGTACTGATCTGGCTTTTCGTAAGCCAGGTACTCGAAATGCGTCTGCTGGGTTCTATCCTGGATAAATTGGTGAGTGTGGGAGTCATCGCCCTTATCGTCATCTTCCAGGAAGACATCCGCCGATTCCTTTATGAGATTGGTTCGCAGAAAAGTATGCGCCGGCTGGTGCGCTTCTTCCACTCCAGCAAGGAAAGTCAGAAGGAGGCAAACAAGGAGACGATCATGCCTATCGTGCTTGCCTGCATGAGCATGGCTAAGAAATATGTGGGTGCCCTCATCGTGATAGAGCGAGGTGTGCCTTTGAAGGATATCATGGATACTGGCGAGGAGATAGATGCCAAAATCAACCAGCGCTTGATAGAGAACATCTTTTTCAAGAATTCGCCTCTTCACGATGGAGCCATGGTGGTAAGTAACAAGCGAATCATGGCTGCAGGCTGTATCCTCCCCGTGAGTCACAACCTGGATATTCCCAAGGAATTGGGACTGCGCCACCGTGCCGCCCTGGGTATTTCGCAGAGCAGCGATGCCATCGCCGTCATCGTTTCTGAAGAGACGGGACGAATCAGCGTAGCCATCAAGGGCGAGTTCAAACTTCGCCTTTCTGCGGAGGAGTTGGAGAGCATCCTGACACAGGAAATGCTGTAAAGTGAAGCACGTAAACCTTTACGATAATGATTATCTCCCGTTTTAGCTTTTTTTACACATATTAATGGGCGTTATTTCAAAATAAATATGTACTTTTGCAAAGTCGATATGGCAAAACGACAAAAAACAAGTCGTAGCGCCTTATTAGATTGACAAATCTACTATCGAAGATAACAAAATTATATAAATAAAGAAATAAAATGGATTTATTACAGCAAATCGTAGCTCGCGCTAAAGCTGACAAGCAGCGCATCGTGCTCCCTGAAGCAGAAGAGGAGCGTACATTGAAAGCAGCCGATAAAGTTTTGGCTGATGATCTCGCAGACATCATCCTCATCGGTAACCCTGCCAATATTAAGAATCTCGCTGCTCAGTGGGGTCTTAACAACATCGACAAGGCTACTATCGTTGATCCACAAAACAACCCTAAGACTGAGGAGTATGCTGAGAAGCTCGCTGAACTTCGCAAGAAGAAGGGCATGACCATAGAGCAGGCTCGTGAACTCGTAACTAAGAATAACCTCTACCTCGGTTGCATGATTATCAAGACAGAGGGTGCTGATGGTCAGATTTCTGGTGCATTGAGCACAACTGGCGATACTCTTCGTCCAGCTCTCCAGATTATCAAATGTACTCCAGGTATCACTTGCGTAAGTGGTGCTATGTTGCTCATCTCAGACCAGAAGCAGTATGGTCAGGATGGCGTAGTGGTAATGGGTGACGTTGCTGTAACTCCAAACCCTACAGCAGATCAGCTTGCTCAGATTGCCTATACAACAGCTCATACTGCTCAGTCAGTAGCTGGTATTGCTGATCCTCAGATTGCCATGCTGAGCTTCTCAACAATGGGTAGTGCCAAGGATGCTATCAACAAGGAGACAGGCAAGAGCGTTTATATCATCGACAAGGTAAAGGATGCTGTGGCTATCGCTAAGGAGAAGTTCCCAGAGCTTCATCTCGACGGTGAGCTTCAGGCTGATGCTGCCCTCGTTCCTGAGGTAGCTGCCAAGAAGGCTCCAAAGTCTGAGGTTGCAGGTAAGGCTAACGTATTGGTAGTTCCAAACCTCGAGGTAGGTAACATCGGCTACAAGCTCGTTCAGCGCCTGGGTGGTGCCATCGCTATCGGTCCTATCCTCCAGGGTATCGCTCGTCCTGTTAACGACCTTTCTCGTGGTTGCTCTGTAGATGACATCTACTATATGGTAGCTATCACAGCTTGCCAGGCACAGGATGCAAAGAAGGCTTAATCAACTAACTTTATTTATAACATTACAAACTAAACATTATGAAAGTATTGGTTCTGAACTGTGGTAGTTCATCTATCAAGTACAAGTTATATAATATGGACGATGAGTCTGTATTGGCACAGGGTGGTGTAGAGCGTATCGGTCTTGATAACGCTTTCATCAAGGTTAAATTGCCTAATGGCGAGAAGAAGCAGATCATGCACGACATGCCTGACCACAAGGAAGGTGTGAACTTCGTGTTCAAGTGCTTGCTCGACCCGGAAATCGGCGCTATCAAGGATTTGAAAGAAATCGACGCTGTAGGACACCGTGTCGTACAGGGTGGTGACAAGTTCAAGGAGAGCGTTATTGTTGACAAGAGCGTAGAGGATGGTATCGAGGAACTTTGCGACCTCGCTCCTGTTCACAACGCAGGTCACCTGAAGGGTATCCGTGCCGTAGACTCTTTGATGCCTGGCACTCCTCAGGTTTGCGTATTCGACAACGCATTCCACAGCACAATGCCTGACTACGCTTACCTCTATGCAATTCCTTACGAGTTGTACGAGAAGTATCACGTACGCCGTTATGGCTTCCACGGAACATCTCACCGTTATGTTTCTAAGCGTGTTTGCGAGATTCTCGGTCTCGACCAGAACAACTCTAAGATCATCACTTGCCACATTGGTAACGGTGGCTCTGTAGCTGCTGTATTGAATGGTAAGGTATTGGATACTTCAATGGGCTTGACTCCATTGGCAGGTTTGATGATGGGTTCACGTTGTGGTGATATCGATGCTTCTGCCGTTACCTACTTGATGGAGAAGTTGAACATGAAGCCACAGGAGATGGCTGACTTCCTGAACAAGAAGAGTGGTGTGCTCGGTATCACTGGTATTTCTTCTGATATGCGCGACATCGAGAACGCTGCCAACGAGGGTAACGAGAAGGCTCAGCTGGCTCTCCGCATGTACGAGTATCGCATCAAGAAGTACATTGGTGCTTACACAGCAGCTATGGGTGGCGTCGACGCTATCGTATTCACAGCTGGTGTTGGTGAGAACCAGACCGATCTCCGCGAGGAAGCTTGCAAGAACCTGGAGTATCTTGGCATCAAGATCAATAAGGAGGTTAACGACAAGGTTCGTGGTGAGGAAGCTATCATCTCTGCCGATGACAGCAAGGTGAAGGTAGTAGTAGTTCCTACCGATGAGGAGATTGTTATCGCTCGCGATACAATGGAATTGGTTTCCAAGAAGTAATTCCACACAATACTATATAATATAAGGTGAAGACTAAAGACAGCAATGGATGGTCTTCACCTTATTTCTTTCTTATCATTATTACATGATGAGGCTTCTGCCTGATGAGGATGGAGGCATCACTTAAATTTTGAGAATTATGAAAACAAAGATTGTAACTTTCGGAGAAATATTGCTTAGAATATCTAAGCCTGGTTATCAACGGTTATTCCAAGGTCACCGTATGTTCGGCAACTATGGTGGCAGCGAGGCAAATGCAGCCATCTCTCTGGCTCATTTGGGCGATAACGTGGAGTATGTAACCCGATTGCCATACGGCGAGATGGGTGAAGCTGCGCTGATGCATCTCAGGGAGTTTGGTTTGAATGTTTCTCATGTGGTGCGTGGTGGCGATCGCCTCGGTACCTATTACTTCGAGGAAGCTGTGGCGATGCGCAACTCCCGTGTAGTCTATGACCGCAAGAACTCTTCTTTCTATTCCTTGAAGCGTGGTATGGTGAAATGGAATCAGGTACTGGCAGATGCTGCCGTGTTCCATTGCTCAGGTATCACCTGTGCCATCAGCCGTGATGCGATGGAATCTACCATGGATGCCATCAAGCTGGCGGTTGCTGATGGGCTGACCATCTCCTGCGATATCAACTATCGCAAGAATCTCTGGGGATACGGTCTGGAACCTCACGATGTGCTCTTCCAGATGATGCAGTATAGCGACATCATCTTCGGTGATCAGAATGAGTGGGAGATAGCCAGTGGAGTGCCTCATATTCCTTTCGAGGCTTTGGATGAAAACTATGTAATAGACAGGGAGGCTTATCTGTCGTATTTCCGCAAGATGCACCGTCTCTTCCCTAAATGCAAGAAGATGGTAATGGCTGTAAGAAACCAGATTGCCAGCAGCCATCATACATTGAGCGGTCTGCTCTATGATACAGTAGAGGATCAGCTCTATACAGCGAGAATCTACGACATACAGCCTATCGTAGATCCGATGGGTGTAGGCGATGCCTTCATTGCTGCCTATATCCACGCTCACCAGAAGTGGGGCGATGAGAACCAGTATTGCCTGGATTTCTCTCTCTCGGCCAGTGCCATCAAGAATACGATTCCGGGCGATCAGAATCTGGTATCTGAAGAAGAAATCATCAGCAATATGACTTCTTCAGGAGGAAGAATCCAGCGATAGGAATACAACTAGATTACAATAGAACTATAAGATTCGTGTGATAAGAATAAAGGGCAGTCCCAATCGGGCTGCCCTTTATTCTTGTAGCTTATTGATTGTTATGGTTGGCTTTCGCCTTCCACATATTCTTCCATAAACATGTGTTCGCCATCGAATACGGCATAGGTGAACTGCCATATCCAGTCGCCCAGAATCATCAGGCGGGTCTTCTTGCTCAGCATCAGGTCCAGCTCTATGTGGCGGTGTCCGAACATGAAGTAATCTATATCCTTGTGACTTTGCATATACTGTTTGGCAAAGCGTACCAGGAATTCCTTCTTTTCGCCCATATAAGGCTCCTCCTTGCCATCGGCACGTTTCAGGCGGCTATGCTTCGCCCAGTTCAGTCCCAGCGACAATCCCCAGCGTGGATGTATGGCATTCAGCAGCCGTTGGCAGGTACGGTTGTGGAACATCGCCTTCAGGAACTTGAACTTCTTGTCCGGGTCACCCAGGCCGTCACCATGGGCAAGGAAGAACACCTTGTCGTAAATTTCCACGGTCTGTGGTTTATGGTGAACGATCAGTCCGCACTCTTCTTCCAGGTAGCCGTATGTCCATAAGTCGTGGTTGCCGGTGAAGAAATGTACTTCCACTCCCATATCCGTCAACTCCGAGAGCTTACCCAGGAATCGGGTGTAGCCTTTCGGTACCACATATTTATACTCGTTCCAGAAATCAAACATATCGCCCAGCAGATAGATGGCTGCAGCCTTGTGCTTGATGCTGTCGAGGAAACGTACGAGTCTGCGTTCCTGCATTCTGCCGTGTGGGATTGCCCACGAGCCGAGATGCGCATCAGAGAGGAAATATACATTTTTCATAAGCGATTCTTTTTAAGTGAAGAGTGAAGAATGAAGAGTGAAGAATGAAGAGTGAATAATTCAACGGTTTTGGCTATTCGAAACCTAGTTCTACACGGGCTTCCTCGCTCATCATACTCTGATCCCAGGCTGGTTCGAATACGAGGTTTACATTGGCAGACTTGACACCCTCTACGCTATCCACCTTGGTGCGCACATCCTCAAGGATGAAGTCGGCTGCAGGGCAGGATGGGGCAGTAAAGGTCATGTCAAGATCTACGGTAGCATCGTCTTTTACGTCTATCTTGTAAATCATACCCAGATCCCAGATATTCACAGGTATTTCAGGGTCGTAAACGGTCTTGAGTACATCTACGATCTTTTCTTCTATCTTTGTCTTTTCTTCTTGTGTCATAATAATCTTTGTTTTTGCCTACAAAGATAATAATTATTGCAGACAAAACAAAAAGAAAAGCTGTTTTTTTCTTGCAGAAGGTCTAATATACCCCAAATAGACTACAATTTACCTTTGTCGTGATATGAATAAAAGGCACCATCGGTTATGATGACATGGTCCATAAAGAAGAGACGCATGATTTCGCAGGCTTTGGCAATCTTCTGGGTAAGTACATCATCGGCTTTGCTTGGCTGAGGATTGTTGCTGGGATGATTGTGGCAGAAGGCGATAATGGTAGCGTTGTTGAGCACCGCTTCTTTGATGATGAGCCGGATGTCGGTTGCCGTTTCTGTAATGCCGCCTTTTGAGATGCAGCTCGCTTTGATGAGCTTGAAGTTCTGGTTCATCATCAGGAGCCATGCTTCCTCTGTGTCTAAATCCTGCATCTTCGGAAGCATATAGTTGTAGATGGCAAGGGATGAGCCTAAGTCGGGACGTGTGCCAATCTTATCGAGAGCACGGCGCTTGCCCAGTTCGCAGGCTGCAAGAATGGTGATGGCTTTGGCGGGTCCCATTCCTTTATATTGCGTCAGTTCTCTGATGGACTTCTTTCCTAGCTGGTTCAGGTTGTTGTCGCAATCCTTCAGAATGCGTTTCATCAGGTCTACGGCACTTTCGTCTGTAGATCCCGAACCAATCAGAATACCTAAGAGCTCGGCATTGGATAAAGCTGAGGCACCCAAGCGCTCCAGTTTCTCGCGAGGCTTGTCTTCTTCTGCCCAATTGGCAATGGTTAGTTTCTCTGCCATAATAATAACTGATTAGTAGATTATTATTGGCTTCTCTTTTTGTGGGGAAGTCTTATTTGTAGAAAGTCTTGTTGTATGCGCTGAATTCGCTCTGCCCCAGTACGCATCTCTTCCACCATGCAGAAAGAAATCCGCATCCGTAACCCATCAGCTGTGTGAAGGCAGCGCGAATGCTCAGCAAGCCTATCTTCACGCTGTGATTCTCTCTGCTGCTGTCGATAAACAGTGCGATGGTATAGAGAATGATGCCGGCGAGGCCGATGCAGCCCAATGCTGCCATCGCATTGCCCAAGGTTGGGAATACGTGAACGGTGCCAAGCATGTATGGCAGGAAGCCGAAGAAGAGCAGAAGCAGCGTGCCTATTACACCCACGGTGAAGACCATAGGAAGGAGATGCACGAGTTTGAGACTCTCTGGATATTTCTTGTAGAGATTGATGCGGGCGATGCCACTGTTGTAGACCTGTCGCCAGAACTTGCGGAAGTCGGTGCGGCGCTTATGCCAAACCCATGCTTCAGGGAACAGACGGCAACGGCAGCCTGCCTTGAAGATACGGATAGAGAAATCAATGTCCTCACCAAAACGCATATTGGAAAAGCCATTCAACCTGAGATAAACATCTCTGCGGATGCCCATGTTGAATGAACGGGGATAGAACTTATCCATCTTCTTCTTTCCGCCACGGATACCACCGGTGGTAAAGAAAGAAGTCATGGAATAAGAAATGGCTTTCTGAGTATCTGTAAATGATGAGTGTGCCTTGTCGGGACCGCCGAATGCATCGGCAGGTTCGCGGCTCAACTCATCACTTACAGCTTTCAGATAGCCCTCTGGCAAGACCACGTCGCTGTCGAGTATCAGTAGATACTCGCCCTTGGCACGCTCGGCACCATAGTTGCGACTCTGACCCGGACCAGAGTTCTCCTTATAGTAATAATGTATATCCATCAGGTTTTCGTATCGCTTGCACACTTCCTTGCAGGGAGTCTGCGAGCCATCCTCTACGATGACAACCTCGAAGTCCTTCTCCGTCTGATGGGTAAGGCTCTCTAACAGTTCGTCCACTTCGTCAGGACGGTTGAATACTGGTACTATGATGGAATATTTCATTCTTCTTACTATTAAGGGTTAAGTTTGCTCGATAAGAGCGTAATCTTCTTGTTGAAAGACGGATTACTCGCTTACACGACCGAGGTAGCTACCGTCACGAGTATCAACCTGGATGGTCTCGCCCTCGTTAACGAACAGAGGAACACGAACCTCAGCACCAGTCTCGAGAGTAGCTGGCTTGGTAGCGTTGGTAGCAGTGTTACCCTTTACACCTGGCTCAGAGTGAGTGATCTTCAGGGTAGTCTTTGCTGGCATTTCAGCCAAGAGGATAGTACCGTCTGTAGTATCAGTAACAACCTCAACTACGTCACCCTCCTTCATGTACTGACCACCGGTAACGTTCTCCTTAGCGATAGGCACCTGCTCGAAAGTCTCCTGGTTCATGAAGATGCAACCAGTAGCGTCCTCGTAGAGGTACTGGTAAGGACGGCGCTCAACGCGAACATCCTCCAATTTGAAACCTACCTGGAATGTACGTTCCAATACACGACCGTCGGCAACATTCTTCAATTTTGTGTTCATTACGGTGTTACCTTTACCTGGCTTTCTGTGCTGAAAGTCGATGCAAACCCATACTTTGCCATCCATGCGGATGCAAGTACCAATCTTAATTTCCTGTGAATTAATCATTTCTTGTTTATCTTGAATGTTATTACAATAATCTCAAAATCGAGTGCAAAGTTACGGCAAAAACATGAAAAATCAAAGGAAATATCGAAAAAAACATAAATATTTAAGCTAAATTTGGTAGTTTTCTTGGTTATTTCAGAAAATATGCGTAATTTTGCAGCCCAAAAAGGGCGTGTTTTGCACTTTTGTGAAGAATATTAATTAAAAAATAAATAAGAAAAATGAAAAGAACATTTCAGCCTCACAATCGTCGTCGCGTGAACAAGCATGGTTTCCGTGAGCGTATGGCAACAAAGAATGGTCGTCGCGTATTGGCTTCTCGCCGTGCTCATGGCCGCAAGAAGTTAACTGTTTCTGACGAGCACCACGGAAAGTAATTTCCGATAGGGAAATTCGTCTATCGACGATGACATTAAAAGCAGCAAGGAGAGATTCTTTGCTGCTTTTTGTGTTTTTATGACTTTTTATATTGTGATGAAACGCAAAAACTTGGCGTTTTATTTTGTATTGTCTTCGATTATTCCTATCTTTGCACCAAAAAAGAAAGAATGACTTCATCTGAGTTTATAAATAAGTTTAAGAGTAAGTATCTCTGGGGCAACCTGGGCGCCATGTTCCTGGTGCTGGTTTTGCTCTGCGTCGGTGTCAAGTTCGGCATCGATATCTACACCCATCATGGTGAGGCCATCCGTGTGCCGGATATCAGATACAAGAATATCAATGATGCCACCCGCATCCTCGATGATGCCGGATTGGAAATAGTGGTTTCGGATACCGGATATGTCCGTTCGCTCCCTGCCGACTGTATCCTGGAGCAGACGCCGGCGTTCGGAGAGGTGGTGAAGTCGGGGCATATCATCTATGTCACGATCAATTCTAACCATTCTCCTCGCATCACCATTCCTGATGTCATCGACAACAGTTCTCTGAGAGAGGCGATGGCTAAGTTGACTGCCATGGGATTCAAGCTGGGTTCACCGGAATATATTCCAGGCGAGGAAGACTGGGTTTACGGTATTCTCGTTAAGGGCAGGCATGTGGTGGCTGGCGATAAGGTTTCTATCGATGATGTGCTCATCATTCAGGTAGGTAATGGTCAGCGCGACACTACCGACTCCTTCGATATGGTGGATCCTGTCTATCACGAGAACGATGATGTGATGGAGGGAGAAGGTGATGGTACTGAAAGCACCGAAGATAACTTCGAGGTGGTTCCGGGAACTGAATCTACAGAAACAGCCCCTGCTACACACGAACACCAGCAGAAAGAGGTGGTGGAGTAGGAGAAAGTGAAGAGTGAAGAACGATGAGTGAAGAATTCAATAGTAAGTACGAATGATTTTTTTAGATTATATATATAATAAGGTATATGCTCCTGTAGAGGATGGCTTCGGGTTTGATGATGCAGGAGATTTGGATGAACTTGATGATGAACTCCAGATGGAGGGAGAGGGTGCTGCTCCGGCTGGCGAAGGAGGCGATGACCTCTACGAGCATTGGAAGGTGCAGGTGGATGCCAACCAGGATCCTGTCCGCATAGACAAGTATCTGGCTGATAAGATGGCTTACCAGAGCCGCAACCGCATTCAGCAGGCAGCTGATGCCGGATTTATTCATGTAAACGGTAAACCGGTGAAGAGCAATTACAAGGTGCGCCCGAACGACATCGTTACGCTGATGCTCGACCGCCCTCGTCATGAAACAAGCATCAAGCCGGAAGAAATCGACATCAATGTGGTTTATGAAGACGACCAGTTGATGGTGGTTAACAAAAAGGCAGGAATGGTGGTTCATCCGGGAGCCGGAAACTTCCATGGCACCCTGATTCAGGCTGTGGCCTGGCACCTGCGCGATATGCCGGAGTTTGATGCCAACGACCCGGAAGTGGGTCTGGTCCATCGCATCGACAAGGATACCAGCGGATTGCTCGTAGTAGCCAAGACTCCTACTGCCAAGACGGCATTGGGCAAGCAGTTCTTCAACAAGACTACCCATCGCAGTTACAATGCGCTGGTATGGGGTAATATCGTGGAGGATGAGGGACGCATCGAGGGCAATATCGGTCGTGATCCCAAGAATCGTCTCCGTATGAAGGTCTTTGACCCGGATAGCGGTATTGGCAAGAGTGCAGTTACCCATTATAAGGTTTTGGAGCGCTTCGGCTATACCACCTTGGTACAGTGCATCTTGGAAACGGGCCGTACCCATCAGATCCGTGCCCACATGAAGCAGATCGGTCATCCGCTCTTCATGGATGAGACCTATGGTGGTGCCGAGATCCTGAGAGGTCAGCGCAGCAGTGGTTACAAGGCTTTCATACAGAATTGCTTCAAGCTCTGCCCACGTCAGGCTCTCCATGCCAAGACCCTCGGCTTTGTTCATCCTACAACAAAGGCGCAGATGGACTTCGACAGTGAGTGGCCGGAAGATTTTAGACAATTAATAGAAAAGTGGCGCGGCTTCATCGCAGGCACCACAAAAGATACATTCAAAAATATTTAGAGATTATGGAAAATAGCAAGAGAACGATAGCCATCGTATGTGGTGGTGATTCTTCTGAGCACGATGTTTCTTTGCGCTCAGGTCAGGGTTTGTACTCATTCTTCGACAAGGAGCGTTATCATATCTATCTCGTCGATGTAAAGGGCACCGACTGGCACGTGGCTTTAGATAACGGTGAGACTATTGATATTGACAAGAACGACTTCTCGTTTGTGAAAGACGGCAAGCATATCTATTTCGATTATGCTTATATCACCATCCACGGACAGCCTGGCGAGAATGGTGTGATGCAGGGCTACTTCGACCTCATTCACTTGCCATATTCTACAAGTGGTGTGCTGGTAGAGGCAATGACCTTCGACAAGTATGTGCTCAACAACTACCTGCGTGGTTTCGGTGTAAACGTGGCTGACAGTATCTTGCTCCGTCGTGGCGAACAGTATGATGAGGACGAGATTGCCGAGCGCATCGGTATGCCTTGTTTCGTAAAGCCTGCTGCCGACGGTAGTAGCTTCGGTGTGAGCAAGGTGAAGAATGCCGACCAGTTGGCTCCAGCCCTCCGTGTAGCTTTCATGGAGAGCAACGAGGTAATGATTGAAGGCTTTCTCGATGGTACTGAGATTTCTCAGGGCATCTACAAGACAGCCGAGAAGACCGTTGTCTTGCCAGCTACAGAGGTGGTAACCAGCAATGAGTTCTTCGACTATGATGCCAAGTACAATGGTCAGGTACAGGAAATCACTCCAGCCCGTCTCTCTCCTGAGACTGCTGAAGAGGTGGCAAAGACCACATCCCGCATCTACGATATCCTCCATGCCAATGGTATCATCCGCATCGACTATATCATCTCTAAGGATAAGGACGGTAAGGACAAGGTGAACATGCTGGAGATCAATACCACTCCAGGTATGACCGTTACCAGCTTCATTCCTCAGCAGGTGCGCGCTGCAGGCCTTGACATCAAGGATGTGCTCAGCGACATCGTGGAGAATCAGTTCTAGAATTTATAAATCACATATATGGTTCTGCGACTTTCTCGCAGAGCCATATATATTAAAAGGTATATATTAAAAAGGTATATATTATGAAGATCCCTCAAGAATTTGATACCATTCGACCTTGGGAGCCAGAAGACCTTCCTGAGGTGTTCGACCGTTTGCTTTCAAACGATCAGTTCAAGCAAGTACTTGCTTATCTTTATCCACAAGTTCCTTTTGAGATGATTGCCCAGAAGTTGAAGGCTTGCAAGACCAATCTCGACTTCCAGTTGGCTTTCGCCTACGATTTTGTTCAAGGCATCCTGAAGAAGGCTGCAACGGGTTGTGAGATGGATTGCGCAGCCATCGATAATACCCGCAACTATACCTTCATCAGTAACCATCGTGATATCGTGCTCGATTCTGCTATCCTCGATGTAATGCTTATCGACAATGGCTTCAAGACCACCTGCGAGATTGCTATCGGAGATAACCTCCTGTCTCTTCCTTGGGTCAAGGACCTGGTACGTGTCAACAAGGCGTTTATCGTGGAGCGTGCCCTGAGCATGCGCCAGATGCTGATGTCAAGCAAACGTCTTTCCGATTACATGCATTTCGCCATCAAGGAGAAGAACGAGAATATCTGGATTGCCCAGCGAGAGGGTAGAGCCAAGGATAGCGATGACCGTACCCAGAAGAGCATCCTCCAGATGATGGCGATGGGCGGTGAAGGAAGTATTATCGAACGATTGAAGCAGCTCCATCTCGTACCGCTGTCTATCAGCTATGAGTACGACCCTTGCGACTTCCTCAAGGCTAAGGAGTATCAGCAGAAGCGTGATGTGGAAGGATGGAAGAAGGGACCTATGGATGATCTCGTAAGCATGCAGACCGGTATCTTCGGTTACAAGGGACATGTGCATTATCATGCAGCCCCATGTATCGATGAGTATCTGGATACCCTCGACCCAGAGATGCCGAAGCAGGAACTCTTCAATACCATTGCTGCCCATCTTGATCACGAGATACATAGCCACTACCGTCTCTATCCAGGCAATTATGTGGCGCTCGATCTCTTGGAGAATACCGAGGCTCATGCTTCTGAATATACACAGGAAGATAAGGCTCGCTTCGAGAAATATATCGCAGGACAGTTGGCAAAGATTGAACTTCCTGACAAGGATGAAGCCTTCCTGAAAGAGAAGATTTTAACGATGTATGCCAACCCGGTTCGCAATTTTCTTGCTACAAAGTAACGAGAAGAATCAAATAGGGTGATACTTTTTTGCTCTTTATGCGAAAATGTACCACAAAAACTGTTAAAATGTTAAGTGTACGATAAACACTGAAGGTTAACAAACCTTTCGTGTTTATCGTCATTTCTTAAAAAAAATAACCTTAGTAACGAAAAATACACAAATTGAGCAAAAAAGTATCACCTTTTTTCGAAAAAGTATTGTACTTTTGCAGCGGTGATACGAATGTGAACGATACCACTATAAATACACCCACATCGTTTCGCCGGAAATACAGCTAAAATAACAAACTAACAAAATAAAAAGTAATGACCTATGAGTATCAATTCAGCTTAAAATGAAAGAAGGATTGTTTCCGTGCAGCAGGTAGTTGCAGGGAGACAAGAGTGTGTGGCTATTTGCTAGTCAACTAAGTAATGTTTATTCTATTCAAACCTAGAAAGTACATAAGTATGAATCTAAACTTAAGAAAATCAGTGCTGCTTGTTGGAGCGTTGGCATCCTTAGGCTTGAGTTACACAACTGAAGCTTTGGCAACATCTCCAAATTTTGCTGTTAACTCAGTACAGCAGTCTAAGAAGGTTACCGGTAATGTAAGTGACGCAGAAGGTCCTATCATCGGTGCAAGTGTAGTAGAGAAAGGTAATGCCGGAAATGGTACAGTTACCGACTTGGATGGTAACTTCGTCTTGAACGTGAAGCCTGGTGCTACTATTGTTATTACTTATATCGGTTACCAGAAACAGGAAATCGTTGTAGGTAATCAGTCTAATTTTAACGTCACAATGAAGATAGACGACAAGACTCTCGAAGAAGTTGTTGTCGTAGGTTATGGTGTTCAGAAGAAGAAGCTCGTTACCGGTTCTACCATCGAGGTGAAGGGTGATGATATTCAGAAGATGAATACCACTCAGGTGTTGGGCGCCTTGCAGAGCCAGACTCCTGGTGTAAACATTCAGGCGGCTTCCGGTCAGCCTGGTGATGGCTTTAAGATTTCTATCCGTG
>CATXJC010000041.1 GCA_958369755.1 uncultured Prevotella sp.
CTGCTGTAACATTTACCAATGAAAGTGCAAGCATCATAGCTGCGCTCTTTCCATTTAAAAAGTTGTGCATACTTAAAATTTCTAATTTGTTAATCCTATTTTTTATTTCTGCTACAAAATTATATAATAGTATCATCAAAGGCTTTAAAATTCATATCATTGAATTAAAAAAAACGTTCATTGTAACATAATTGCTAGCTGATGAACGATTATTATCAAGAACAAGAAGAAAGATTTGCATAAAAAAGAAATAATTCGTAATTTTGCAGATACATAAAACAAACTTTTAATAATAAGAGCATAATATATCAGACAATGGAAGAGCGAAAGATCATACATATCGACATGGATGCCTTCTTTGCAGCTGTAGAGCAGAGAGACAATCCGGAACTTCGGGGCAAACCGGTAGCGGTGGGCTTCGACGGACCTCGTGGTGTGGTTTCTACAGCCAGCTATGAAGCTCGAAAATGGGGCGTTCACTCGGCGCAATCCATTGCTCAAGCCAAGCAGCGCTGTCCAGATCTCATCATCGTGCCGTGCCGGCATTCTTATTATGCAGAAATATCTCATCAGATACATCAGATATTCCAGGAATACACCGATCTCATTGAACCCATCTCCATTGATGAAGCCTTTCTGGATGTCACTCACAACAAGAAAGGGATAGAACTGGCGGTGGATATCGCCAAGGAAATCAAGGTCCGTATCAAGGAGGCAACAGGTCTCACAGCCTCGGCAGGTATCAGCTACTGCAAGTTTCTCGCCAAGGTGGCATCCGATTACCGGAAGCCAGACGGCATCTGCACCATCCATCCCGATAAGGCTCTCGATTTCATCGCCCAGCTCCCTGTAGAGGATTTCTGGGGCGTAGGCAAGAAGACCCTACAGAAGATGCACTTCATGGGCATCTACAATGGTGCCGACCTACGGAAAGTATCCGAAGAACATCTTGTAGAAGTATTCGGGAAAGCCGGACATATCTTCTACCATTTTGCAAGAGGTATAGACGAACGGCCCGTCATCACCTATCGGGAACGCAAATCTGTGGGATGCGAACAGACTTTCCTGGAGGATATCTATGCCAAGTCGGCAGTGATTATCGAACTCTACCATACGGTTCTTGAACTGCTGGAGAGAATCGCCAAAAGCGGTTTTGAAGGAAGGACCTTAACCCTAAAGGTGAAGTTCTCGGATTTCACCCAGATTACCCGCAGCATCTCTCAGGAGAAGATTCTGACGAAAAAGGACGATATCCTTCCCCTTGCCAAGCGACTGCTTCAACTGGTAAATTACTCTTCGAGCCGTCCCATCCGTCTGTTGGGCCTATCCGTAAGCAATGCCACCTCAGAAGAAGCCCGGAAGGAAGACAAGGAGAACAGTACCCTGAAACCTGAATACCGGGAGTTGGAACTCGAGTTTAAGGAATGGAAAGAATGAGAAAGGTGATGAGAAGGAGATGAAATGAAAGAAGAAAAGGAGATAAGCCCCGAATAGAAAGTGAAAAGCAGCTGACAGGCATATTCCTGCAGCTGCTTTTTCATTTTTACTGTTTTTTCCCAAAACTAACTATTCATTTTCCCAAAACTAACATAAACCTATCTTAAACAACTAACTAACATTTTCCCAAAACAATCTTTTACCTAAAAGAAACTAATTACCTCTGAAAAACAATCCTATAAACCTAAATAACTAAAACCTATATACTTACTAAACCTATGAACTTACTAAATCTTAAACTTTATAAACCATTAAAACCTAAACTTAAAAACTTGCAAATATTACTACCTCAAATACTTGAAACAATTTATTAACTTCAAATTTCTGGTGCAAAAGTATAAAGATTTAGCGAAAGTCATGGATAATTATCGTTCAAAAACTAGAAAAAAATGGTACTTTGCACTCTTTTCATCGAAAATGAACGATTTTTGCACCTTTCCCGAACGATTTTTTGAATCGCTATCGGTTATTTCCTTGAAAAAGAGTAAGGAGCATCATCTTTATGAATACCTCGCTGCAAGTTTGGTTGCTCAGAAAGTCGATAGGTAATCTGTGTTCCCTGCATCAAAGAACGCATATCAAGATAGTTATGCTGGTAAGATTTGCCATTCAGCAACATTTCATCCACATAGCATCCCTTGCCTTCCGACTGGATATCTACTTCCTTGCCGTTCTCCAAATGAAGTTTCATCGACTTGAAATAAGGAGTTCCCAACACATACTGACCACTTCCAGGACAAACAGGATAGAATCCCATCGCCGAGAAGACATACCAAGCCGAAGTCTGACCATTATCTTCATCACCACAATAACCATCTGGAGCTGGCGTATAGAGCTTGTCCATCACCTGGCGAATCCAATACTGAGTCTTCCAAGGCTGACCGCTATAGCCATAGAGATAGATGGCGTGCTGGATAGGCTGGTTGCCATGTGCATAATTTCCCATATTCATCACCTGCATCTCACGGATTTCATGAATCGTATATCCATAGTAACTGTTGTCGAAAACAGGAGGCAGGATAAAGACAGAATCGAGCATCTGATTGAAAGCATCCTTACCACCCATCAGCTGGATCAATCCCTGAGGATCATGGAATACCGACCAGGTATAATGCCAAGCATTACCCTCTGTAAAGGCATCACCCCACTTCAGAGGATTGAAAGGAGACATAAACTTGCCATTCTTCAATCTGCCACGCATCAGGTTTGTTTCCTTATCAAACACCTTCTGATAATTCATCGCACGCTTGGCAAAAGGCTTCAGCTCCTTAGCCGACTTTCCCAAAGCCTTACCCAACTGATAGATGCACCAGTCATCGTAAGCATATTCCAAGGTACGGGCTACACTCTCATTGATCTTCACATCGTATGGCACGTAACCCAACTTATTGTAATACTCATATCCCAAACGTCCGGTAGAGTTTACCTGAGGATGAACAGCCTGGGTACCATGAACCACAGCCTGCCAAAGCGTCTCCATATCATAGCCGCGCAAACCGGAAAGATAAGCATCGGCTACCACAGAGGCTGAATTATTACCTACCATACAACCACGATGACCCGGACTCGCCCACTCTGGCAGGAAACCACTCTCCTTATAAGTATTGGCAAGACCTTCCTGAATCTTCACGTTTTCAGATGGATACATCAGGTTGAGAAGAGGGAAGAGACAGCGGAAAGTATCCCAGAAACCAGTATCCGTGAACATATAGCCCTTCTGAACCGTACCATTGTAAGGACTGTAATGCACGATTTCGCCAGCAGCATCCTTCTCGTAGAATGCACGAGGGAAAAGTAACGAGCGATAGAGACAGCTATAGAAAGTACGGAGATGATCGATACTCTCATCCTCTACCTCTATCTTTCCCAGAACTTCGTTCCAGCACTGACGGCCCTGCTGTTTGAGCTGATCCATATCCGCCTGTCCCAGTTCCTTGAGATTCTGCATGGCCTGGGCGCTGCTGATAAACGAAGAAGCTACACGTGCCTGAATCTTTTCGCCACGCTGACTGGTTTTGAAAGTGATGATAGCACCCACGTGGTTTCCCTTCTGTTCGTTAGCTGAAATCAGTTGACCATCCTTCACACTGACAAATGCATCAAAGTCGTGATCGAACTCGATGACAAAGTAATTGCGGAAATTATCAGGTACTCCCCCACTGTTGCGGGTAGAGAAACCGATTACTTTCCGTTCAGCAGGAATCACCTGGATGCAACTTCCCTTGTCGAAGGCATCAATCACCACATTTGCCTGATCAGTCTTCGGGAAGGTGAAAGCCATCAAGGCAGCGCGCTCCGTAGGGCACAACTCTGCCGTTACATCATAGTCTGCCAGATAGACACTATAATAATAAGGTGTAGTCTTCTCTGCCTTGTGAGAAAACCAGCTGGCTCGCTTCGCCTCATCAAAGACCGGTTTACCCACGGTAGGCAAGAGAGAGAACTGACCGTAATCATTGATCCAAGGACTTGGCTGATGAGTCTGCTTCAATCCTCTGATCTTCTTAGCTGAATAGGTGTATTGCCATCCATCACCCATCTTTCCGGTCTGAGGAACCCAGAAGTTCATACCCCAAGGCATTGCTATGGCTGGATAAGTATTTCCTGTAGAAAGCTCGGGGTTGGAATCTGAACCCACAAGTGGATTGACGAAATCTACGGCATTCTTTACGCTCACCTTGACAGCATGTGCCAGCAAGGTGAGACATACAAATAGTAATAAAAGTGATTTTCTTTTCATTTTCTTTTGAAAATTAGTTATTATTAGAAACTACGTTAATTATATATTAATTATATGATGTAATATTATACATTTCCCACTTCTCCCGGCAACATACCATACTCATCTTTAAAACACTTGGTGAAATAAGAAGGAGCAGAGAAGCCCACATCATAGGCTACCTCGGAAACACTCATACTGCGGGACTCCAGCAAACGTTTTGCTTTCGCCAAGCGAGCCTTGCGAAGTAAATCTACGACAGAAGAACCCGTCATCGCCTTCACCTTACGATAAAGTTGGACGCGGCTCAAGCCAATCTGCTTACCGATATTCTCGACACCGAACTCGCTATCCGAGAGATTCTTCTGAATGATGGCGTGAAGCTGTTTCATAAACTGCTTATCACGATCTTCCAGATGAGAATCGGCAATTTCCAGCTCTGCCTCCGGAGTACCCTGGAAAAGATGCTTCAAAAGCTTGCGCTGCTTCAACAGATTCTCTATACGTGCCAGGAGTACCTTGCTGTGGAATGGCTTGGTGATGTAGGAATCGGCACCATGTTCATAACCTTCGGCACGATGCTCTTCCAGATTCTTCGCCGTAAGCATAATGACAGGGATATGAGAGGTTGCCGTATGGGTCTTCAGATTCTGCGTAAACTCCAGACCATCCATCACCGGCATCATCACATCACAGATCACCAGGTCAGGAACTTCCTTCTTGGCAACATCCAGTCCTTCCTTACCATCAGCAGCTTCCAGAACGATATAATCATCCTGCAGAAGGGTATGCTCATACTGACGGATATCATTGTTGTCATCGATAACCAAGACGGTTGGCTTATTCGCATGTTCGCTCAGCAACTGCTGTACTTTTCCACTTTTTCTCTCTCCATCGTCGATATATTGCAGTTCAGGCTCACTTATCAACGTCTTACTTTCTGATAACGAAGCATTTACAGAGTTATCCACATTATCCATATCTGTGTGGATAACTAGCGACTTATCCTCTTGCTCACGAGGAATCACCACGATGAAGTCGGATCCCTTACCCAACTCACTTTCTACACGAGCCTCGCCATGATGCAATTCTACAAACGACTTCACCAAAGCCAAGCCGATGCCCGTACCGCTTGCTGCTCCCTTAGCCTGGAAGAAACGCTCGAAAATCTTGCCAGCCTCTTCCTGCGAGATACCCTTGCCGGTATCTCGCACATCCAGGCGGAACTTTCCATCCTCATCTTTCAGAGATACGAAAATATCGCCACCGGCAGGTGTATATTTCAAGGCATTGCTCAGAAGATTGAAGACAACACGAGCTATCTTCTCCTTATCTGCAACCACCTCCTGAGAACCAACAGAATCAGTTATATCCAAATGGAGCTTGATTTGCTTGCGCTCAGCAGTAAGCTGGAAATCGCCTACCCACATTTTCAAAGCTTTCACCAGGTCGAAGCGATAGAGCGTCAATTCCATCTTTCCGTTCTGAATCTTTCGGAAATCGAGGATGCTGCTCACCAGTTGCTGCAGAGCTACCGCATTACGCTTCACCATCTTTAAGAGTTCACGACTTTTTCCCTTGATACCACTGTCCTCCAGAAGCATTTCCACAGGATCGGCAATCAATGTCAATGGGGTACGAAGCTCATGACTGATATTCGTAAAGAACACCAGGCGGGAATGGGTGAGTTCCAACACCTCCTCGTTCAGTCGTTTCAACTCCGCGTTCTTGCTTTCCAATTCCCCATTCACTCTTTTCAACTCTCCATTGGTTCTCGCCAATTCCTCATTCAGTTTAGCCTTCACCACATAACTGCGGAAAATCATAGCAGCAGCGACAATACAAACCAGCAGGAACAGGCACAAGCCTATCAACATGACTTTCTGGGAATTATAGTCAGAAAGATACCGATCCACCTGTTTATGCAAAGCCTTCAGATTATGAGCCTGTCGTTCAGCGTCCCTGGCTTCCATCAACGTAAGTTCCGCATTTTCCTGGGTAATGATAGATGTACTGAGATAGTTTTTCCGCTCAAAAGGCTGATGCTTCAGGATCTTCATCGCCAAGGCAATTACCTCATCCCCCTTGGTAGGATAAAGATAGGAAGCTTCGAAGATGCCATCGCGCACCAGCTCCAGGCCACCACCCTGGGTAGCCATTCCATCAACACCCGTAAATTTATAACGATGCTGCAGCCCCATCTGCTTGGCAGCCTCGTAGGCACCCCATGCCAGACGATCGCTGTGAGCAAAGACATAATCAAAATCCTGTGTCTTCTTCAGGATGCGCTTCATTGCCTGAACGCCTCCTTCCTCCTTCCAGTTGCCTTCTTCAGAAGCAACTACCTGGATACCCGGATATGGTTTAATGGCATCCATGAAACCAAGATGGCGCTCCATGGCAGGCGAAGATCCATCCAATCCACAGATTTCAACAATGCGTCCCTTACCCTGAAGCTTTTGAGCTATAAAGGTACCCATCGACTTACCGATATGATAGTTGTCGCAGCCGATGAATGCAGTATATTTATCGGTATTGGAGATACGATCATACAGAATCACCGGGATTCCCTTCTCGTAGGCACGCTCAACCGCCTTGGAAATCGCACTCAACTGATTAGGAGAGATGACCAGCAAGTCCACGCCCTCATCCACGAACTGATTAACCTGTTTGTTCTGCAACACATTGTCATCATTCGAGGAAGCAAGCTTCACGATAATCGAATCATTGAGATATTCTCCCATCTTCAGCTCATCATTGAGCTTGTTGCGCCAGTTATCCTCGGAGCATTGGGATACGCCAATGACAAACTTCTTTGGCTGCTGTTTGCATGCTGCCAAAGAAAGTCCCAAACCTATATATATAATAAGGTATAAATATCGTTTCATATATATTGTATTGTTTAAATTTATAGATTGATAGGCTCTAAAAGAGTTGCCTCTACAAGAGTTTCGGTGCAAATTTACTATTTTTTTTTGAATTTTAGCGCATTTGGTGCGTTTTTTACAAATTAAGGTTCATTTTTTATAAAGAGAATCTACAGAAATCATCGTATCTTTGCAGCGGATAAAGGAAACAACTCTTTCTTCCGAAAACAGAGAATCAATAAAAATAATACAATAACTAGAGAATTGATAACATTAGTATAAACAACAAAACTAACTATATCATGGCTGAAGTTAAAAATTTTAGAGTAGAGTCAGACCTTTTAGGTGAACTCAAAGTTCCTGCTGAAGCACTTTACGGTGTACAGACACAGCGCGGCATCAACAACTATCACATTTCCCGTAAGACTATGAGAGCTTACCCTGATTTCATCATCGCTATCGCTTACGTGAAGTTGGCAGCTATCGAGACCAACCATACCCTCGGTGTGATCAACGATGAAATTTCGGGTTCTATCTCTCAGGCTTGCCGCGAGATCATCGAAGGCAAATGGCATGAGAACTTCCCTATCGACATGGTACAGGGTGGTGCTGGTACTTCTGTTAATATGAATGCCAACGAGGTGATTGCTAACCGTGCACTCGAAATCATGGGTCACGAGAAGGGTGACTATCAGTTCTGCTCTCCTAACGACCATTGCAACTGTGGACAGAGCACCAACGACGTTTACCCAACCTCTATCCGTTTGGCTTTGATTCGTATGAATACACACCTGGTAGGTGCTTTGACTGGTTTGATCAGCGCATTCCGTTACAAGGCAGACGAATATGCAGACGTTATCAAGATGGGCCGTACCCAGTTGCAGGATGCAGTTCCAATGTCTTTCGGTCAGGAATTCAATGCATACGCCAACAACCTGGAAGAGGAAATCCTCAATCTGGAGCGCAACGTGAAGCTCTTGCATGAGATCAATATGGGCGGTACTGCTATCGGTACAGGTTTGAACGCGGTTCCTGGCTTTGCCAAGCTTTGTGCTGCCAACCTCAGCAAGTTGACTGGCGAAAACTTCGAAACAGCTACCGACCTGGTAGAGGCTACCCCTGATACCGGTGCTTACGTAAGCTACTCTTCAGCTCTGAAGCGCTTGGCTATCAAGCTGTCTAAGATTTGTAACGACCTCCGCCTGATGGCTTCTGGTCCTCGCTGCGGTCTGAACGAAATCAATCTCCCTGCCAAGGCACCAGGTTCTTCTATCATGCCAGGTAAGGTGAACCCTGTTATCCCTGAGGTAACCAACCAGGTTTGCTTCAAGGTAATCGGTAACGATGCTACTGTAAGCTTCGCAGCAGAGGCTGGTCAGTTGGAGTTGAACGTAATGGAGCCTATCATCACCGAAAGCCTCTTCGAGAGCTTGACATGGATGAAGAACGCTATCGAGACTTTGACTTCTGAGTGTATCCTCGGCATCACCGTCAACAAGGAGCGCTGCTACGAGATGGTAAAGAACAGTATCGGTATCGTTACTGCTCTCAATCCTATCATCGGCTACAAGAAAAGTACTAAGGTTGCTAAGGAAGCTCACGCCACAGGCCGTTCCGTTTATGACATCGTCATCGAACAGGGGATTCTGAGCAAGGAAGAGCTTGACAAGGCACTCGATCCTAAGGAGATGTTGCAGTCACACAAATTTACCCTGAAATAAATTTTTCCATAACCAGTCAGCTGATTAGCTGACAAACAAAAAACCTGTAAGCGTATTCTCACCAAAAGAATATAGCTTACAGGTTATTTGTTATACATAAAGCTTAAATGCCGTGTAAGGGCAAAAGCCTTCAACCTCAGCCTTGGTTCCGATATGCTAGCGGCGTCATTCCCGCTCTCATCTTAAAGAAATTTGTCATAGCACTCTGATCGCTGAAATGCAGATGGTCTGCAATTTCTCCCATCGTCATGTCCGATTGCTTCAGGAGATTGCAGATTTCCTTATAGAGCAGGGAGGTGATGTGATCATTCACGGTGGTTCCCGAAATATCCTTGATCATCCTGGAAAGATAAGGTGCAGAGACATTCAACTTGTCGGCATAGAACCTGATCTGCCGCTCGGTCTTGAAATGACGATACAGAAGATGAAGGAAAATCTCATAAACTTCCTTCTTGTGGCGCAAATCACGAGTCACCGATACATTCTCGTAAGGAAGTTCCGAAACCAGAAGCTTCAGGACATTCACCATCGACTGGATCATCTCTACCTTGTAGATGTGCTGATGACGCACGATATCACGAATCATGTGAAAGATATCGATGGCAGCTTTCTGCTTGTCATCCGATAACAGATACACCACATCGGCTGTAATCTCCTCATCCACCAGGATGCACTCAGCCTCAAAATCCGCCGACATCTCGGAAAAAGCAATGACATGCTTGGGCGAGACGACCAGCAATTCACCTGCAGAAAGCGGCCTGTCGGAATTATTGGCTTCAGTACTTTGCTGAAGTACCCCCATTTTGATTTTTCCCCTGGTCACCAACACGAGTTTCGTGAACAGGGTGCGCTCTAGAGCCATCTCTATAAAATCCTTTTCGCATAGATCGTCTATATAAATATGTGCGGCATAAGCCCCAAAGATACTTTCAAGATGGTGGCGAGCGGCAAACTCTTTTAAATTGTAAACTTGTTGCTGCTTCATAAAGACTCAAATTCTTAGTTGGGGACAAATTTACTATTTATTTTTGAAAAATGCAAGAAATGTATGGATAAAAAATGTGAAGAACTTCTAGCAGATTCAGTTATCAACAATCGTTATCCAAACAAGGCTAAACTGATTATCAGGTACTTATATTTCTTTTCCACAGTTATCAACACCCCTGTGGAAAACTTTATCAAGACTTTTGTGGAAAAATGTGGAAAAGTTTGGCGCACAAAAAAGACACTAACTAAAAAGTTAGTGTCTCAATGTAGCGGGAGGGGGCCACGATCCCTCGACCTCCGGATTATGAATCCGACGCTCTAACCAGCTGAGCTATCCCGCCATCCTTTACAAGTCATTTCTGATTTGCGGGTGCAAAGGTACAACAATTATTTGGTTCCACCAAATTTTTTCGGAGAAATTTTCGAAAAAAGTTTGTTTTTTCTTTTTTTTGCTCAAATTCCGACCTATTTACACCTATTATATATATAAAAAAAGCGAAAAAGAAAGGATTTCTAATTTTTTTGTGTAACTTTGCAGGCTGAAACGATAGCTGTTTACCTCAAAACGATGAGAAAACAGCTTACTAGAAAAAAAGAAATGCTTAGAATTAAGAAATTAGACATATTTATAGCCAAGCAATTTGGACTTCTCTTCATGGGAACCTTCTTCATCTGCCAGTTTGTGCTGATGATGCAGTTCCTGTGGCGATATATCGACGATCTCATCGGAAAGGGAATCTCGATGGACGTGATGGCGCAGTTCTTCTGGTACATGGGTCTGATGCTCGTACCTCAGGCTTTGCCGCTTGCCATCCTCCTCTCCTCACTGATGACTTTCGGTAATCTCGGCGAAAGTTCGGAGCTCACTGCCATCAAGGCTGCCGGCATCTCTCTGATGCAGGCTTTCCGCTCGCTCATCGTCATCACCGTCATCATCATGTTCGGATCCTTCTACTTCCAGAACAATGTAGGTCCGCACTCCAACCAGAAGCTGGCACAACTCCTCATATCCATGAAGCAGAAGAGTCCGGAACTGGAAATCCCGGAAGGCATCTTCTACGATGGAATCCCGAACTGCAACCTCTATGTGCAGAAGAAGGACCTGAATACAGGAAAGCTCTACGGCATCATGATCTATCGCATGACAGACAGCTACGAAGATGCCGCCATCATCCTTGCCGACTCGGGAATGCTGCAAAGTACAGCCGAGAAGAAGCACCTCGTGCTGAGTCTTTACAGCGGAGAATGGTTTGAGAATATGAAGAGCAGTGAATTCGGCAACAGCGCTGCCGTTCCATACAGAAGAGAAACCTTCGTTTCCAAGAAGATCGTGCTCGACTTTGATGCCGACTTCAACCTTACCGATGCCTCGTCGCTTGCCAACAATGCCAAGGGAAAAAGTCTGTCGGAGATTTTCCACTCCATCGACTCCATCAACGGACTGTATGATTCCATAGGAAAGAACTATCTTTCGGAGGCAAATGCCCGATTCTACCGCACGACACAGGTAAACAAGGTAGATTCGCTGAAAGAAATCAAGAAGGGACTGACGGAGAATTTCGACACCTTATATAATAAGCTCTCGAACGACAAGAAACTCCGGGCACTCAATGATGCACAGATGACAGCACAGCAGGAGCTCACCGACCTCGACTTCAAGGCAATGGTTACGAGCGATGCCGACTATATCATCAGGCAACACAAGATAGAAGCAATCAAGAAGTTCACGCTGGCACTCTCCTGCCTGATCTTCTTCTTCATCGGAGCTCCACTGGGTGCCATCATCCGAAAGGGTGGATTGGGATTCCCGGTCATCATCTCCGTATTCGTGTTCATCATCTTCTACATCCTCGACAATACGGGCTACAGAATGTCGAGACTGGGAACCTGGACCATCTGGTTCGGTCAAGGACTGGCTCCAGCCGTACTGGCACCAATCGCCGTATTCGTCACCTACAAGGCAACCAACGACTCTACGGTGTTCAATATGGAGATGTATAAGATGTTCTTCATGAAACTGCTCGGTCTCCGTATCAAACGCCACATCTTCGGCAAGGAGGTCATCATCGAAGAGCCGAAATATACAGAAGATGCACAGCGACTGGAAAAGCTCAACAGCGATATCTATATATATAATAAGGTACACGAGCTGAAGAAGCTTCCAAACTTCATCAATGTGTTCTTCAAATACCAGCCCGACAACGAGATTGAACGCATTAGCGATGAGCTTGAAAACGTGATAGAGGATCTGACCAATACCAGGAACAAGGTCATCCTTCACAATCTCAACCTCTACCCTATTCTTGCAACGAAGGCTCATACCCGCCCATTCGAACGCCAGTGGCTCAACATCCTTGCAGCCATCATCGTACCTGTGGGCATCGTACTCTACCTGAGAATGTGGCGATTCAGAATCCGACTCTACAGAGACCTGAACACCATCAGGCAGAGTAACGCAAACATCATCAGTCAGATAAAGGAAATGTAACTATAAAAAGTATCAAACAAATGGCAGATATTAAACTAAATAGCATCGAAGATGCAGTAAAGGACTTCCAGGAAGGTAAGTTTGTCATCGTTGTAGATGACGAAGATCGCGAAAACGAGGGCGACCTCATCATCGCCGCAGAGAAAATCGACGCAGAGAAGGTAAACTTCATGCTCAAGAACGCAAGAGGTGTACTCTGTGCCCCTATCACCCTGAGCCGATGCGAGGAACTCGACTTGCCTCACCAGGTATCAGACAATACATCCATGCTTGGCACCCCATTCACCATTACCGTGGATAAGCTGGAGGGCTGCTCAACAGGAGTATCAGCCCACGACCGCGCAGAGACCATCAAGGCTCTTGCTGATCCGGCATCTACCCCACAGACATTCGGTCGCCCAGGTCACATCAATCCTCTCTATGCCCAGGACAACGGTGTTTTGAGAAGAAGCGGACATACTGAGGCAGCCATTGACCTCTGCAGAATGGCAGGACTCTATCCTGCAGGCGCCCTCATGGAGATTATGAACGAAGACGGAACCATGGCACGTCTTCCACAGCTGATGGAGATGGCAAAGGAATGGAACCTCAAGATCATCTCTATCAAGGATATGATTGAGTACAGACTCAAGAAGGAATCGCTCATCGAGGTGGGCGAAGAGGTAGATATGCCTACAGAATACGGACACTTCCGTCTGATTCCTTTCCGCCAGGCAAGCAACGGACTTGAACACATGGCACTCATCAAGGGCGAATGGAAGGAAGATGAGCCTATAATGGTCCGTGTACACTCATCTTGCGCCACAGGCGACATTCTCGGAAGCAAGCGATGCGACTGCGGACAGCAGCTGCACAAGGCGATGCAGATGATCGAGAAAGCCGGCAAGGGTGTAGTCATCTACATGCAGCAGGAAGGCCGAGGCATCGGATTGATGAACAAGATTGCAGCCTACAAGCTGCAGGAAGAAGGATACGATACCGTAGATGCCAACGTACACCTCGGTTTCAAGCCAGATGAGCGTGACTACGGATGCGGCGCACAGATGCTCCGCCACCTCGGCGTGCACAAGATGCGCCTGCTCACCAACAACCCTGTAAAGCGTGTTGGCCTGGAGGCTTATGGACTCGAAATCACAGAGAATGTGCCTATCGAAGTAGTACCAAATGAGTACAACGAGCGCTATCTCAAGACCAAGAGAGACCGCATGGGGCACACTTTGCACCTCTGATAATGTAAATTATGTTATTATTTTGCATCAAATCGCGAAATAACGGATGATTTTCTTCCGAAAAAGAAATAAAATGCTTAATTTTGCACACGATTAATTAACAATAAAATAAAATTATGGCACAATTATCTGATCGTCTTAACAGATTGGCACCATCAGCAACGCTGGCGATGTCACAGAAGAGTAGTGAAATGAAAGCTCAGGGTATCGATGTAATTAACATGAGTGTAGGTGAACCAGACTTCAACACGCCTGACAATATCAAGGAGGCTGCGAAGAAAGCTATTGATGAGAACTTCTCACGTTACTCACCAGTTCCTGGTTATCCTGACTTGCGAAAAGCTATTGTTGCCAAATTGAAAAAAGAAAACGGACTTGACTACACAGTCAACGAGGTAATCGTGGGCACCGGTGGCAAGCAGTGCGTGTGCAACGCTGTACTGGCACTCGTAAACCCTGGCGACGAGGTAATCATCCCTGCACCATACTGGGTAAGCTACCCACAGATGGTGAAATTGGCAGGCGGTACTCCAGTCATCGTAAACGCAGGTTTCGACCAGGACTTCAAGATGACAGCCGAGCAGCTTGAGAACGCAATCACCGAGAAGACCAAGATGCTCATTCTCTGCTCACCAAGCAACCCTACCGGAAGTGTATATTCCAAGGAGGAGCTGGCAGCATTGGCTGAGGTTCTGAAGAAGCACCCAGAGGTATTTGTGTTGGCAGACGAGATCTACGAGCACATCAACTATATCGGCAAGCATCACAGCATTGCACAGGAGCCAGGCATGAAGGAGCAGGTGATCATCGCCAATGGTGTATCCAAGGCATACGCCATGACAGGATGGAGAATCGGTTTCCTCGCTGGTCCAGAGTGGATCATCAAGGGATGCAGCAAGTTGCAGGGTCAATATACCAGCGGTACCTGTTCAGTAAGCCAGAAGGCAGCTGAGGCAGCCTACACACTCGACCAGGGTGCTGTAGAGGAGATGCGCGTAGCTTTCGAGCGTCGCCGCAACCTCATCGTGAAGCTCGCCAAGGAGGTTCCAGGACTTGAGGTCAATATGCCACAGGGTGCCTTTTATCTCTTCCCTAAGTGCAACAGCTACTTCGGCAAGAGCAATGGTGAGAAGACCATCAACAACTCTACAGATTTCGCAATGTACCTCCTGGAGGAGGCTCATGTAGCCACAGTAGGTGGAGATGCCTTCGGTGATCCAGACTGCTTCCGCATGAGCTATGCCACAAGCGATGAAAACATCGTAGAGGCAATCCGCCGCATCAAGGAAGCTTTGAGCAAATTGAAATAAAAATAGGAGAAAAGAGTCCTAAAAAGGTTAACTTTGTAAGAAAAAAGCGAGATATTGGTAAAAAATGAGCCAATATCTCGTTAAAACTTCTTAATTAGGACGATAGTTTCTCAATATTTATTATCTTTGCCAAAGGAATTTGGATAACCTAAGCGTGTTTATTCAAGACAACACAAACTAGGCATACAAAACAACTAAAATAGAGCGAGAAATAAATAAGAAATATTAATAATTTATTAACTAATAATTTAAAAAAGTAAAAATTATGGCAACTACAAAACAAGCAGCCCCAGCTAAGAAGTCTGCGGGCTTTCAGGGAGTAAGAGGCGCATTCTGGATCATCGTGGTATGTGCTATCATTGCATTCACATTGTTCTTCACATGGTTCGGTAACGACATGCACTTCCAGGATCCAGGTGTCCAGGATCACCCAGCAGACATTTGGGGTACAATTTACAAGGGTGGTGTAATCGTACCAGTTATCCACACATTGTTGCTCACAGTGTTGGCTATGACAATCGAGCGTTGGTTGGCTCTTAAGACCGCTACAGGTAAAGGTGCTCTTCCTAAGTTCGTTGCAAACATCAAGGCAGCTTTGAACGCAAATGATTTCGCTAAGGCTGAGCAGCTCTGCAACAAGCAGCGCGGTACAGTAGCTAACGTTGTTATGGCTTCTTTGAACGCTTACAAGTCTATGGAGTCTGGTGCTAACGCATCTTTGAAGAAGGCTCAGAAGGTAGCTAAGATCCAGCAGGCTCACGAGGAGGCAACTCAGTTGGAGATGCCAACTTTGACAATGAACTTGCCTATCATCGCTACAATCGTAACTCTCGGTACATTGACAGGTCTTCTCGGTACTGTAACCGGTATGATCAAGTCATTCCAGGCCATGGGTGAAGGTGGTGGCGCTGACTCAGCAGCACTTTCTGTAGGTATTTCTGAGGCGTTGATCAACACCGCATTCGGTATCTTGACATCATGGTGTGCCGTTGTATCTTACAACACATTCACCAACAAGGTAGATAAGTTGACATACGCACTCGACGAGGTAGGTTACTCAATTGCTCAGACATACGAAGCTAACCACGCAGAAGAGGCTTAATTTTTGCTAACCCTTTAAAATTTTATCGCTATGGGTAAAGTAAAAATTAAGAAGAGTGACATCTGGATCGATATGACGCCTATGTCAGACGTTATGACCCTGTTGCTTACCTTCTTCATGCTCACCTCTACATTCGTAAAGAATGAGCCAGTGAAGGTAAACACACCAGGTTCTGTGTCTGAGATTAAGGTGCCAGAGAATGGTGTCTTGACCATCTTGGTAAGTCCTGAAAAGGACAAGGCCGGAAAACCAACCGGCGAGGGCCAAGTATTTATGAGTATTGATAATACCGATCAGTTGGGAGCAGCACTGAGCACAATGACAAGCAACTTCGGCGTGTCTTTGACCCCTAAGCAGATTGAGACATTCAAGAGCGAGGGTACATTCGGTGTTTCTATGAGTGACATGAGCACTTATCTGTCTATGAACGCTGCAAAGCGTCCACAGTATCTCCAGACTAAGGGTATTCCTCTCGACAGTATCAAGGGTGGCATGAGCGAGTTCCAGCAGTGGGTTGACGCTGCTCGTAACGCTAACGAAGAAATCAAGATTGCCCTCAAGGCAGATGCTTCTACACCTTACAAGACAGTGAAGAGAGTGATGAACGAACTCCAGGACATGGATGAGAGTCATTACTATATGATTACACAGTTAAAACAACAGGGGGACGAATAAATGGCAAAGAAAGAAAGCAAACAAAAGAAAATGAATGTCCGCGTAGACTTTACGCCTATGGTGGATATGCTCATGCTGCTTATCACGTTCTTCATGCTGTGTACATCTTTGAGCAAACCTCAGACTATGGAGCTGACTATGCCAAGTAATGACGAGAATACTCAAGATGACCAGAAGAACGAGGCGAAAGCTTCTGAGACTATTACCCTCTACGTAGCAGCTGATAACAAGATTTATTATGGTGCTGGTATCCCTAACTACAACGATCCTACATGGATCAAGGAGACAACATGGGGTAGCCAGGGTATCCGTAAGGTCTTGAGAGAGCACGCTACAGAGAATGGTACACGTCCGGTAGAGAGAATTGCGCTCGCTGTTAAGGAGTTGAACATGGATCGTCAGAAGAATCCTAAGCAGTATCCTGATAGCATCTATCAGAAGAAGCTCAGCGATTTGAAGGCTGGTAACTTGAAGGATGGTAAGATCCCTACTCTGACCATCGTCATCAAGCCAACCGACAACGCTTCTTACAAGAATATGGTTGACGCTCTCGACGAAATGCAGATTT
>CATXJC010000042.1 GCA_958369755.1 uncultured Prevotella sp.
TTTTACCTTTAAATAAATCCTTGCTGCTTGAGGGCTTCGAGGAAACCTTGGCTCATCGCCTCGCAATCCTTCTTTGTGTATCGGATGTCGGTGAAAACCTGGGCTAGGGTCTCTACGTTGTTGATGCGAACGAACTCCTTGTTCTCTTCAAGAGCTTCCTTCTCTGCATAGAAGTCATCTATCTTTTCTGGGGTATAATCCTCGAAATGCTCGTGGTGGATGATGCTGCGCAGAGGGAGACGGTCGCTCAGGGCTGGATGTTCTGCCGGCCAGCCGATGGTCAATGTGGCTACTGGCATTACGAGCTTAGGGAGCTTCAGGGTGTCGATGATCATCTTTGGCATATAAACCGTAGTTCCCAGGAAACAGGTGCCTAAACCGGCTTCTTCTGCCAGGTTCGTGAAGGTCTGGGTAAAGAGAAGGGCATCGGTAGCTGCATTCATAAAAGAGAGAATGTTGTCATAGCCCGGGGTTCCTTTGCGGTTCTCTGCCCAGAGGGTTGTGCGGCGATAATCAGCACAGATGGTGAGGACGACCGGGGCTCCTGTTACCATTGGCTGGTTGAAGTGGGCTGGCGCCAGCGCCTTCTTTCCTTCTTCACTTCTTGTTACCACAACGCTGTAAAGCTGCAGGTTTCCCATTGTCGGGGTGCGCTCTGCCTCTTCCAAAAGGTGGTTCAGGAGTTCTTCAGATACTTCCTTCTCTGCATATTTTCTGATGCTTGTTCTGTTCTTAATCGATTCCATATCTTTTTTATTTTATCATTATACCTTATTATATATAGGAGTTCTGTTCCATTTCAGAACCCTATTTTGCTGCAAAGTTAGTGAAAGTTTCCCAAAAAGTTGTCTTTCTTTCGCTTTTTTAGTGAAATATATGCCAAAACGTTTCAGATTTTAGAAATAAAAGTTTAATTTTGCACCTAAATATGAAACGTTTGATATGAAATATACTGAAAATATGACTTTTGAAGAGGCTTCCAAGGCTCTTATAGATGAATTGAATGCTAATCTGGCAACACTTCATCAGAATTATCATGTAGAACAGTCTGATTGGAATAAACTCTATGATCAGATAGCCAATGTAGTTTCAGAGGAAACTCATCTTCCTGTTTTCTCTCCTGAAGTGATGGAGGTGCGACCTCGAGAACTGGAATGCGATGTGGTGCGATTCCAGAATAATAAGGAGAAATGGGTGGCTCTGGTAGGACTGCTCGATGGTCATCCATACGAAATCTTCACGGGTTTGCAGGATGAGGACGAGGGTATCATGCTGCCTAAATCTGTAAGCAAAGGCAAGATTGTGAAGACCATTCTTGATGGAGGATTGAAGCGATACGACTTCCAATTTGTGAACAAGCGAGGCTATAAGATTACGGTTGAGGGATTGAGCGAGAAGTTTAATCCTGAATACTGGAACTATGCCAAGCTGATTTCCGGTGTGCTGCGCTACCGTATGCCTATCGAACATGTCATCAAGCTCGTTTATCAGCTCCAGCTTACTTCAGATAACATCAATACCTGGAAGAAAGGTGTTGTGACAGCCCTGAAGAGATATCTGAAGGATGGTAGCCTGATGAAACTTTACGATGATAGCGATTCCGAATCCTAATCCCCAAGATAGAACTGATATAAACTATGCTTTTCCGTAGTAAGATATACTTGAAGAATGTCCGTTTCCATGCATATCATGGCGTTCTGCCACAGGAAACCCTGGTGGGCAACGATTATGTGGTGAATCTGGATGTGAGCTATGATTTCTCCAGAGCCATGGAAACCGATGAACTGGCTGGAACCCTCAACTATGCAGAACTCTATGAACTCGTGAAACAGGAGATGGAGATACCTAGCAAACTGCTGGAACATGTAGCCGGAAGGATAGGAGAGCGACTCTTTGCAGAATATCCGACTATTCAGAAAATACAACTCGCCATTACCAAAGTTAATCCTCCTTTTGGAGCAGATTGTGACGGCGCAGGGGTAGAAGTTGTATTAACAAATGATAAAACTTTATAGTAGATTTAGGTTTTCTGATACAAAAGTAGTAATTTTGCAAAATCATCAGAAAGATATGTTGAAGAAAATAACACTCATATTGACCCTATTGTGTATGTTGGTGCTGACAGCGACAGGCGCCAACCGCCGTTTCACGCTCGTTATCGACCCAGGTCATGGCGGTCATGATGCGGGTGCACTTGGTGCTATTTCCAAAGAAAAGAATATCAATCTCTCTGTGGCATTGCAGTTTGGCAAATATGTTGAGCGCAATATGCCGGATGTGAGAGTCATCTATACCCGCAAGACGGATGTCTTCATTCCTCTGAAGGAGCGTGCCAACATTGCTAACCGCGCCAATGCCGACCTGTTTATCTCGGTACATACCAATGCGCTGCCAGCCGGTAAGATAGCCCGCGGTTTTGAAACCTATACGCTCGGTATGCACCGTGCCAAGGATAATCTCGATGTGGCTATGCGAGAGAACTCCGTTATCTCGATGGAGAAGGGCTATCAGCAGACCTATCAGGGTTTCAACCCGCGATCTTCTGAGAGTTACATCATCTTCGAGTTCATACAGGGTAAGAATATGGAAAGAAGCGTAGAACTGGCGCGCAATATCCAGCGAAAGGTATGCAACGGTGCCAACCGTCCGGATAAGGGTGTGCATCAGGCAGGATTCCTGGTTCTCAGAGAAACCTCGATGCCCAGCTGTCTGATAGAGCTCGGTTTCATCACTACTGCCGATGAAGAAAGACTGCTCAACGATGCCAGCAGGGTGGATGATATCGCCCGGGGCATCTACGAAGGTTTTGCGCAATATCGCAATAAATACGATAAATCCATCTCGGTTCCTTATCGTGCTGCGGATACAGAATCGGTGCCGGTTGCCAAGATAGTTTCTGATACGAAGCAGGAGAAGGACGAGCGCCGTGCTGAGGAGGCGGATACTGCGCCGAGAAGAACGCTGAAGCAGGTGGAAACCAGAGCAACAAAGGCTAGAATGGTTCAGCAGAACAGAAGACAGAACCAGCAGGATAAGCCGGCTCAGCAGAGCAGACAGACGCAGCAGAACAGACAGAACCAGCAGAACAGAACTGTAGCCCAGAACAAGCCGGCACAGCATAAAGCCAATGTAGCCGATGCGCCTGTCTTCAAACTTCAGATATTTGTCAGCAACCGCACGCTCCGCAAGGGCGATGCCCATTTTAAGGGCGAAACCGGTTATGACAGTTATCAGGAAGGCAATATGGTGAAATATACGATGGGAGCCTCTACCAACTATAATGAGATTTTCCGCTTGCGCAAGACGCTTGCCGAGAAGTTCCCGGAAGCTTTCATCATAGCTTTCAAGAATGGAAAGAAATATGATGTGAATCAGGCTATACGTGAGTTCAAACAGAACAGAAACCGCTGATTGACCTGAGTAAGGATAAGATATAAGCACGAATATATAAAGAGATAAATATGAAGCTAACAAAAGAAATCAAGATAGCTCTTGTAGCTATTGTCGGTATTTTGGTTATGTATTTCGGAATCAATTTTCTGAAAGGCATGAATCTGTTCTCTACCAACAACGCCTACTATATGACGTTTGATGACATCCAGGGACTGGGTGCCTCTACGCCTATTTATGCGGATGGTTATAAGGTAGGTACCGTGGATGGTTTGGAATATGATTACAAGGAGAATGGTCCTATCAAAGTAAAGGTGGATATTAACAAGGATTTGAGAATCCCGCAGGGCAGTAAAGCCGAAATAGTAAAAGACCTGATGGGTAACCTGCAGGTGAATCTGCTTCTGGCAAACAATCCGCGCGAAAGAGTAGAACCGGGTGGTATCATTCCGGGTGCTGTAAACGGAGGCATGATGGATAAGGCTGCCAACCTGATTCCGGTAGTGGAAAAGATGTTGCCTAAACTGGATTCTATCCTTACCAGCGTGAATGCGCTGCTGGCTGACCCGGCTCTGGCTGCTTCGCTGCATAATGTGGAAACCATCACAAGCAACCTCACCGTTTCTACACGTGAACTGAATACGCTGATGGCGGGTCTCAACAAGCAGGTTCCGGGTATGATAGGAAAGGCAAATGGCGTGCTGGATAATACCAACCGCCTCACAGCTAATCTGGCCAGTCTTGATGTGCAGGGCACTTTGAACAAGGTGAACCAGACTTTGGAGAGTGCTCATCAGTTTACTGAGAAGCTGAACAGCAACCAGGGCAGCCTCGGATTGCTGATGAACGATACCAAGCTGTACGACAATCTGACGTCAACCATGGGTCATGCCGACTCCTTGGTTATCGACTTGAAGGCACATCCGAAACGCTATGTCCATTTCTCTGTTTTCGGCAGAAAAGACAAGTAAAAAGAGCCCGAGCTAAATAAATTTAGTCTAAATAAGATTCGGTATGTTTCACGCCCCGAAATGACTCGCAAACTGTTTGTTTGTTAGCCGTTTCGGGGACGTTACATTATTGTTTCACTGAATTTCAGTCTGCTATATTTGTATTTTAGACAAGTGTTTGGTATTCAGTAATTTAAAGACTATCTATTAAAATGTTTTAAATAAGGGGATTTGCATTTCTCCTATTTTTTTTGTAACTTTGCACGTGATTTCGCATCTTTTGGTGCGTCCCGTCATTTGTGAATTAAAGTATTAATAATATAAGTAATCAATGTTAGCAAGTCCAAAAGCCCTCTGGGACAACAGTCTTTTGCTCATAAAGGACAGTGTAACAGAGCAGCAATATAACACATGGTTCAAGCCAATCGTCTTTGAATCGTACAAGCCGTCGACAAAGACTTTGTTGGTGCAGGTTCCGAGTCCGTTCGTATACGAGTACTTGGAACAGAACTTTGTTGACTTGTTAAGTAAGGTGCTGCATCGTAATTTTGGTGAAGGAATCCGTCTCACTTATCGTGTTGTAACCGATAAGGAGCATAAGCTTTCTCAAGATATAGAGGCTGATCCAGACGATGCTGATATGGCAAAGCAAACTCGTGAGCGTGCCCAGCAGACGGCTGCCCAGCCTGCCGCTCCCCAGCAGCAGGAAGACATTGATACACAGTTAGACCCGAAGCTTACTTTCAACAATTATATGGAGGGTGACAGCAATAAGCTGCCTCGTTCCGTAGGATTGTCTATTGCCGAGCATCCCAATACCACCCAGTTTAACCCAATGTTCATTTACGGACCTTCGGGTAGCGGTAAGACGCATCTGGTGAATGCCATCGGTCTGAAAGCGAAGCAGATGTATCCTCAGAAGCGTGTGCTCTATGTGAGTGCCCGTCTTTTCCAGACCCAGTATACTGATGCCGTGCTCCATAATGCGAGCAATGATTTCATCAACTTCTATCAGTCTATCGATATGCTGATTGTGGATGATATCCAGGAGTGGGCTGGTAAGGCAAAGACGCTGAATACCTTCTTCCATATCTTCAACCACCTTTTCCGCAACGGAAAGCGTATTATCCTGGCGTGCGACCGCCCTCCGGTAGAGTTGAAGGATATGCCAGACCGTCTGCTCACCCGTTTCTCTTGCGGTCTGGTCTGCGAGTTGGAGAAGCCGAATATCCAGTTGTGTGTGGATATCCTGAGCAATAAGATTCGTCGTGACGGTTTGAAGATTCCGGTAGATGTCATCTCTTTCATCGCCCAGACCTGTAACGGAAGTGTGCGCGATTTGCAGGGAGCCATCAATGGTCTTCTGGCTTACAGCATCGTTTATAACAGCAGCATTGATATCCGACTTGCCGAGCGCGTCATCAAGCGTGCTGTGAAGGTGGATGATAAGCCGCTCACCATCGATGATATTGTTGAAACGGTTTGCCATCATTATAATGTAACGGTTACTGCCGTGAACAGCAAGAGCCGTAAGCGTGATTATGTCGTGGCAAGACAGGTAACGATGTATCTGGCACAGAAATATACCAAAATGCCTGCTTCGAGAATCGGCAAACTTGTTGGTAATCGTGATCATAGCACAGTTATCCACAGTTGTTCAAAAGTGGAAGAAAGGCTGAAGATTGATGCTGGATTCAGCGATGAACTGGTTAGTATCGAAAACGGATTAAAGGTGAAAAGGGCATAAAGAATGTGCTTTTCGCTGATAGGATAAGTTTAAGCGCGGAACCTTGGTATAGTGGTTCTTGTTTATATAAATGAAATAAAGGAAGCCTGGCAAGTTTGTTTTTGCCTTGGCTTCCTTTTTCCGTTTATAATATCTGAACTATTAACTAGCAACTCTTTTTCATCATCATCTTCTTCCATTTAAAGTATCCGGCTACGGCGATGATGACGTAGAGACCGTAAAGTCCTGCCTTGAATGGGATGCCTTTGATGATATAGAGATAGAAGCAAACGGCATCTACGATAATCCAGAAGAACCACTGCTCGATATATTTGCGTGCCAGCGCCCAGAGACCCACAAAGCTCAGGGCATTGGTGAAACTGTCTTGCAGAGGAACCGTAGAGTTGGTGAAAGTTATCAGTATATAATAGGTGATGCCCCAGGCTGCCAGGAAGAACAGAAGAGTAGGGAGATAGAGCGACTTCTTCATATAGGTAATCGGAAGTTCTTCTTTCTCCTTCTGGTTGTGCTTCTTGCCATATTTCCATACGGCATAACCATATATACCGGCTATCGTATAGTAGACCGCCATACCCGCATCGCCGTAAAGACCATGACTCCAATAGAGCCATACGTCCAGGGCGGGCATGATGATGCCTACCAGCCAGAGCCAGATACTGGCACGGTACTCCAACAGGATATAAACCAGTCCGAGTACCGTGGTAAAGATGTCTAAACCATGTGATGCAATATAATCCATCATGATGATTTCTGATTAGAACTTCAATGTAAGATGCGTCATCCAGGTGGTATCTGCCATCGGGATGTAGGCTATCTGCTTGAATCGGTTGTCCAATGTATATCCGTAACCGGTAGCATTGCTCCAGGTGAATGCGCTGGCTGCATAGTGGCGGTTGAAGATATTGTTGATGTCCACACCGAAGCTTACCTCCTTGATGCCGAGTGCCTTGGTTACCTTAGCACTGTAGTTCAGGCTCAGGTCGCTCTGTGAATAGCATGGCAGCGAGAAGTCGCGATCTTCTGTGTTGGTAATATACTGGCGACTTACAAAGTTGGTGTGCCAGGTAGCTGAGAAACCGGCATAGTGGATATCGATGAATCCGTTCAGAATAGCTGATGGAGAATAAGACAGGGTTGAGTTGTCGTAATGTACTACGCCTGGCTTCGTTTCATCATCCCAGTTGCTTACATACTCATCAAAGTCCTTGATCTTGTTCTTGCTCAAAGCGGCATTTCCTTCTACAGACAACCATGACAATGGTGCCCAGCCGGCTGTCAGCTCTACGCCCATACGGTAAGAATCCTTGATGTTGGTGGTCAGCGCCTCGCCGATGTCACTCAACTGTCCGGTCTGAGCCAGCTGGTTGTCATAATCCATATAGTAGAAGTTGGCGCCTGCATGCCAGTTGTCGCCCTGATACTGATAGCCGAACTCTACATCGAGCAGCTTCTCCTCTTTAGGGAATGGATAGTTGAAGTTGTCGGTAAAGTTGTTGCGCTCTGGCTCGCGGTTGCTGTAGGCTACAGATGCGTATGCCTTGTGGCCATCCTTGTTGAAGCTGATACCTGCCTTAGGGTTGAAGAAGTTGTACTTCTCGTTGATGTTCAGCTCCTGGTTCTTGTAGCTGCCATCTGCCTGGGCGATAAATTTATCGTTGATACCGTCGGTCTTGTATTCTACACGGCGATACTGCAGGTCAGCGAAGGCATTCCAGTAGTCTGCAAAGCGATAGCTTGCCTTGACGAAGGCGCTGTAGTCATACTTGTGGGCATCAGAATCATAGTACTTATACTTTCCGTTGCTACCGAAGAATTTCTTCTCTGCATCCTGGTTGGCGATATAAGTAAGGTATCCCCAGTGGTTGCCACGGAACTGCTGCAGGTTCAATCCGCCGATAATATCCCAGTGCTCATCCTTGTAGTTGGTGTTGTATACCATGCCGTAGGTATGCTGGGTGAGTCCCTTCTTGCGGATGAAGTCAGACTTCTTGATGAAATTACCTTCTGCATCATTGTAAACGAGTCCGAACTTGGCAAACTTGGCGTTGTTCTTGAACTCCTTGTAGTAGCCGTAGCCATAGGTATAATGCAGTGAGAGGCTGTGGCTCCAGTGGCTGCTTGGTGTCCAGGTAGCCGAAAGGATGTTGTGGTTCTGATAGAAGTTATCAGTAGTCTTGTCCCATTTGCTTCCGTCGCGCAGGGTATAAGGAGTGATGGTATAATCGCCCTTGCCGTTGCGAACCAAATCACCTGTCAGCACATTAAACTTATCCAGACCTGCCTTATACATATCTTTATAAGTGCGGATGCCATCATCAAGGAGGGTGAAGTTAGAGTTGTAATCTCCGCCCAGCACTCCGTTCCAAGCCTGACCGGTCTTCTCGAAGTTGCCGATGTTCTTGTAGCTTATCTTGAAGTTATCGCCCAACCAGGTCAGTCCGCCATAGTAAGAACCTGAGCGGCCTGCTGTGCCGTCTACATAACCGTCGGTAGCAGTCTCGTGATAAGCACCGTCAAAAATCAGATGCTTGCCGAGCAGACCTGTAGAGAAGCTGGCGCCTGTATGATAGGTATTGTAAGAACCGAAAGAGCCGGTAACTTCTGCAGTAGGGGTGAGCGAAGGAGCAGCTGTAGCCATAGAGATGCTTCCACCGAAGGCACCGTCGCCATTGGTAGAAGAGCCTACGCCGCGCTGTACCTGGATGCTGCCCAGAAGCGAAGAATAACTGTTCATGTTAGCCCAGAAAACGGTCTGGTCTTCCGGTGAGTTGAGAGCCACTCCGTCGAGTGTTACATTGATGCGGCTTCCGGCAGCGCCACGAATGCGCATATAGGTAGTACCGGTGCCGATACCGTTCTCACTCCAGGCGAGAATGCCCGGTGTACGAGAAAGGAGAAATGGCAATTCCTGACCTGAGCAAGAGAATTGTTTGAGTTCTGATTTCCTGATGTTAGCCACGGCGTATGGAGCTTCCTTTGCGGCACGTACGCCTTTTACAATCACTTCATTCAAATTCTGCACCTTCAAGGTGTCGATTTTTGTCTGTGCCAGTGCAGCCTGGCTTGCCAAAGAGCAAAACGCTACACTGAGTGCGATCCCGTTGAATCTTTTCATTTATTTAAATTAAAAACATCATATAAGGGGGGAATGTGCCTTATTTTCCTACGCCAGCATTACCTGGTTCAGGTCGATGGGTATATTCTCAGCATCCGCTTTTTTCTCTTTTCCGGCGGTAGCACCCCTTAGTTAGCTCTCTGCTAACCGGGTGCAAAGGTACAAATAAATTTGATAACCGCAAAATTTACGTAGATTTTTACTATATTTGTGTCCTTTTATCATTCTTTTTTCTTATATTTGCAGTCGGATTGCTGTTATTTGCAGTCTTGACAGTTTGAAACCTAAACTTCATGTGATATGGTTATGAGACGATATATTTCACATTTGTTCACGTGGGTCATCTCTTTCCTGACCCTGTTGGCATTCTCATCGTGCTTGAATGAGCATCCTAAGGATCAGCTCGATGGGGGTGTCAGCAATGGTTCTGCGTCTGAAATATTCGATACGACCATAGCTCCTTTATATGATTTTATGGGTGGAACGATAGATGGGGAAGGCATCTGCGATATTCAGCGTCTTGACAGTCTGCTTTCTCTTTCTCCTGATGATGAGCAGCTTTATTCTTCCTGGCAATATCTTTATCGGGCTATCGGCATGTGCAACAAGTCGCTGGATATGATAGATTTACAGTCTGTACGCCTTACCGATAACCAGAAGGCGCAGTTCAAGGCTGAGGTGCGTGCCATCAGAGCCATGATGTATTATGAGGCGATGGATTTGTATGGCAGGATTCCGGTACTCCTGTCTTCGGCAGAATCACTTATCTATGAACCGGCTTCGGGCTCTTCGGTTACCGATGAAAAGCTGTCGGCTCAGAGCGAACGGAGCGAAATCTTCCATTTCATCTTCAGCGAATTGCAGCAGGTGTTGCCTTATCTTCCTCAGACGTCCAGTTTGGAGGAAGGCTCTCATTATGGGCGCATCACGCAGCCTGTGGTCAACTTCCTGCTGGCTAAACTGGCGCTGAATGCTGAAATCTATATGTATAACGATTGGGCGCAGGGTTACAGGAAGCGTCCGAAGGGTAGGGACCTGGAATTTATGGTGCGTACTGCCGATGGCGCCTCGCTCATTACGGGCGGCAAGGCGAGTGAGAACCGCAGCAAAATATTGAATGCTTGGGAAACCTGTATCTTCTATTGCAACAGACTGGCTGATGAAGGCTACAGTTTAGAGGAGGATGAAATCTTCAACAGTTCTGCACGTTATCAGATGCCGAAGGATGCGCTGCTGATGGATGAGGCTGATTCTGTTCAGCATCCACGGCCAGCCAAACCTCTGTTCCGTTTCCGTTATGCTGATGTTTTACTGATGAAGGCTGAGGCGATGGAGCGCAACGATGGGGATGGCAGGGCAGAGTATAATATGGTTCGTGCGCATGCCGGTTTGCCTACGCGCAAGTCTTCGCTTGCCAATATTCTGGAAGACCGTCAGGTTGTGCTGGCGGGCGAAACCTGTCACCGTCAGGACCTTATCCGTTTCGGCAAGTTCCTCAAGTCCTCGCATCTTCGCCGTTCTGTTCAGTCCGCTCTTACGTCCTGTTCCATCGTCTTCCCGATACCTCAGCGAAGTCTTGCCTTCAATGGTAAGTTGGTACAGAATAAAGGATATGAGGCAATGGAATAGCCAAAAACTCTTCACTCTTCACCCGATAGCTCGAATCCCCTTTATATAAAGGTGTTGCGGAGGGTGAAGAGTTTTTTGTAACTCTTCACCTCTCTTCACCCACTCTTCACCTCTCGAATCCCCTTTATATAAAGGCATTCCCAGCGATTGGGTGAAGAGTGAAGAGTAAAATCAATTTTCGCCTTCTTTTCTGATATCAGCCGGAACCGGTGTGATATTTCGGTTATTGAAAAACCTGGCAAACCGGTTTTCGTTCGCTGTTTGGCTCAGACAGCCCACTGTTCTGCCTATCGCTAGTCTGCTGTTCTAGTTTCGCCAGTCTGCTGTTCCCGATAAATAAAACCATTTTTTTTCGTCCTTTTATTCACTTTTTCCCCATTTCTCCCCTCCATTTAAAAATAAAATTTGTACTTTTGCATACGTTTTAACGTGTTAACGATAATCTTGGCAGATGCCAAATACAAAAATAAGAACGAAATGGATACATTATATTTACTGCAGTTCGCCTGTTTTCTATTTATGTTTATCAATATCCTCATCCTGGGTATTACCCGATTGCACATGAAGTGGATGAACCGGCGATATGAAGTGTCACGATGGCTGATTATCGGAGCCATGGTAGGATTAGCCATACAATTTCTCATGCAGATGCTTCTGGGCTTCCGGGCTCAAGACGCTGCTGTGGGAGCCGTTTTCAACATTCTGGTCTATCCCCCTTGCTTCTCGCTCATCTCTATTGGCATTTACAATATCGAGGCAACGCATGCCAACCGCCGGAAGATGAACATCGTTTGCGCCAGCATTTATGCCGCCATATTGGCTGCCTTCTGCATCGGCTTTATCCAGAGGGGAAACTTCCATATCGGCAGCTGGATTTATGTGATGATAGTCCTGTTCGCCATCAACGTAGCCTATTGCATCTATATGATAATAGTGGAAATCAGAAAGCGCAGAAGGATGCTGGAGGTGATGGCTGGTTATGATATCCTGCCTTACGTGAGATATGCGCGAGCCAGTGTATTCATGGTCTTTTTCCCTGCAGTAGCCCTGCCTTTTGCAGTTCTTTCCACCAAATCTCTATATGTTATCGGACCTCTGGGACTGCTTGCTGTCTTTTTCTTCACGCTCAGTTTCATGGCTTTGGGCTATAATTACGTGCCTACCGAAGAACTCTTGGATAAGGAGGAAGAAGAGGGGGCTGCCATGGAAAGTGTGGAAGACAATGCCTGTTTAGAACTGCAGGATGAAGAACTTGATGATAAGAAAGAAACTTTACAATCACTGCGTTCAGAAAGACGGCAGAAGATCGTCCGTGAGAGGTTGGATGAATGGTGTGCCGCCAAGGGTTATAGGGATACGTCGCTGAATATGATTACCCTGTCACGTTCGTTGGATATCAGCAGATACGAGTTGTCGCGCTACCTCTCATCCTGTCTCAATACCACCTTCCGCCCCTGGCTTGCCGAGGTGCGTTTTGAGGCTGCCAAAAAGATGATGTTAGATAACCCCGACTTCGGTAATGACATCATTTCTGCCGAGTGCGGCTTCTCTTCCCGTACCCATCTCTACCGTATGTTCAAAGAGAAAGAAGGCTGCTCTCCTACGGCTTGGAGAGAGAAAAACTGTTAAAAAGTATGTATTAGGTGTCGCATTCCTCACGAATGCGACACCTTTTTTGTAGGAATGCGACACCTATGTGGGGGAATGCGACACCTTGTTTCAAAGAAAAACACTATCTTTGCACCATGAAAAGTATAATAGATTCATTAGCCAAAGAAGAACAGGCTATCCTGATAGTAGCTCTGTTTCTCCTCATTTATGTTGGCATCATGATTAATGTCATGGTGAGGGAATACAGGACCTATCTTGATGATCACCCGATGTGTCATTTCAGCTTGGGTGATTTCATCAGGAGAGGGCGTTTCTATATCTGCCTCATTCTCGGCGTAGTGTTTATCACGTTCGTGTGTCTGGTAGTCAGTCTGATGGCAATCAGTATTCAGTAATTTCTTGATAAAAAATAATAACAAAACATAATATTTATGATGAAAAGATTTACAAATCAATCCAATGGGTCGCAAGCCGGCCGTATGTACAATGGGGGGGCGATAATCCGTAGATTCGCTCTGTTCCCATTGATGTTGCTCATGTTGTTGCTTCTGCCTGCCAATATGGTGGCGGAGACAGATTACGACACGTCTGTAACGCTTAAAGAGTTAGCAGGTAACCCTGTGGGCTACAAGGGTGAGACTTACGCTAATCTCTTTGATGGCAAAAAGGAAGACGGCAATTTCTCTAAGTGGTGCTGCGAGTTTAGCGGCAGCGCCTATGTCATCTTAGAAGCCAGCAAGGCAGGAATTCCTGTGGGCTACATCATCACTACGGGTAATGACAATGCAAATCCTAAATGTGGAGGTCGCAATCCGTTGTCATGGAAACTCTATGGCAACAACGAAGGCAAAGAAGGCGCTTGGACGCTTATCGATAAGGTAGAAAATGACAAGGTGCTCCAGGATAAGAACTATGCTTCGTACAACTTCGACTGCAAATGTTCTACCTCTTATCAATATTTTAAATGGGAAATCTCGGCTATTCATAGTGGAAGCCTATTGCAGGTAGGCGAGTTTGAACTCAAACTCAAAACCTGTACTCACCTGAAAGCCGATGGCTCGTCTGCTCTTGGCGCAGCAATCAAAACCGTAGAACCTACTTGCACAGAGCATGGCTATACCACAAAAGAATGCTCTCTCTGTCATTTAATTGTGAATGAATATTTGAATCTTAAGCCACACACTCTCACTCATCATGCACTGAAAGCTGCTACATGTACAGAGGCTGGTAACATAGAATACTGGCAGTGCAGTGTATGCAACAAACTCTTCAGCAATGAAGCCGCAACTCAAGAGATTACTGATGCTGCCAGCCTTGAGATTCCAGCAAAAGGTCATCAATACAACAGTGAAGGCACTTGTACAAAATGTAACGCAAAAGGACCTCGCTATACTTTGTTCGATGGTTTGGATGGTATAACCGATGTTACCTTTACTTGCAATGGTGATTATCCTTGGAAGATGCTGGACTTGGGAGACGAAGGAATGTCTGAGGTCTCTTCCTATATTACAGATGAAAGCATAGGACTGATGTCAAATAATTATGAGATGGATTACAGTACATCTGAAATTGTAATCAAATTCAATGTAGAAAAGCCTATATTATTTTCATTTAAATATCTAATTTCGGCAGAGTATTTTGACAAATTCATTATTACTTTAAATGGCAAAATGCTTGATGAAATTAGAGAAACAAACCAAAAAGTGTATAAAAGCATTTTAAATAAGGGTGAATATTCTTTGACATTATCTTACGAAAAAGACGGGGATATAAGTGATGGTGCTGACCGCGCAATCATATACGATCTGAACACGGCAACCACTATTGATGACTATATCGCAGATTATGAATCGTCTAACAATACAATTACATTCAAAAAAATCAATTCTGACAATCTGGGAGCTCTTGATTCAAACCATACAGTTATAGTGTGTAATGAACCGACGGTGAATGATGTGTGTTCTTTTTTAGGGATAAAGTACTCAGATATCAAGAGTGTCGTTTTCGATGAGAGTTTCATTACATACACTCCAACATCGTTGAATAGTTTCTTTAGAGAACTCAATAGCTTGCAAACTATTACAGGTCTTAAATATTTGAATACAGCGAATGTGACGGATATGGGATGTATGTTCTATAATTGTCAAAATCTCAATTCGCTCGACCTTACTAGCTTCAACACTCCGAAGGTGGAGCATATGTCCTATATGTTCCTTAACTGCTACGCTCTCACAACCATCTACGCCAGCGACAATTTTGTTACGGGAAAGGTTACTGATGGTTCTAGCATGTTCTCGGGCTGCACAAACCTCAAAGGTTTTATACATTATATGAGTAACCCAGACAAAACCGACCAAACCTACGCCAACTACAAGACTGGCTATTTCACCAAGCTGGTAGGCAAGAATGGCGATGAGAAGATAGGAGCAACGGGAGAAACTCTTGCTACGGATAATCTCGTTCTTGACGATGGCAAGGACTTCGTGGCTTACGAGCCATTCGCAGCCAAGGCTGCATCTTACAGCCGCACTGTAGAAGGTACTACCTGGGCAACGCTCTGCCTGCCTTTCGAGGTATCTCTCGATGGTCAGAACTTCCGTGCCTTCAAACTCCTTTCGGCTGATGAGGGTACAGAAACCGTAGAACTCGAAGAGATAGAGACAAGCATCGAGGCTGGTACTCCTGTTATCATCAAGATGAAGGATGGAGCAACAAAGCTCGACTTCACAGAAGCCGACAAGACGATTGCAAAAGATGTTCAGACTGCTGAAACTGCTGACGCCAACTACAAGCTCCAGGGCATCTACACCAAAAAGGAGTTCAGCAAGGATACTGATAACAACTGCTACATCGTGAAGGGCGACAAGCTGATGAACCCAGCCAAGCTGTTGGATAAAACAGCAACAGAGTCTGTGGGCAGCAAGCCTTTCCGTGCTTACATGGCAGATAACTCATCTGCTCCTGCAGCAGGTGCCAGAATGTTCAGCATCAGCGTCGGCGGCAGCACCACAGCCATCGAGCAGTTGGAGTCTACAGCAGATAGCAAGGCAGAATACTACGACCTCCAGGGCCGTCGTCTACAGAATTTGCAGAAGGGTGTGAACATCGTAAAGCGTGGCGGCAAGACCATGAAGGTTATCATTAAGTAATAAAAATTAGTAATAAAAATAGATATGAAAAAGAAAAGATATATCAAGCCAGTGGTTAGCGTCATGGAAATGGAAACCACAGCCATCCTCGCCGGTTCTGTTATCCAGAAAGCGTCAGATGAGGATTACAGCGATGAAAATGTGAAGGATTTCTGGGATACAAATAAGGGAATTTGGGCAGACTAGCCCCAGATTCTCTTTCGTACCCCCAGGCAGCACATCTGATGCCTGGGGCAAAATAAACAGCCCCCGGAGCTATTACGCTTCGGGGGCTGTTTCTGCTTTCTAGGTATCATGTTGATAGGTAAGTTCATGAACATCCACAACATTTTTTCCGAAACTTTTCTCCTATTTTCTTTGCACTTTCAAAATAAAAGCTTATCTTTGCAGACAAATAGAAGTAGAACTTTTAAATGGATAAATATGGCTTTAAAAATTAAAACTCGTGAAGAAGCAATTGCTGTATTACGAGACATGGTTAAACGTAAAAGAGAAATGGAGGCAAAGGCTCAAATAGACTTTGCTAAAGCACGTAAGGAGGCTGCAAACTGCTATGCAGGCCTTTAACTTAACGCGCCTCAATTTTCATTCTCCTTATAAGGTCTGGATAGATAATGGCTCATATAAGTTCTTGACAGATTATGGTGTTCAGTATCGAATAGAATTTGTTGAAAATAATAATATCTGGGAGGATGAAAAAGCGTATGAATTTGGTATTCTCAATGAAAACAAGAAGAATTCTCCTAACGATTCTAAAGTAAAAGAGACTGTACAAAGTATTATTGAAGAGTTCTTTCTCACGAATCCGGACATTCTTTTATATCAATGTGAAACGGGTGATAGCAGACAGGCTATGCGAGCTCGTCTTTTTACCAGATGGTTTAACGAATTCGATAAACGAGATCGGTTTTGTGTCAAGGTTTCTATTCTTAGAGATGAAGAAGTTGACAATTACATAGCTATTATAGTTCAAAAGAGTAATCCTAAGTTGACTGACATCCTTCGAGATTTTGATGAGTTTATCGGTTTCTTTGATACAAAGCCCGAATAAAAGCGGTAAGTGAGATACAGACAAACGGAATCTCTATCGTACCCCCACCAGGCAGCACCTTTGCTGCCTGGTGCATAAAAAAACTCCCGATGCGTATGGCACCGGGGGCTTTTTTCCGTTTCCTTCTTTATTCTTCTTTATACTTCCTTCCAATCTACCAATCCTTTTCCCTTATCATCCAGTTCTATGGC
>CATXJC010000043.1 GCA_958369755.1 uncultured Prevotella sp.
ATCTTACATGCAGATGAGAGAGTGCTACGATGAAGGCATTGATGAGCATGAATATAAAACATGCAAACTGAAGTAGAAATAATGAATCCATACGCTTCTTATCTTTTGTTTACTTTCTTGTATTTTTGATTACTTGCTGTAGGATTATCTGGATTAGTCATCTGCAAATATCCTGCTGCAACAAGGGAGGTGATGTAACGCTCACGGTTCTTTGTCTGATTGGATAAACCAAGGCGTTCCATGATCTCTGCGGTGGTTCGAGGAACTGAACAGAAATTGACTATATCCCTTTGCTTATTAGACAATGACACTTTTTTAGTGTCAGAGTCTTGGACTTGGTTACTTTTCCCCTCGACTTGGTTACTTTTTCCCTCGACTTCGTTACTTTTTCCCTCGACTTCGTTACTTTTTCCCTCGACTTGGTTACTTTTTCCCTCGACTTCGTTACTTTTTTCCTCAACTTGGTTACTTTCTCCTCTCCAAACTGTGATGACAAATTCCTGTGCCTTGTCATTATTCATAAACGTTACATTGATATCTTCGTCCAGTGCACGAGTGATGCCGCTACCTACACCAGTGTATGGCAGCAAGTATATGGCATTGTTAAAAAGGAACGTATTGCGAGGCATGGAAGTTCCAGCCTTGATGTCATCAATAGTGAGTCCGTTAGGCAATGCACCAGGACTGTGAATCTCAACACGATTGTCGAAAATGAAAATGCGAACAGGGGCTTTCATGTTCAACGAGCGATGTACAAGGCTGTTTACTGTGAACTCAACCAAACTGGTATAAGGTATTTCCAACTTACCCATGCTGTTGAATTCATCTCCCACCTGCACATTATGCAGATTACGAGTGAAGAAATCCATGATAGTGTCATACTGATGAAGCAGATTTCCCTCCATATCTGCATCATTCACCTTGTCACGGAAGACCTTGCTGCCGATGCTGTTGCCAGCAAAACAGATGCACTTGGCTGTCATCATTGGCATCCAGCGTTGAGTGTATTTGCCAAACAGAAGCATGGCAGCAACGGTCAGTGTACCATCAGGACGGATAAATCGCAGATTGCGAAGTATCTTCTCACAATCATGCCCCTTAGCTATGGCAGAGCATATCATATCAAGTGATGCTTCATTAAAAGCGTCACCTGTCAAGCCTTTCTTTTCCAAAACTCTTTCAAAACGGTTGCCAAGAAATTGTTTGATAGTCGTTGCATCAAGGTCGTTGACAGTTGCATCCCTAACACCTGCCTCGTCTGGAGCAAAACTACCGCAGTCGGTCATCATTTCTGCAAGTTCAGCATTATCGAACACTTTACGCTTGTCGGCACCATTCTTCACCCATACGATTCCCTTGTTGTCATGATAAGGCTTGTTGAGTCCTTCCTTCACAGTAGCAACAACCAAGTTGCCATCCTCGACCTCAACAGTATCTATCTTTATCAGAATGGATGGCACTACGTTTTCTGAAGCAATGTCACTCAACAAGTTGGTTGTTTCTTGTACCTCAGAATACGACAAGGCATTGATCTCTCCAGTTTTATCCTTTATACCAACTACCAACTTTCCACCATGTGAATTACTGAACGCCACTAACTCACAGGCAATATCATATTTGTCGAGAATGCGTTCCTTGAACTGCACCCCCGACACCTCGCCAGCCTTTATCAGTTTCAATATATCGTTCATCATTCTTTGATACATTCTTTGTTCAACAAATCGTTCACATCCACTTTCAGCAAATCAGAAATCCGTATTAAGGTTTCCAAATCTGGTTGGCAAGTGTTGGTGCACCATTTAGAAATGGTTGCTTGGTCTTTACCCAACATTTCTGCCAACCACTTGTTTGAGTGCTTGGTTACTGCTAACATTATCTTCAATCTGTTTACATCTTTCTTTGCCATACTTTTATAGATATATAATTCGTATGCAAAAATACAATAATTATTCTAAATAGAGGTGTAATATTCTCAAAAAAATTACAGAAATCGTAAATAATTGAAAATTTCGCATTATTGTAATAGGCTTTACTTTGAATGTTCTTATCTCATCAAAGCAACATAAAGGGACAAAGCAAGTTATACTTAAAGGTATTTGGGGTGCTACATAAACCGATTCATAAATAATCCTAAAATGAAAGCAGAAAAGTTTGTTTTTAAGAATTTAGTTTTAACTTTGCACTTGTAAAAGGAGTGTTCTTTGCATATTGCAAAATACAGAAACGAGCAGAAGTCCGCTCGTTTCCATATTGTTACCTATATAATATAGGCAAACGCCCAAGTTCTTGATATTCAATCAAAGTCCAATTTAGAGCGAGTTAGTTTTTTTAACAAAGAGGGCAAGGAGTTAACAGGTTAACAGTTAACAGCTGATTTTTGCATCCTCCCCCTTCTGCGTACCTTGTTATATTTAAATATATATATACTTATTATTATATGTGAGTGGGGAGTAGTATGCATTTTCGGGCTGTTAACTGTTAACCTGTTAACCCCCATCAGGAAAATCATCCTTTTAATTTCTCCTTTTTGAGCTAGCCAAGAGCCTTATATGAAGACCGGCAAGAGTCATCAATGATGACCGGCAGGAGGCTTAAATGATGACTTCTGACGGTGATAAATTGTGCCCCACGAAACTATGAATTAGTTTATTTATAAAACAGCAAGGGCTGCCAGTACATCCTGACAGCCCTAATACGTTAGTATGTTATGAAAAATTTGAGAGAATTGAAACTTCACAGTTTCAGAATTGTTTTACTAAACATGATTTTTTATATAGAGAAAGCATAGAAATAACTACTTCAATATCGTAGGGGAAGCAGTGGTGGTGCTTATCTGGTCGATGCCCGTGCGCTGCATGGAGTCAACCGAAGCAGAATCGCCCATGGCTACGGAAACGCCCTTGCCACTCTTGGTGTATCCTACGTTTTCAATCTGATTATCGACATCGTTCTGGAATGGAACCTGGGCAGCGTTGCCCAAGGTCAAGACGATGGCTACCACGGCAGCAGCCTTGAAGAGAGGCTTCAGACGCTCTGTCAGTGAAACTACCTTCGCCTTGTTAGGCTCCTTGGTGTATTCATCTTCAATCATCGCCATCATCTTCTGGTCGAAGTCATCACCCAGCGTCTCTTGCTTAGCCTCGCCCATCTCGTAAGAGAAGAGCGCCTGATATGGCTTCAGCTCGGCAGGCAACTCGTCCTGGCTGAAGAATGCACGGAGAATCTCCTCTTCTTCGAGAGAAGTCTCGGCCTTCCAATAGCGGTCCAAAAGTTGGTTGATGTACTTATAATCCATAACTGTCGAATTGTTGAAATCTTTGTTTTACTGTTTGTCGAGCCCTGAAGATGTTCACCTTGACCTGGTCTTCGGTGATGCTGAGGATGTCTGCTATTTCCTTATAGGATTTTCCTTCGATGTCTCGAAGTTGCAGACAGCTGCGCTGCTTCTCGGGCAACTCATTAATGATGTTCCTTACGATGTTCAGCTTGTCTTTCTGAATCATTCGTTCGGAAGGAGTGGATGATGTCTCGTCGAGCCTTTCTGTGGTCTGCTCTTCCAGCGAATCATTCTGATTATCCATCTTCTTGATGCGGTCGAGCGAGAGGTTGCGGGCGATGGTGAGGCTGTAGGCCTCGATGGAGTCAAGCTCCTGCCATCTGTCGCGGGCATTCCAGACTTTAATCATAGTATCCTGCACAACGTCCTCCGCTTCCTCCCGGTTGAGAGTAATGCGAAGGGCCAGCCTGAAGAGTTTATTCTTCAGTGGCAAAACATCGTTTTGGAAACTGATTTTTTTCATCCCTCTATAATTAATGACGACTCACCTGTAAGAAAGTTACAGGCAACTCTGAATTATTTCTATTTTTAACACTTAATAACGGTTCCGTGCTTTCCGTCAATAGCGGTAGCAAGGGTGATAATCACTTCTTTCACGCCTGCATCGATGGCTGCGAGAGCATTCTCCAGCTTTGGAATCATGCCGCCTGCCACGGTACCGTCTGCTTTATATCTCTCAAAATCGGCATGGGTAATCACTGGAATCACGCTGTCGTCATCCTCAGGATTGCTGAGCACGCCTTTCTTTTCAAAACAGTATATCAATGTCACGTCGTAGTAAGGAGCCAGAGCCTTGGCTGTCTCGCTTGCGATGGTGTCGGCATTGGTATTGAGAATATTGCCCTTGCCGTCGTGGGTCAGCGGAGCCATCACTGGGGTGATGCCTTCGTTAATCAGGGTCTGGAGCATCTTGCCGTTGGCACGTTCTACATCGCCTACGAACCCGAAGTCAATGCCGTCCTTCAATGGGCGCTTGTGACTGTGGATTACGTCCATATCGGCACCTGTCAGACCGAGGGCATTCACGCCGTTAGCCTGAAGCTTGGCAACCAGATTCTTGTTTACCAAACCGCCATAAACCATGGTTACCACCTCCAGCATGTCTGCATCTGTGATGCGACGGCCGTTTACCATCTTGCTCTCAATGCCGAGGGCTGCGGCTACCTTGGTGGCACGGCGTCCACCGCCATGTACCAATACTTTCTTGCCGGGAATGGCTGCAAAATCCTTCAAGAGCTGTGCCAGCTTCTCGCTGTCTTCAACGATGGCACCGCCTACCTTTACTACTGTTACTTTTTCCATTTTATCTTATGTTGAATGTTTACTGAAGATAAGTGTATCCGAAGAGACCATTGCGATAGGTGCCCAGGAATTCCTTGCCCTCATCGAGTGAAATCTTGCCTTCCTTCACACTCTTGGTTACCCACTGCTCCAACTGGCGGACGAGCTTCTTTGGATTGTACTGTACGTAATCCAATACCTCCTCTACGGTCTCGCCATCGAATATCTGGTCGATGCTGTATTTGCCGTCTTTTACGGAAATATGGGCTGCATTGGTGTCGCCGAAAAGATTGTGCATATCGCCTAGAATCTCCTGATAGGCACCTACGAGGAACACACCGAGATAGTATGGCTCGTTCTTCTTCAATGGATGAAGAGGGAGAACGTTGCCGATATGACCATCGGTCACGAAGTTGGCTATCTTTCCGTCGCTGTCGCAGGTGATGTCCTGCAAGGTTGCGTTGCGGGTAGGACGCTCGTCCAGACGCTGGATAGGCATGATAGGGAAGAGCTGGTCGATGGCCCAACTGTCTGGCAGGCTCTGGAACAATGAGAAGTTGCAGAAATACTTGTCGGCAAGAATCTTGTCCAATCCTCTCAGCTCCTCAGGTACATGCTTCATGTGCTTGGCAAGGTTGTTGATCTCGTGGCACACGCTCCAGTACATCGCCTCAATCTCGGCACGGGTCTTCAAATCTACGATACCATGAGAGAAGAGCTGCAATGCCTCATCGCGAATCTGCTCAGCATCGTGCCAGTCCTCCAACATGTTGCGAGGATTCAGGTTGTCCCATATCTCATAGAGATCCTTCACCAGCTGGTGGTCAGTCTCCTTTGCTTCAAACTCCTCTGGCATTTCCGGCAGGGAGGCAGTCTCCAAGACATCAATCACCAATACGGAGTGGTGGGCAGAAAGCGAGCGGCCACTCTCGGTGATGAGGTTAGGATGGTTGATATTGTTCTTGTTGGCTGCATCAACGAATGTATAGACACAATCGTTTACATACTCCTGGATAGAGTAGTTTACAGAGCTTTCACTGCTGGCAGAACGGGTGCCGTCGTAATCTACGCCAAGACCACCGCCACAATCTACGAAATCTACATTGTAGCCCATCTTGTGGAGGTTGATGTAGAACTGAGCCGCCTCACGCAGAGCCGTCTGGATGCGGCGGATCTTGGTAATCTGGCTTCCGATGTGGAAGTGGATGAGGCGCAGGCAGTCGTGGAATCCCATCTCCTCAATCTTGTTGAGGGCAGTGAGCAGTTCGGCGCTTGTCAAACCGAACTTCGATGCATCTCCACCGCTCTCAGCCCATTTACCTGAGCCTGAAGATGCGAGCTTGATGCGGATACCGATGTTTGGCTTCACGTTGAGCTTGCTTGCCACCTTGGCGATGATATCCAGCTCGTTGAGCTTTTCTACCACGATGAAGATGCGCTTACCCATCTTCTGTGCGAGCAAGGCAAGTTCGATGTAGCTCTCGTCCTTGTAACCGTTGCAGATGATGAGTGAGTCGCTCTGTGCCTGTACGGCGATAACGGCATGAAGCTCAGGCTTGGAGCCGGCTTCCAGTCCCAGGTTGAACTTCTTTCCATGAGAGATAATCTCCTCTACAACCGGCTGCATCTGGTTCACCTTGATAGGATAGATGACAAAGTTTTCCCCCTTGTAACCATATTCCTCCTTGGCCTTCTGAAAACAGCTGGCTGTCTTCTCGATGCGGTTGTCGAGGATGTCTGGGAAACGGAGCAGTACGGGAGCGTTGATGTCGCGTAATGCCAGCTCGTCCATGATGTCGCGCAGGTCTATCTGCGTGTTGTCCTTGCATGGAGTTACATAGACATCACCCTTGTCGTTGATGCCAAAGTAAGAAGTGCCCCAACCACCAATGTTGTAGAGCTCCTTCGAGTCTTCAATAGTCCATTTCTTCATTTTCTGTTCTTGGTCTTGCTAAAAAGTTTGTTTTATAATATTTTCTGTTTATGATAAATCGTAGAAAGGTAAGCCGTCTCTTGTCTTGAGTTGGCTTACCTTTTATCTTTATACGTTCAGCAGGCTACGAACCTCCTGTACCGTTTCGTTTACTTTATCCAAGTTGTCCATCACATTGATGTCTATGATATGTTTTGCCTTCTCATAGAAAGGCTCGCGCTGCTTCAGCTGCTCGCGGATGAATACCTGTACTTCCTCCGGAGTCTTGTTGAGCAGCAGAGGGCGTACGCCCTTGCCCATCTTGAGGTGAGCATAGAGGGTTTCTGGCGTTGCCTTGAGGTAGATGGTGTTGCCCGACTGGTTCATATACTCCATGTTGTCGAAGAAACAGGGTGTTCCTCCGCCACAGCTAACCACTACGTTTTCAAACTCCGCCACCTCGTGTAGCATGTTATGCTCTATCTGGCGGAATCCCTCTTCTCCTACTTCGTCAAAGATCTGCTTCACGGTTTTGCGCATACGGCTCTCGATGTACCAATCGAGGTCGTAGAACATCACGCCAAGCTCTTTGGCGAGGGCTTTGCCGACAGTAGTCTTGCCGGCTCCCATATATCCAATGATGATGATAGACTTCATTTTATTCTTTTTTACTTCTTCTGCCTCTAGCCTTTGGTTCTGGTGCTTCCTTGATGATGGTCATGCATTCCTCGTAGCTGAGTGACTCTACGTTCTCCTGCTTTGCTTTCGGAATGCGGTAGTTTTTGCCATCGAATGCGATGTAAGGACCATAGCGTCCGTTCAGGAGCTCCAGCTTGTTGTCTTCCTCAAAGGTCTTGATATGGCGTTTCTGCTCGTTAGAGCGTTTTTCGTTGATAAGTTCCACAGCCTGTTCCAGGGTGATGGCCATTGGGTCGATTTCCTTAGGAATGGATACATACTTACGGTCATGGAGTACGTATGGACCGAAACGGCCGCTTCCGATGGTTACGGTAGAGCCTTCGAACTCACCAACCTGGCGAGGCAGCTTGAAGAGTTCCAATGCTTCTTCCAGAGTGATGGTCTCAATGCTCTTGTCGGCAGGTAACTGGGCAAACTGTGGCTTGTCCTTGTCTTCGGCGGTACCAATCTGAACCACTGGACCGAATCTTCCGATCTTTACGAATACAGGGCGGCCGCTCTTTGGGTCCTTGCCCAGTTCTCGTTCACCGGCCTTGTGCTCGCTGCGTGCTTCCATCACACCCTTCACTTCCGGTTCGAAACGCTTGTCGAAGTCCTTCATCCATTTGGTCCACTCGGTCTTTCCCTCGGCGATATCATCAAACTTCTGCTCTACGTTGGCAGTAAAGTTATAGTCCATGATGTTAGGGAAGTTGGCCATCAGGAAGTCGTTTACCACGATACCGATATCGGTAGGGAGGAGCTTGCCCTTTTCAGAACCAGCCTGTTCCTTCTTGGTCTTCTGGGTAATCATGATACCCTTCAGCGTATCTACGGTGTAGGTGCGCTCCTCGCCCTGCTTGTCACCCTTCACAACGTATTCACGCTGCTGGATGGTGCTGATGGTAGGAGCATAGGTAGATGGACGGCCGATGCCGAGGTCTTCCAGCTTCTTCACCAGACTTGCTTCGGTGTATCTTGCTGGTGCCAGAGAGAATTTCTCTGTGGCGATGATTTCACGGCGCTGCAACTCATCGCCTTTCTTCATGGCTGGCAGGAGATGGGTTGAATCTTCTACGTTCTCATCCTCATCGGTAGATTCACGATATACCTTGAGGAAACCATCGAATACTACAACCTCACCATTGGCAACAAACTTCTCGCTGGTGTTGTCGATGCTGATATTGATGGTTGTCTTCTCCAACTGGGCGTCCTCCATCTGCGAAGCGATGGTACGTTTCCAGATCAGGTCGTAAAGACGCTTCTCCTGGCTGGTGCCATCGATGCTTGTCTCGCTCATGTAGGTAGGTCGGATGGCCTCGTGAGCCTCCTGTGCACCCTTGGAGTTGGTGTGATAGGCACGTGGCTTGCTGTATTCCTTGCCGTATTCCTTGATGATCTCATCCTTGCTGGCATTGCTGCAGAGGGTAGAGAGGTTCACACTGTCGGTACGCATGTAGGTGATGCGTCCTCCCTCGTACAGGCGCTGAGCCACCATCATGGTCTGGCTTACGGTGAAGCCGAGCTTGCGGGCTGCTTCCTGCTGTAGGGTTGATGTGGTGAAAGGAGGCGCTGGTGTACGCTTCAGCGGTTTCTTGGTGACAGCCTCTACGGTGAACTTGGCGTCCTTGCACTTCTCCAGGAAGGCTTCCACCTCTTCATGGGTCTTGAAACGGTGGTCGAGCTCTGCCTTTACCTCTGTGGCTGCGCCATTCTCGCTGATCAGGGCGAATACGGCGTTGACACGATAGTATGGTTCGCTCTTGAACTTCTGGACTTCACGCTCACGCTCCACGATGAGGCGTACGGCAACACTCTGTACACGACCGGCAGAGAGGGCTGGCTTCACCTTTCTCCACAATACAGGAGAGAGCTTGAAGCCCACGATGCGGTCGAGCACACGACGTGCCTGCTGGGCATTCACCAAGTTCATGTCCAGATGGCGTGGGTGCTCAATAGCGTCCAAGATGGCTGGTTTGGTAATTTCATGGAAGACGATACGGCTTGTCTTCGCTTCATCCAGTCCGAGTACTTCGCAAAGGTGCCAGCTGATGGCTTCTCCCTCGCGGTCCTCATCGGATGCTAACCAAATCTTCTTAGCTTGCTTCGCTGTTGATTTCAATTCTGTGACGAGTTTTTTCTTTTCCTCAGGAATCTCATAACAAGGTTCCATGGTCTTCTCGTCTATACTGAGTTCCTTCTTCTTGAGGTCACGGATATGACCGTAAGAAGACATCACCTTGAAGTCTTTACCTAAAAACTCTTCGATTTTCTTAGCCTTTGCAGGGCTCTCGACGATTACTAAATTTTCTTGCATACGCTTCTACACAATTTCTTTTGGTCTGCAAAAGTAAATAAACTTTTTGCTTATACCTTATTATATAGTGATTTTTTTGGTTTTTTAAATGTTTTGGGGCGTATTTTCATTCTTTCGTCTTGTGTTTTGCAAGAAATTTGGCCACTCCCTGTCTTATTGATCCTAATCCGAACTCTTCGGGATGGAGGTTGCTGAGAGGAATCCAGTATGACTCCTCGGCATCGTCCATCGCCTCCACATGAGAGAGGTCTTTCACCTTTACAACATAGAACATATCTAGGGTATGAACCAGGAAGTCGGAATAGAGATAGAGGTTAGGGATGCTGAACTGATAGTTTGCCCCGATTACTTCCAGGCCCGTTTCTTCCTTTACTTCTCTAGCCACGCCTTCTTCACCGGTTTCATCCATATCTACGAATCCGCCTGGCAAGTCGAGGGTGCCTTTGGCTGGCTCGTTTTTTCTGCGAACCACCAGAAGTTCTTCTTTCTCGTTGAGAATGAAGGCTACTGTGGCACTGCTGGGATTCAGATAGTAGGTGAATCCGCAGTCCTTGCATTTTTTACTCTTGAAGTTGTTGATCTCGAAATGTTGAGAGCCGCAAACAGGGCAAAACTTGAATTTGTCTAAAACGTGACTCATAATATATATATTAAAGAGCGGTCGGTCTTTGGATTTCACAAAGATCGACCGCTATGTTATTAATTACCAATTGTCTGTTCGGAATGGGAAGAGAGGCAGATCGCCTGCATTCGCCATGTTGCCGAGCTGGAAGTTGCGGAAGCAGTAGCGCAGAGCTACCGGCTTCTTGACTTCAGGGCTGGTTACGACGATGCACTCGTTCCATCCGTCGTTGCCTTCCTGCCAGAAATGCTTGGCTGTGGCAGGATGGAACACCTTGTCTTCGCCGGCTACCTCGAAGCCCTTGATGCCTTCAAAGCGGTTATAGGCTCCGTAGGTGTTGTCGAAGTGAACCTTCACGGTGTCCCCAGCAATCTTCATCTCCTTGAAAGTCATACTCTCGCAGAAGAGTCCTTTCACTCCGTAGGTCTTACTGAGTGCCTGAAGAGCTAGACGCTCACCTACAGGCTGCTTCTGGCATGGGTGAATCTGTTCTACCTCGTATGGATAAACCAGATCTTCGGTGCAGACGATGCCACTGTTCGGGATGATCTTGGCTGCATTAAACTGCTGCTCGCGAAGTCTTGGACCTGCATCACCATTCACATCGCCATTATGATAAGGTGCAATCTGCACGAAATAGAATGGCAGTTCGCCCTGCTTGAAGTCTCTGCGCCACTGGGCTACGAGGTCGGCAAGACGCTGTGTGTATTGACCTGCCGGGTCGCCCACGTTGGAACAGCCTTGATAGAAGAGGATTCCCTTCACGCTATAGTTGAGGATAGGATGGAAGGTTCCGTTGCCCCAGAGAAGAGGGTAGAGGAAGTCCCACTTGAACTTAGGATTCTTCGTCATCTTGAGGGAGTCGAGGTCTTCTTTCGTGTTCTTTTTCAGATAGTCACGATCGAGCCAGCTTTCTACTCGGCTTCCGCCCTTGTTTGCCATCACCAGTCCCACTGGTACGTTGAGCGCCTTGTTGACAACCTGTGCAAAGAAATATCCGGTGGCAGATGCATCGCCCACGGTTTCCGGATTAACTTCCTTCCATTCGCAGTTGGCGTCATCCAGCGGTTTGCTGCTCATCACGCTAGGAATCTTCACGTAGTGTACACCTTTATATTGGTTGGCTTCCAATACAACCTTGTTGTAGCCTTCTACAGGGCAGTTGCCGAAACCTTTCACCGGCATTTCCATATTGCTTTGTCCTGCGCAGACCCATACTTCACCAGCCAATACATTATTGAGGGTAGTCTTTTCGCCATCATCGAAGGTAATGGAGAGCGGAGTGTAGCTAGCCTTGGGAGTCTGTACCTTGACAGCCCACTTGCCATCCTTTCCGGTCTTTGCAGAATATTTCTGCTGCGACCATGAGGTGCTTACCTCTACCAGGGTACCAGGCTTGTCCCAACCCCAGAGGTTGGCTTCTGAATCTTGTTGGATAATCATGTTGTCACCCAGGATGTGCGGCAACTTTACTTTAGCGTTTGCTCCTGCTGTTGCGAGAGCCAATGCTGCGAAAGCTAAAAGTTTCTTGTTCATTTTTTAGTGCTTAAAATTTATTGTTGCTGTTAATCTATTGTAGTTCGTATTGGATGATAGAAGCCGGAAGTCTGGAGAAAAGTCCAGACTTCCGACTTGTCTGTTGTATGAAAGCTCGTATTAAAGAAGGTTCTTGATGGCTGCATCAATGTCCTTGATCTGTATGTCGCGGGCTCTCAGAGTATTGCTTCTGTCGATGAGGAAGAAGGTAGGGATGCTCTGCACGTTATAGAGCTGGAGACTTGTTCCCTGGATGCCGTTCTCTTCACGTACGCAGATCCATGGAAGGGCAGCGGTAGATGTTTTCCAGAAGTGCTCATCTGGATCTACGGAAACCTGATAGATTTCCAGTCCGGCAGCATGATATTTGTTGTAAAGCTCACGGAGCATCATGATGCGCTTGGTGCTCTCGTTGCTGGCGAAGACATGGAAATCGAGCAAAACCACCTTGCCTGTGAGATCAGAGAGGCGGCGAACCTGTCCCTTGTTGTCCTGCAGGGCAATTTCTATGCATCCGTTTACGCTCACCTTGCTTGCCTCAATCTGCTGCTGTGCACGCTGCCTGTCAATGATACGGATATCCTTCATGCCCTCGATGGCGATGTTGTGCAGGTTCTTGCCACGCTCTGCTCCTGGATAGTAAGTATCCCAGCTTGTAGCTACGGCAGCGAATACTTTCACGTCATCCTTGTTGTTGCGAGGGTTGAAGATGAGTGAGTTGGTGTTGCCCAACTGGATAGTCTGGAAGAGTGCATAGTAAGAGGAAGCCTTCATCGGCTCCTTGAAGATGTAGTTGGTCTTTACATCCTGCTTGTATGCAGCCAGCATGCGAGCCACGATGACATCCATGGAATCTACCCCGATGTTAGGGCTCTTGATGATGCCATTGATGTTGCTCTGCAGAGTCATCTGCTTGAGCGAAAGTTCCTTGATCTTGCTGCAGTTCTCTGAGCCTTCCACCTCGTACTTGTAGCTCATCTGAGGATAAGCTGCCTTCACGTTGACGGTCTCGGTTGAGTCGATACTGAGGTTGATGCTCTGGTTGGCAATGCGGAGACGGTAGAATTCTGGAGTGATGCTGTCCATCGCATTCTCTTCGAAAGCGAAGGATCCATCTTCACCCAGTTTCACCGAGTCGATCTTCACCGGACCATTCAGACTGAGGTTCTCCAGGTAGAGCATAGAGTCCTGAGCCTCGGTAATATTACCGTTGATATGAAATTTCTTGTTGTTACAAGAAGTGAGAGCCAGCGCAGCTACCATAATCACTGCCGCTGAATAGATTCTAGATATCTTCATGAATTTTAGTATTTTGCGAAATTATCGACTGCAAAGGTAGTAATAAAATCGGGAATAATGCACCTTAGATAGATAAAATTATTAAAAAAGTAGAAAATAGTTGCCCAAATATTCGTTTATTAATTATTAAAGAGGTATCTTTGCACCGTTTTAGATATTAGATGTTAGACAAAACAATAAGTTTTAATAATTAGATGAACGTAATTACAAAAAGTGTTCAGTTGCCTGATGGAAGAACCATCACAATTGAGACCGGAAAAGTTGCAAAACAGGCTGATGGTGCTGCGGTTCTCCGCATGGGTAACACAGTGCTTCTCGCAACTGTTTGTGCAGCAAAGGATGCAGTTCCGGGTACAGATTTCATGCCTTTGCAAGTAGATTATCGTGAGCAGTACAGTGCTGCTGGCCGTTTCCCTGGTGGTTTCACCAAGCGCGAAGGCAAGGCTAGCGACGAGGAGATCCTTACCTCTCGCCTTGTGGACCGTGCTTTGCGTCCACTTTTCCCTTCTAACTACCATGCAGAAGTTTACGTACAGGTAATGTTGCTCTCAGCCGATGGTGTTGACCAGCCAGATGCCCTTGCAGGTTTCGCTGCTTCAGCTGCCATGGCTTGTTCAGATATTCCTTTCGAGCACTACATCTCTGAGGTTCGTGTAGCTCGTATCAATGGTGAGTATGTTGTTAACCCTACATTCCAGCAGATGGAAGAGGCTGACATGGATATCATGGTTGGTGCTACCAAGGAGAACATCATGATGGTGGAAGGTGAGATGAAGGAAGTTGCTGAGCAGGATCTGATCGGTGCCCTCAAGGCTGCTGCCGAGGCTATCAAGCCTATGTGCGAGCTCCAGTATGAGTTGGCTAAGGAGAAGGGTACTGACGTGAAGCGTGAGTATGATCATGAGATCAACGACGAGGAACTCCGTGAGCAGATCAAGTCTGAGCTTTACAAGCCTGCTTATGATATCAACCACCAGGCTTTGGAGAAGCATGCACGTCAGGATGCTTTCGACAAGGTTTTGGCTGATTTCCTCGAGAAGTATGACGCTGCTCATACCGATCTTTCTGAGGAAGACTTGGAGGAGAAGCACGCTGAGGCTACCCGTTACTATGATGACGTAATGCGCGATGCTATGCGCCGTTGCATCCTCGATGAGGGCTTGCGCCTTGATGGTCGTGCTACTACAGATATCCGTCCTATCTGGTGCGAGGTATCTCCACTCCCAATGCCTCACGGAAGCGCTATCTTCCAGCGTGGTGAGACTATGTCTCTCTCTACATGTACTCTTGGTACAAAGATGGATGAGAAGCTTATCGACGGTGTGCTCGAGAAGAGCTACCAGCGCTTCCTCCTTCACTATAACTTCCCTCCATTCTCTACAGGTGAGGCTAAGGCTCAGCGCGGCGTAGGCCGTCGTGAGATTGGTCACGGTCACTTGGCATGGCGTGGTTTGAAGGGTCAGATTCCTGCAGACTTCCCTTACACCGTACGTTTGGTAAGCCAGATCCTGGAGTCTAACGGTTCTTCTTCTATGGCTACTGTTTGTGCCGGTACTCTCGCCCTGATGGATGCAGGTGTTCCTATGAAGAAGCCAGTTTCTGGTATCGCTATGGGTCTTATCAAGAACCCAGGTGAGGACAAGTACGCTATCCTCAGTGATATCCTCGGTGATGAGGACCACTTGGGTGATATGGACTTCAAGACCACTGGTACCCGCGATGGTTTGACTGCTACACAGATGGATATCAAGTGTGATGGTTTGAGCTTCGAGATTCTTGAGGAGGCTTTGATGCAGGCTAAGGCTGGTCGTGAGCACATCCTCAACTGCATGATGGAGACAATCTCTGAGCCACGTGCTGAGATGAAGCCACAGGTTCCACGTATCGTAGCATTCGATATCCCTAAGGAGTTCATCGGTGCTGTTATCGGCCCTGGTGGTAAGATTATCCAGCAGATGCAGGAGGATACTGGTGCGACAATCACTATCGAGGAGACTGATGGTAAGGGTCACGTCCAGGTATCTGCTCCTAACAAGGATTCTATCGATGCAGCTTTGGCTAAGATCAAGGCTATCGTAGCTGTTCCTGAGGTTGGTGAGGTTTACGAGGGTACTGTCCGTTCTATCATGCCTTACGGTTGCTTCGTAGAGATTCTCCCTGGTAAGGATGGTTTGCTCCACATCTCTGAGATTGATTGGAAGCGTCTTGAGACAGTTGAAGAGGCTGGCATCAAGGAAGGCGACAAGATCAAGGTGAAGTTGATGGAGATTGATCCTAAGACTGGCAAGTACAAGCTCTCTCATCGTGTGTTGATGGAGAAGCCTGAGGGTTACGTGGAGCGTGAGCGTCGTCCACGTCCAGAGCGTGGTGAGCGTCGTGGTCGTCGTGATGATCGTCATGAGGGCCGTGGTGAGCGTCCAGCTCGTCAGCCACGTCGTTACGAGCATCGTAACGAGGAGCAGGCTCCTAAGGATTTCAACGATTCTTTGGATCATAACAATGATGTAGAATAATCCTAGTATTATATACATTAATAAATATAGATGGGTGCATTTCGTCAAAAAAGCGGAATGCACCCGTTTTTTTGTCAGAACCCTATGAAACTGTTTCCTTAAGGAAAAAAATAAATATCCTTAAGGAAAAAAATATTTTCCCTTAAGGAAAAAATATATTCTCCTTAAGGAAACTTTTAATTGCAGAATTATATGTAAAAGATTTGCGATGAGTGTAAAGGGGGATAGCCTAAGAACATTGGGTGTAAACAGGGGGGCTTTAATATGTCTAAAAACAATAAAGCCTTGCAAGTGAAAACTTGCAAGGCTTATATAATGCGCTTCAAGATGGGCTTGAACCAACGACCCCCTGATTAACAGTCAGGTGCTCT
>CATXJC010000044.1 GCA_958369755.1 uncultured Prevotella sp.
GGCACGGAACCCTGAACCTCTATCAGGCTAACTTCAAGGGCGAAGTGAAGCAGATTACCAACGAGTGGGCTGACTACGGAAGCATCTCACTTGCCAACAACGGCAACAAGCTTCTCGCTACCAAGGCTAGCATGAGTCATCCTACAGATATCTACATCGTAACTCCAGGCAAGAATGCCAAGAGTACCAAGGTAGAGCAGATTACCCGCGAGAACGACCACATTCTGAACCAGTTGAATATGGGTAAGTGTGAGCAGCGCTGGGTGAAGACTACCGACGGCAAGCAGATGCTGGTATGGATCATGTTGCCATCTAATTTCGATGCCAACAAGAAGTACCCTACCCTTCTCTTCTGCGAGGGTGGTCCTCAGAGTCCGGTAAGCCAGTTCTGGAGCTACCGCTGGAACATCCAGATCATGGCAGCCAACGGCTATGTTGTCGTATTGCCTAACCGTCGCGGTCTCCCTGGTTTCGGAAGCGCATGGAACGAAGAGATTTCTGGTGACTGGACAGGCCAGTGCATGAACGATTATCTTTCAGCTATTGATGATGCTGCCAACAATCTTCCTTACGTAGACAAGGATCGTCTGGGTTGTGTCGGTGCCAGCTTCGGTGGTTTCTCTGTATACTATCTCGCCGGTCATCACAACAAGCGTTTCAAGGCATTCCTCTCTCACGATGGTGCTTTCAACCTGGAGAGCATGTATACCGATACCGAGGAGGCTTGGTTCTCTAACTGGGAATACGAGGATGCTTACTGGAACAAGAACCAGACTGCCAACGCCAAGAAGACTTACGAGAACAGTCCTCATAAGTTTGTAGACAAGTGGGATACTCCTATCCTCTGCATCCACGGCGAAAAGGATTACCGTATCAATGCCAACCAGGGCATGGGCGCCTTCAATGCAGCCCGCATGCGTGGCATCCCAGCCGAGCTTCTCATCTATCCTGATGAGAACCACTGGGTATTGAAGCCACAGAACGGCGTGCTCTGGCAGCGCACTTTCTTCGGCTGGTTAGACAAGTGGTTGAAGAAATAACATATAAAAAAGGCTTGCTCCGTAATGAAGCAAGCCTTTTTTATATATTATAATTCTAAGATTTAGCTTACGCGATTCAACTTCTTGATGATAGAGAAGATGAAGAGAGCTGAAACCAGGCAGATACCGGCGAGAACACCCCAGATGGCAATGAGGTTGAAGTTCTGACCCCACATGATGCCAGGAATCATAACCAACTGGTTACCGATGGCTGTTGCACCAAACCAGAGACCCATCATCAAACCAGCATACTTTGGAGGAGCTACCTTCGATACGAATGAAATACCGATTGGAGAAAGCAGAAGCTCTGCGAATGTAAGGATGAGGTATGTAGAGATGAGGAGGTTAGCACTTACACGTGTACCCTCTGTAGCAGGATTGCCCTGTGTCAAAGGAAGCTCCAACCCCATAGAACCTACAGCCATCCATACGAAACCGAGAGCAGCAACGAGCATACCCAAACCAATCTTCTCTGGCGATGTAGGCTCTTTGCCAATCTTGTGAAGCCATGAGAACAAAGCAACGCTCACTGGTGTCAATGCCACTACATAGCATGGGTTGAACTGCTGGAAGATAGGAGCCTCAACATCTACGGCACCTTCAAGGTTGCTGTACTTGTAGAAGAGGAAAGCGATGGCAGCAACAATGACACCAAGAGAGATGCCCTTACCCTTGCCAGTCTTGCTCTGTGCCAGACCGAAGCAACCGTAAACCACGAAGATGCAGGCTACGAGGTTGGTAACGTCGAATGCCATAGACTGCAGACCCTCTGAAGTCTTCTGTGTATAATCGCGGGCAAAGAGTGTCAATGTATTACCATTCTGATGGAAAGCCATCCAGAAGAAGATAACCACGGCGAATACGAGACAGAGGCAGATGATGCGCTCCTTGGTCTCAGCCTTGGAAAGCTCGTTGGTCTCCTTGGCAGGAGTCTTATCGTCCTTGCTCTTGTTCTCAGAAGCAAGAACATGCTTGTATGTAAAGCTGAAGGCATAGTAGATAGCGATACTGAAAATCAGTGAAGCACAAGCCACGGCGAATGCGAAGTGGTATGAATCCGCCACTGATACGCTCAGGCTCTCCTGCGCCCACTTCATAATCTTGATGGCAGCAGTAGGAGCAAACATAGCACCGATGTTGATAGCCATATAGAAGAGTGAGAAACCGGAATCACGTTTGCTGGCATACTGTGGCTCATCATAGAGACGGCCTACCATCACCTGCAGATTACCCTTGAACAGACCGGTTCCCAAAGCGATGAGAATAAGTGAAATACCCATAGCAGCAACGGCAACGGTTTCCTTGCCAAGAGGAAGTGAGAGAACAAGATAGCCGATGAACATGATGAAGATACCTGTGGTAACCATACGTCCAAAGCCAAACTTGTCGGCTGCAATACCACCGATGATAGGAAGGAAATAAACCATCATCAGGAATGTAGAATAAATAGTACTTGCCAATCCAGTTTCAAAACCGAAGTTGGCCTGCAAATAAAGCAAAAACACAGCAAGCATGGTGTAATAGCCGAAACGCTCACCCGTGTTTGCCAAAGCTAAGGCCCACAGACCTTTTGGTTGATTCTCAAACATAATTTTTTGTTTTGTTGTTATTTTATTATTTAGTTATTCTTTTCTCGCAATTTTTGTGCAAAGATACATAAATTATTCCATATTTCAAACTTATTGCACCAAAAACCGCACTTCACATAGCATTTTTCTACTAGGAACCGGCTAAAATTCTAAAAAACAGACAAATCAGATAAAAAAAATCCGTTTATATTACAACGTAATTGCATTTTTTTTCGTACCTTTGCACCCCGAAACCATGAGGAGGTTTCGGGATACACAAAAATACTTCAAAAAATTCTAAATAGAAAGGTAAAAGGATATTTATGAGACAACTTAAGATTAGTAAGAGTATAACCAACCGTTCCAGTGAAGCACTCGACAAGTACTTGGTGGAGATTGGTAGAGAGCCTATGGTCTCTATCGATGAAGAAATCGAACTTGCCCAGAAGATTCGCAAAGGCGGTCGTGAGGGAGAACGTGCCAAAGAGAAATTGGTAAAAGCAAACCTTCGTTTCGTTGTATCTGTTGCTAAGCAATATCAGCACCAAGGTCTTTCTCTTACCGACCTCATCGACGAGGGTAACATCGGTTTGGTAAAGGCTGCTGAAAAGTTTGACGAGACCCGCGGCTTTAAGTTTATCTCATACGCCGTATGGTGGATTCGTCAGAGCATCCTGCAGGCTATTGCCGAGCAGAGCCGTATCGTTCGCCTGCCTTTGAACCAGGTAGGTGCATTGAGCAAAATCAGTGCAGAAATCAGTAAGTTTGAGCAGGAGAACCAGCGCAAACCTTCTGTTGCTGAGCTCGCTCAAATTACAAAGATGGAAGAAAGCAAGATTGACCAGACTATCAAGGCAGATAATCACCACATGAGTATCGATGCTCCATTCGGTAGCGATGATGACGACAATGCGATGGTCGACGTGATGGCTTCGGGTGATGACAGCCGTACCGACAAGGGTGTAGACTTCGAGTCTATGGCGAGCGAGCTTGACCGTGTTCTCAACTCTGTATTGAAAGATCGTGAGCGCAAGATTCTGTGCTACTGCTATGGTATCGGTTGCCACGAGAAGGGTTTGGAGGAAATCGGTAGCGAGTTCAACCTTACCCGTGAGCGTGTTCGCCAGATTCGCGAAAAGAGTATCATCAAACTCCGTGATAGCGGTAAGATCAAAATCTTGATGAAATACTTGGGATAAGTTAAGTGAAGAGTGAAGAATTCTTTTGCTTTTCTTCACTAGGTTTTGAAGACGAGAGAAAAATAGATAAAACCAAGTTGCTCATAGCAACGAAAGTAAAAAGGGGCAATCAGTTGGTTCATCCCAATCTGATTGCCCTTTCTCTATTAACTATAAACTGTTAACTATTAACTATTAACTATTAACAAAATTTCCAAACTTATCAATAAAGCCACTGATACCTTCACGGGATGCTTCGAAGTAAGGATATTCATCACGCAAGCAAATTTCGTCGTAAAGGAAATCCGCCACTACCGTATCGTTACCATCCGGCATTACCAGTCCCATCTTGCCATTCTTCTCAGCTATCACCGGCATGATGCTCAAGTCATCATTGTAGATGTAGCACGTACGGAGGAAGTCATACACAGGCGCCAGCAATACGTTGCCTTGATGATCTTTCATACCGAACTTTCCATCCTGCTCAAATACTTCATGATATTGAATGTATTTCGCCTTGATGCGCTGGTAATAGAAAACCATCTTGCGCTTATCGTTGACAAAATCCAGCATATACTGGAAGGTGTCACAATAGTTGGCTACCGAACGGACCAGAATCATCTTCAAGTCAAGACCATCCAATGCTTTTCTGTTCAGATCAATATACTTGGCTATCGCCTTCTCCTTCTCTGGTACAGAGAGGCTGGCTAGCCTTTCCTCAAATTTCAACATAGCTTGCTTGGTACCCGACATACCCTTGATATACCGGTGTATCTGTCTGCCCATCTCTGAACATACAAACTTGTCAATCTCCTGCTGCTCTATCGGGTCAGCATAGTCCTTAATCAATGATTCAGGTGTCGCATTCATGGTTATTTCCTTTCTTTTAAAAATTACACTTTCAAAGATTTAGAAGAACAAAGAGCAAACGGATTCTACACTCTTCGTTTTTTACTCTTCACTCAATTTGCTCTTTGTTCTTCGCTCTTCACTTATTTCACATTAGGCTTCTGCAATCCATATCCCTTTCGCTTGTCTTCCCACAAGAGGAGGAAAGCGATGAGGATGGCTACTACTCCGAAACCGGCAAAGATAGTCATCGTCTGGGTATAGTCGATGGTGCCGTCGGCTGCGGTATTCGCCTGGTTTACCTTACCAATCCATACCGGAATGAGAGCCAGTCCGATGTTCTGGATGTAGAAGATAAGAGCGTATGCAGTTCCTAAGAGTTTCATTGGGATAATCTTTGGCACAGATGGCCACATGGCTGATGGTACCAGTCCAAATGCGATGCCCAGGATGAGCATCAGTACGATGGCAAGCACCCAAGAGTTGATTGGCAGGGCAAACATGACGTGCACAAAGGTCAGGAGGCAACTGCCGATAATCATCAGCGTAGCACCCTTGCCATACTTATCGTATATACTACCGAAGAGCGGTGTGAGGAAGATGGTACCGAAAGGCAACATTGCAGGAATCAGACCTGCCATATTAGCATCCACACCATACTTGAAAATCATCAGCTTGGTAGCAAACTTCAGGAATGGGAATACGCCTGCATAGAACATCAGACAGAGTACAGCCACATACCAGAAACCTATTGTCTTGAAAAGACCTCCCAAGTCAGAGAACTTGAAACCTTCTTCCGGCTCAGTAGCCACAGCTGCCACAGAAGCATCCTCCTTCTTGTCCATCACGCAATAAACCAGATAAACCAGTACACCAGCGCAAAGCAATACAGCGCCCAAAGCAACAGAAGCAGATACTCCACCCATTGCCTTGGCAAAAGGAAGAGAAGCACTCAGGGCTGCAGCAGTTCCCAAACGAGCCGTAGCAACCTGTACACCCATTGCCAGAGCTAACTCATGGCCCGTAAACCACTTCACGATGACCTTGCTCACTGTGATACCGCATATCTCGCATCCTACACCATAGATGGCAAAGCCAAGAGCAGCTATCACTACCTGCGTACTGTAAGTACCGAAGAATGGTACAGCAACCATTCCGTCAAACTCATGACCTAAAGCATACCACTTCAACAAGGCTCCACCAAACATCAGGACGGTAGAAAGGATACCAGTGAAACGGATGCCAAACTTATCGAGGATAAGACCACCGAAAAAGAGGAGCAGGAGGAACACATTGAAGTATCCGTAAGCTCCAGAGAAGAAGCCGTATTCATCCGAATTCCATCCGAGTCCGAGACCATTCTCTGCTCCCTTGGCTGCTGTCAAGAGAGGCTCCAGTGGAGACATCACATCTGTAAAAAAGTAACCGAACATCATCGTGATACTCACAATGAGGAGGGCGGTCCAGCGAGCTGACTTAGAGTCGCTCAATTTCATCTGCATTTTTTCTGTTGTACTCATTTTCTTTAAAACATAAATGATAAACCCGTTATCATTATTAATTATCAATTATTAATTATCATCTATTTCCGTTTCACGTTCTTCGTTCTGGTGATATCAAAGAGATAAGAGAGTTTCAGAACAATCTGTCCGTAGTTACTCTTTCCGAAATAATCACGCTTAGAAGCACCATAGATATTTCCCAGACCATAGTAGTATCGGGCTTCGGCAAGGAAATGCCCCACCTTCGGAATACTGTATTCAGCACCCAGACCAAGGGCGATACCATAATCGAGCTTGTTCTTGACTGCCATCGTATCCTGAGCCACCACCGGACTTACACGGTTATTGTCGGTTGCCGGCATGTGCTCTACCGAGAAGTTGGTCTTCTGCGAATCACTCAGATAGAGACCAAACTGCGGACCGGCATTCACGAAGATATTCAGTCCTCTTGTCTCCCTACCCCATGCCAGATGCGCAAAGATTGGCACCTGAATATAGTTAATGGTACGCTTGTAAGCCATCGCCTCTTTGGTTTCGGTGATAATTACCGGATTATTCTCCATATCCAGGATATCCTCTTCCCATCCTGCCTGCGAATAGTTTACCTCGGCATAGATAGAACAGATGGTCTTGAAATATTTCTCACAGGTATATCTCATCGAGAAACCGCCCGTCAGTCCGCCGTGCTGCTTCTGCTGTACCTCGGGTGTGAATCCTACGCTACTCATCATATAGCCCCCATTAAAACCGATGGCGAAATCATTACGATGCTCTCCTATCTGTGCCGAAACTGGAATTCCGAAGATGAGCATCAGTATCAGCAGCCCAATATTTCTATTCATTATCAACTATAAATTGTAAACTATAAATTGTAAACTATAAACTAGTACTTCACCGCCTCTATCTGATGATTAAAGGTATAGTGAATCAACTGGAAACTCTTGTTCTTGTATCCTCCCCTACTGGTTTTCTCGAAACGGAGTGGAGTCTGCACAGGCAGGTAAGTCATCTGCTGGCGCTCACCTGTAAAGTTCTTGCCATATCTCTTGACGCCCTGAATCAGATACATTCCGTGATCGAAACCGGTGATGGCGAATCTTGGCTGTGCCACCATCATCGGCTGATGGAACCATCGCTCATAACGGCTCTCAAGCGCCTTGGTCTGTGCTGAGTTCGGGTTATAATAGAAGGTGGAAGGGATATAAGTATCATACTTATAGAATCTTTCCAGATTATACTTGGCATACATCAGCCATTCGGTATAGCCGAAGAGAGAGATGGCTGCACCCGGATACTTCGCATCAAATTCGTCGAGCTTGTTCAATACCTGAGTCAACTGTGGCGAACGTCCCGTATTCAGGATTATCACATTCTGCTTGGAAGGTATAAAAGCCTTGGCAAACTGATCGATACTTGAATTCACATTGGTGATGCTATAATTGATTTTCCTGCGTTCCAGTTCCTTGCGCAGACCGAATGTAAAGTTGCCCTTTCTCGAAGTAGAATCATTGCAGTCTACAAAGATAGGATGCACATTGGTAAAACGGCTCAGGAATGCCTTGATGGTCGCATCATTCAGCGCATCATCGCTCTGATAAACCTGGAAAATCTCTTTGTTTCTTTCTACGTCATCTCCGCTGATAGAGAACGGAATCACCATTTTGATGCCGTAGTTCTTGCAGAAGTTGGCCAGCGGAGCCACCTGCTTGGTATAAAGTGGACCAAAGATGATGTCACATTGGTTAGCGCCCTCCTGCAAGAGTGTATTCCGGATATCAGCATCAATAGGAACGTTCCAGGCATGCACATCTATATCGGCGCCCTGCTGCTTCAGGGTTTCGCAAGCCAGCAGCAAACCGCGGTAATACTCCACCATTCGCTTGCCGTCGCCATCAACATTATGCAAAGGTAACATCACGCCTACCTTTACCGCATTTCTGGCAACAGCAGCCTTTGAGGTTGCCGGAGCTGTAGCAGTTTTCTGAACCGTCGCCCCATTCCCCGACTTCTGACCGTTCACCTGATTAGGATTCTTCTGGTCTTTGGTGTATGGAATAAAGAGCGTAGCTCCCTTCTGCAGCATGTATCCCTCACGCTTCATCTCCGGATTGGCATCCATCAGTTCAGGAAGGCTCAATCCATATTTATTGGCGATACCAAAGATGGTATCTTTCTTCTTAACCGTGTAAATGTCGCGCCATTTTATAGTCTGCGCGCCAATGCTGACACTGAGCAGAAGCCCAACGAGCAGCAGGAAATATCTCATTTTTTGTCTCATATCTCAAGATTTTTTTAACGATATCTTCAAATATTTCATGTTTTCATCTGCAAAAATACAAAAAATCTTGCATCTGACGCAATATCTCTCATCTTTTTATTATCTTTGCACAAATTATTTTAGAAATGAGACGAAAAATAGCATTACTTTGCATCATGTTGCCACTTTTGACGTGTCAATTACACGCTCAGGAAGTCAACGACGACGAGGAGGACAACACAGAAGAGACGACCAAGGTCAGTTCTCTTCTCATGCCGAATGCCTTCTCTCCAAATGGCGATGGCATCAACGACATCTACAAGGCCAAGGATGGTTACCGGAATATCGAAGAGTTCCACGCCTATATATATAATAGGTGGGGACAGAAACTCTATGAATGGACCGACCCTGCCACGGGATGGGATGGCACCTACCGCGGAAAACCGGTCAAGGAGGGTGTATACTTCTGTCTCGTCAAGGCGAAGGGGGCAGATGGCGTGGTGTATAACATCAAACGTGATGTCAACCTGCTCAGAGGTTATACCGAAGAACAGAACAGTAACTATTAGGCAAACAGCAATTAGCAGAATTGGAATATGAATTCAGAAGAAAAGATAAATGTATGGGGCGCACGGGTCCACAACCTCAAGAACATAGATGTGGAGATTCCGCGTGATTCCCTCACCGTGATTACCGGACTCTCGGGTTCGGGCAAGAGTTCACTGGCTTTCGACACCATCTTTGCCGAAGGTCAGCGCAGATATATCGAAACATTCTCTGCCTATGCCCGCAACTTCCTGGGTAATATGGAACGCCCGGATGTTGATAAGATTACGGGATTGAGTCCGGTCATCAGCATAGAACAGAAAACCACCAACAAGAATCCCCGCTCTACCGTGGGCACTACCACCGAGATTTACGACTATCTCCGTCTGCTCTATGCCCGCGCCGGTACTGCCTACAGCTATCAGAGTGGCGAGGAGATGATGAAATATACCGAGGAACAGGTCATCGACATGATTCTCAGCGATTATAAGGGCAAGGCTATCTTCCTGCTCGCTCCCCTCGTACGCCAGCGCAAGGGTCATTACCGCGAACTCTTCGAAAGCATGCGCAGAAAGGGGTATCTCTACGTGCGACTCGACGGCAACATCCTCGAAATCGTTCCCAATATGAAAACCGACCGCTACAAGAACCACAATATAGAAGCTGTGGTCGATAAACTGGTGGTGAAGGAAGAAGATGAGGAACGCATCCGCAAGAGTGTGGCAACGGCTATGAAACAGGGCGACGGCATGGTAATGGTTCTTGAGAAAGGTGCCAAGGAGGCCAAGACATACTCCAAGCGTCTCATGGACCCTGTAACGGGTATCGCCTACCAGGATCCAGCTCCTAACATGTTCTCCTTCAACTCTCCCGAAGGTGCCTGTCCGCATTGCAAGGGTCTGGGAAAGGTGAACCAGATTGATATCAAGAAGGTAATTCCCGATGATAAACTCAGCATCCATGAGGGCGGAATCGCTCCACTTGGCAAATACAAGAACCAGATGATTTTCTGGCAGATAGAATCATTACTCAGCAAGTATGACCTCAACCTGAAGACACCTATCTGCGAGATTCCGGGCGATGCCATGCAGGAAATTCTCTATGGTTCGCTCGAAAACGTGAAGATAGAAAAGGAAAAGGTGCATACCTCTACCGACTACTTCTGCGCATACGATGGCATCATCGACTACCTGCAGAAGGTGATGGAGGATGATGAGAGTGCGGCGGGCAAGAAATGGGCCGACCAGTTTATCTCTACCATCGAATGTCCTGAATGCCATGGTTTGCGACTCAAAAAGGAATCGCTCTCTTTCAAAATCTGGGATAAGAATATATCCGAAGTAGCCAGTCTCGACATCGATGAACTGCGCGATTGGCTCGAAGAAGTAGAACAGCATCTGCCTTCGATGAAAGCGAAGGTGGCTCACGAAATCATCAAGGAGTTGCGCTCACGCGTCACCTTCCTCCTCGATGTGGGACTCAATTATCTCTCGCTCAACCGCCAGTCGGCTTCTCTCTCGGGTGGCGAGAGCCAGCGCATCCGTCTGGCTACTCAGATTGGTAGCCAGCTGGTCAATGTACTCTATATCCTCGATGAGCCGAGCATCGGTCTGCACCAGCGCGACAACGAACGTCTGCTCAACAGTCTGAAGGAACTTCGCGACCTGGGCAATACCGTTATTGTGGTGGAGCACGATGAAGATATGATGCGGGCTGCCGACTGGATAGTAGATATCGGTCCGAAGGCGGGACGCAAGGGAGGTGAAGTTGTCTTCCAGGGCACACCCCAGGAGATGCTCAAGACCGATACCATCACCGCCCAGTATCTCAACGGCAAGATGGCTATTGAGGTGCCTGGCCTCCGCAGAGAAGGCAACGGCAAGCATATCACCATTCACGGAGCAACGGGCAACAACCTCAAGGGGGTGGATGTTGATTTTCCACTCGGCAAACTCATTGTCGTAACGGGTGTCAGCGGCTCAGGCAAATCTACTCTCATCAACGAGACCCTCCAGCCTATCCTCTCGCAGCATTTCTACCGTTCGCTCAAGAAACCGATGCCATACGAGAGCATTGATGGTATCGAGAATATAGACAAGGTAGTGAATGTAGACCAGAGTCCGATTGGCAGGACGCCTCGCAGCAATCCAGCTACCTACACAGGCGTGTTCAGCGATATCCGCTCGCTCTTCGTAGGACTTCCCGAAGCAAAGATCCGCGGTTACAAGCCGGGCAGATTCTCCTTCAATGTGAAAGGTGGAAGATGCGAGGAATGTAAGGGTAACGGATATAAGACCATCGAAATGAACTTCCTGCCAGATGTCTACGTACCTTGTGAGGTATGCCACGGCAAACGCTACAACCGCGAGACGCTGGAGGTAAGATACAAGGGAAAGAGCATAGCCGATGTTCTCGACATGACCATCAACCAGGCGGTAGATTTCTTCGAGAATGTTCCTCAGATACTGCAGAAGATCAAGGCATTACAGAATGTAGGTCTCGGATACATCAGGTTAGGACAGAGTTCCACTACCCTCTCTGGCGGTGAAAGTCAGCGCGTAAAACTGGCTACCGAACTCTCGAAGCGTGATACGGGCAAGACGCTCTATATTCTCGATGAACCGACAACCGGTCTGCATTTCGAAGACATCCGCATCCTGATGGATGTACTCCAGAAACTGGTAGACCGTGGCAATACGGTCATCATCATCGAGCACAATCTCGATGTCATCAAACTCGCCGACTGGCTCATCGACATGGGTCCGGAAGGTGGACGAGGCGGCGGTCAGCTCCTCTTTGCCGGTACACCAGAAGAAATGGTAAAGCAGCAAAAAGGATATACCTATAAGTTCCTCGCCCCTTTACTGAAGAAATCAGGGAAACCTGAATAAATCAGGATAGGAACAAAGGCTGTGGCAGAAGAAAAAATTCCCCAACCGACTTTCTTAAGCGGGTTGGAGAATTTTTATTTCAATATAAAATATGATGATAGCATGGTACCATGTGACTTTTTCTGATGCATAAAAAAAGCACGGAATATTAAACTCCGTGCTCTTTTTTGCTTTTATATTTAATCTTGTCAAAACCTTCACCATACACACCGATAACGGCACTCTGACTGACAAAGGCATGGGGATCTATCTCGCTGATAAGACGGAAGATAGCAGGAGCCTGACGCTGCTTGGCTAACACGAAAAGCATCTTCACATCCTGACCGGAATAAAAACCGCTGGCATTCACCACCGTTACTCCCCTATCAGCATCTACATTGATGCGCTTGCCTATCTCCTCATACTTCTGGGAAATGATAAAGAACTGTACGCTTCGTCTTCTGCTGTTTACCACCTGGTCGATGCAGAATGCCTGAACGCAAAGAACTACATAACCATATAACACCTTCTCCCAATCGTGTACCACCAGATAGCTGGAACTGATGATGAAGATGTCGCATATCATAATCACTCTACCTAGAGAAATGTCGCGATACTTGTTGACGATGGCTGCAATGATATCCGTACCACCCGTACTTCCACCAACCGAGAAACCGAGTCCGATTCCGCAGCCACAGAAAACGGCACCCAAGAAAGCAGCCCATAAAGGTTGGTTTTCCAAAAGATGAACATCACCTAAACGGCTGGAGAAGAAAGAGGTCAGGATGGTTACCACTATAACGGCATAAACAGTCTTGACACAGAACTTTGCTCCCAAAATCTTGAACGCACATATTAATAAGGTGGCGTTGACGATAAAATACGGAATTTGCACAGGGCAACCGGTTGCCCAATAGATAATACTGGAGATACCAGGAAGTCCGCTTGCTGTTACATTGGTTGGCAAGAGGAATACATTCCATCCAATAGCGTAGGATATCATACCTATCGCAATCAAAACATAGTCTTGTACAGACTTCCACAAGGGTCGAGGAGGAGTCATAATTAATTAATAATTTATATTTTTTAAAAGCTTTTGCCCTTACAGGGCGTTTTTAAATGCAATTACATTTACCCAGGGTGTTGCCCTGGGCTAGGAGCTTCTGCCCTTACAGGGCGTGCTGACTATACTTTTCTGAGCGTGTGGGGTTTACCAGAATTTTTTCTGCTGCTCTGACCACTCAAAACCTTGGGTAGCCATTTTGGCTTCTAATGCCGCACGGTTCACATTGAAGTGATTACAAATCTCATCGAGTGTTTCAAACTCGTGGTCACGAAGCAGGAAGTTGATGGCGCTTACGAGCATCGGAACATCATTCATTGGTAACTTATCCATTTTAAATTTATAATTTATAATTTACAATTTATAGTGGAGGCACCATGCCTCTTTCGGGGTGCAAAGGTACTGCAAATTTTAGATAAAACAAAAAAATCCCAGCAATCTTTTACCGATTGCTGGGATTTTTATAAATTATTGATGATTTACGCATTTACTGCAACTGAAATCCAGTCGAAGACGAATGAGCAAATACCGAATGCTACGATACCTACGGTGCAGATAGCAAGCGCCAACTTGGTTGAGCATGCGCTCTGGAAAGTAGGAAGCGGATTATCGCTGTGCTTGATGAACATAGCCTTCACGATGAGCAGATAGTAGTACAAGCTGATAACTGTGTTTACCAACGCGATGAATACTACGCCGTATGCCCAGGCTCCCAATGTGGTGTGGATGTCGTGAGTTCCAACTGCTGCCATGAACACGAAGAACTTCGAGAACATACCGGCGAATGGAGGAATACCACCCAATGAGAACAATGCCAAGGTCATCAGGAATGCCAGACGTGGGTTGGTCTTGTACAAACCATTGTAGCTGTCCATCTGAACAGTACCGTTGTTGTGCTCCTCAATAGATGAGATGATGGTGAAGACACTCAGGTTGGCTACTACGTAAATCAATACATAGTAAGTCAGGGCGCTCACGCTCATCGCTGAGTTACCTACCACTGCCAACATGATGTAACCTGCCTGAGAGATAGAAGAGAATGCCATGAAACGCTTCAGGTCGCTCTGACGGATGGCAAACAGGTTGGCGATAGTGATAGAAAGTACAATCACGATGTAGAGCAATACGGTCCAGTACTCTACCATTGGCTGGAACACCTTCATGAGGATAGCGCAGAGAGTAAACGCTGCAGCACCCTTAGATACTACTGACAAGTAACCTGTAACAGTAGTTGGTGCACCCTGGTATGAATCTGCTGTCCAGAAGTGGAAAGGAACCAAGGAAATCTTGAAACCGAGACCACTGAAGAAGAATACCATACCGGCGATGGTCAATGGAGATGCTGAAATAACCTTTGCTACATCATCGAAGTATAAAGTACCACAAGCAGCATAGAGCAGAGAGATACCGTAGATCATCACGCCACTTGAGAAAGTAGCGGTAAGGATGAACTTAGCACCTGCCTCAGCAGAATTGTGACGGTACTTATCGAATGCTACCAAGCAAGCCATTGGCACAGATGCCATTTCGAGACCGAGGAAGAACAGGAGGAAGTGGTTGGCACTAACCATCATGTTCATACCGAGCAAGGTAGAGATAATCAGCATATAGAACTCACCCTCCTTGAAGGCTGTGTCCTTGCGGCTCAACCACTCCTTAGCCTGTACCATCACGATGAGGGTACCCAGCGCCAGGATAGTCTTCAAGACACCGGCAGCAGGACCTGTTGTGTACATGCCGCCAAATGCCTCTGTGGCTTCTGTTGGGAAGATATTGATGGCAATGTGAGCCACCATCAAGAGACATACCAGAGGATTGAACCACTTACGGTCTGCGCTCTTGGAACTGCAGAAGTCAGCAATGAAAGTGATCAACAGAACTACCATCAGAGTAGCTTCTGGAATCATATTTAAAAATTGACTGTAATTCATTTCTTCTGATATTTATTACATGATTACACTAAAGATAGGACCTACAGCGTCCATGATAATCTTCTCTGCCCAGAGTGGGAACATACCGAGACCTGCAACGCAGGCAATCAGACCTGCTACAGCGATACGCTCGTCCCAGGTAGCATCGTGGAGCTTCTCCAACTTTGGATTAGGAACCTTCTGATAAAGGATCTTACCAACACAACGCAGGATGTAAACCGCTGTTACTACGATAGAGGTACATGCGATGATGGTACATACACGATGGAAGGTATCTGCATTCTGGAAAGAACCTACGAAGATGGTCATCTCGGCTACGAAACCTGAGAAACCTGGCAAACCGAGGTTAGCCAAACCAGCTACTGCATAACCTACAGAGAGGAATGGAATAATCTTCATCAAACCACCCAGGTAGCGAACGTCACGTGTACCAGCCTGATGGTAAATCATACCGATAACGGCGAAGAAGAGGGCGGTCATCAAACCGTGAGACAACATCTGGAGGATTGCACCAGTAGCGGCTGTCTCGGTCATCATACAGAGAGCGAAGAGCACCATACCACAGTGAGATACTGATGAGTAAGCGTTGATGTACTTCAAGTCGGTCTGTACACAAGCTGACAAAGCACCATATACGATAGAGATGGTAGTCAGCACGAGGAATACCTTGATCCAGAATCCGTGAGTAGCAGCTGGCAAGAGGAACATGGCGATACGGAAGCAACCGTAACCACCAAGCTTCATCAATACACCGGCGTGCAACATAGATACGGCTGTTGGCGCACTGGCGTGACCATCAGGAGACCATGTGTGGAATGGGAACAGAGCACCGAGGATACCGAAACCGATGAAGAGCAACGGGAAGAACACGTTCTGCACGCTCTCTGGAATCGCATGAGCACCATTAGTATGGTGAGCGATATCGAGGATTTCGAAGGTCTGAGCACCACTGTAGAAGTAGA
>CATXJC010000045.1 GCA_958369755.1 uncultured Prevotella sp.
AACTCAAAATAAAAGCATCATTCTGCTATTTTTTGCTTTTTTAGGCGTTATTTTCAAATAAAAGCAATTCTTATGCTATATATCCCTGCGCTCCGCTCTACATCGTTGAAAGTTCAGTAACATAAAAAAATACCACTTTTTTCAACCTTTTTTTCCCGAATCCCTGCAAATCGCACAAATCGCATAGTTGGGGGTTCGGGAATGTTGTATCTTTGTATCGTCAATCAGAGAGGTTGATGCAGCAACGGTCTCGGCGGAGACACAGACTGCTTTTTACTAAAACTAAATTTTTAAAAGTATGATTCTCATCAAATTAGCGAAGAACAAGAACAAGACAATCAAGGAAGCGTATGGCAAGTATTATGCGCGACCAGTAGTAACAGAAACCATCGGCATCGATGAACTCGCCGAACACATGGCGAGCCACAACACCCCGTTCTCGAAGGGTGCCATCAAGGGCCTTCTCACCGATATGGTGAGCTGCGTGAAGGAGCTCGTACTCCAGAACAAGGCTGTGAAGATAGACAACCTCGCCATCTTCTCCATCGGCATCATCAACAAGATGGGAGCCGCCAGCATCAAGGAGTGGAGCCTCGCCAAGTTTGTAGAAGGCTACCGCCTCAGAGCACGTGCTACCGGCAAGCTCAGCAACACCCAGCTCTCTCTCGATGCCAACGCCAAGAACGCCATGGATCTCCTCAACTCTAGCGAGAGCGCTGCAGGCGATACCACCACTGGCGATACCACACAGGGCGGCGGAACTACTGAGGACGGCGGAACATCACAAGGCGGCGGTACATCACAAGGCGGCAGCACCGACGGAACAGGCGACAACGGAGACGGTCTGGAGTAGTGATCCGTCTCTCAAATATGCGAAACGACAGAAGAAGGAAGGAGTGAACTGACCGGCGACAGGGATATTCCGAAGGCACAAAGCGGCTGGTTTTCATCCTGACGATTACGGATAAACAGCAAATCATAATGACCCAAGAACCTGCCTTTTACGGGTATCCGGGCTGGCAGTTACTCCCCCGCCCTTCTTCTTCCAGAAACGCTTACTGAAACTAAATTTCAACCACTAAAACAAGCATGTGACTATCATTATCCACTTAGTATTAATCATTAAAAAACAAAGCAAAATGAAAAAAGTAAATTGGAAAACCATCATCAATTTCCTCATCACGGTATTAACAGCTGTAGCCAGCTCATTCTGTGTACAGAACTGCTAAAAGAAGGGAGGTTGCCATGACACAGAAACATCGTAGCATTTCACTCATCGTGATCCACTGTTCTGCCACGAGAGTGACTCAGGATTTCACATTCGAGCAGTTGGAGGCCTGCCATCTTGCCCGCGGTTTCAAGAGTATCGGCTATCATTATTACATCACGAAGGATGGTGTGGTATATCCGGGTCGTCCGGAATCGGAGGTAGGAGCCCATGCCCGTCATTACAATGCCCACAGCATCGGCATCTGTTATGAGGGAGGTCTCGACAAGAACGGCAAGCCTGCCGATACGCGCACTCCAGCCCAGAATCAGGCTCTATATTCGCTTCTGGAGAGCCTCTGCCTCTCCTATCCTGATGCAGAGATACTGGGCCACCGCGATTTGCCGAACGTTCACAAAGACTGTCCGTCGTTTGATGTCAAGCGATGGCTGAAGTTGGTAGATTTCCACATCTAGCCGAAGCCAGAGAATATAGATGTCTATACTTAGAAAATTACTAAAAAAGGGTGTGTCATGCAGTTATGACACACCCTTTTTCTGTTTTAAGAACATAAACGCAGACTCGTAAGTCAGCTAGGCGTATTAGAAAGAAACTCATCAACAAAAGACTGGGGAGTCATTATTTTGATTCGTTTATTATCTGAGACACCAACGAAGTCTTTAACATTGATAGTCAACAAAATGTCAGCACCACAATTAATAGCCGCCTGATATTGATAACTATCTTCTAAATCTCCAAAGTTTTCATCCTCTACTCCTTGTTTCAGTCCAAATCTTGAAGCAGACGAAATTTGGAAAGTGTCAAGAATGCGGAGCAGAATTTTCCTTTCCTGTACTAAACGTTCAGGATTGTAGATACTCATTCTTCGTAATTGTTTATCCACGAGAAAAGTGATGGTGTAGAATCCTCCTTCAGACAAGAACAAAGTATGACTAGTAGATGCCAAGGTAAGAATTTTAGCCACAGCATCAAACAGAAGTCTTTTTTCTAAAAATTCCGTTATAATATTGGTATCACAAAAGATTTTCATATCCCATATTTTTCTTCCAGATACTCATCACGCAGTTCTTTATCACTTTTATCTGAAGCGAACATGCCGCCCATTTCTTCCCAACTGAACATTTTTGACTCAGCAGGAGCTTTCATATCTTCCTTTTCAGATATATCAACAACAATTTTTTGCAGGATTTTATTTACCCAATCCTCAATATTAAGTTTATCTTTTCTTGCAAAGATTGCCGCTTTGTCATATACATCTGGTCTTAATGTAATTGTTGCCATAATAATCTTTTTCTATTTAGCAATTGCAAAACTACATTTTTTTATTGAAAGTGCCAAATGAATTTGAAAAAAAATGCATTATTTTACTTTTTTTCCTCATATAACGGAATTTTTCCCGAATCCCTGCTAATCGTACAAATCTCTCAAATATGCGCAACGACAGAAGAAAAATAAGTGTTATTCATAGAAAATTACCAAAAAAGGGTGTGTCATGAAGTTATGACACACCCTTTTTCTGTTTATCTATTTCTTCTTCGGCAAACCTATCTTCTTGCCAACCTTGAAACGGTCGAAACCTTCGCCATAAACACCGATGACGGCACTCTGGCTGACAAAGGCGGTAGGATCTATCTCGTCGATAAGACGGAATATCTTCTGAGACTCACGCTGACGCGCCAATACAAAAAGCATGTGGACATCCTTGCCACTGTAACAGCCATGACCATCCATCACCGTACAACCTCGGTCGGCAGCGGTATTGATGGCTGCACTGAGCTCCAGATATTTGTCGCTGATGATGAAGAACTGAACCGAACGGCGCAACGCATTCACCACATGATCTACACAGAGCGACTGCACAAAGAGGCAGACATAACCGTAAATCACCATCTCCCAATCGCGCAATACCAGATAAGAACTGGTGATGATGCACAGGTCGCAAATCATGATGGCATGACCCAGGGAAATGTTCCAGTACTTGTTGATCATCGCCGCTACGGTATCAGAACCACCCGTAGAACCATTGCAGGAAAGACCCAGACCGGCACTGCTGCCCATGAAGAACGCACCGATGACCGTTGCCATGAACGGCTGGTCGTGAAGCAGCGGCGTCATGCCTACCGTATGCGTCTCTATCAGACGGGTAGTTAAGGCAAAGATACCAACACCATAGATGGTCTTCAGACAGAACTTATAGCCCAGAATGCGGAATGCGATGAGAAGCAGGAACACATTGAGCGCCAGATAAGATACAGATGCCGGGATGCCAAATCCCCAGTAAAGGATAGAAGCGATACCTCCTACACCACCCATCGTGATATGATTGGGAAGCAGAAAGATGTTCAAACCGATACTACCTTCTATCATCGCCAGGGCAATGATAACGTAGTCGCGGATTTCATGAAGTTTTGTTTTTCTCGTCATATAAATATACGTATTTCTTAAAATGCGGTGCAAAGGTACTAAAAAATAAGTAAAAAAAGGGCAGCTACGTGAAATATTACTTAAAAAACAAATCTTTTTTATAAAACCGGCACCTTAATTCGAAAAGATTTCCTATTTTTGCAGAAACTATGCATTATTAATAATCAAAAATTTCTAGTCTATGGCTAATTACGAAAATGAAATCAACTCGTGGCCAGTCCTGAAAAACGGACTGCACTACAAATGGCTTGTCGACTACGCTGCATTCAGCGCCTTCGGTACTTTTGAGCTCACAGCAGAGGAATGGGAAAAACGCGACCTTATCGTCAACTTTAAAGGTAACTCTGAGCTCACTACGGAGATGGACCATCAGGAAGCCCTGAAGAAGGCTATCGGAATGGTATCAGACAAGCTGAAGAGTCTTTTGGGCGAAGAGGCAGCACAGTTTACCCTGGTCTGCATTCCTGCAGCTCTTGAGGCGCATACCAAGCGCCGTTTCAAGGAGTTCAGCGAGGAGATATGCAAGGCTACGGGCATGACCAACGCCTACCCTGCCTTCAGCTACACGCATGATGTAGATGAAGATGGCGATCCTGTAGATGAACTCCATATCGACGAGGCTTTCTTCCAGGGCAAAAAGATCATTCTCTTTGATGACATCATCGCATCCGGCAATTCGGTAGCCAAGTTTGCCGACCAGCTGGAAGGATATGGTGCCAAGGTAGAACTGGCGCTAGCACTGGGAAAAAAGATTTCTGACGGATATGACCAGAAATAAGATACTATAAATTAATAGTTTTTTAGGCACGTATTACCGTGCCTAAAAAACACCGTTTATTATCAGAAAGCGATTTGCTTTCCCTTTTCTATGAACTCTGCATTCACGATGTCGATATCCTTCCACATCGCCATATCCGACTCCAATGCGGCCAGGCTTGAGATATCCTCGCCATAACCGAAGAGGCGCTCTATCATCACACCATAGGTAAGATGCTCTATCTTCTCTATCGGATGAAGAACCACCGATTCCTCAAAACTGCTTTTCTTACCATTCCGGATTTCTACCAGCAAACGGGCACGTAACAACTCCTTAACCGACTGGTTGACAATCTGTTGAGGTATCTTCGTTAAATCATGAATTTCTTTCGGAGTATACGCCTGTTCGCCCTGATTGAACCGACGACATACCAGATGCATCACCACCCCACAGACCTTGATGCGCTGCACCAGTTTCAGATGGTCGTACTGCAAATCACCATCATAATAATGGATGTTCTGGTTGGTATGGCAAAGCAAGGCGCCAAACACTACGATAGCCCACGAAATCTGAAGCCATAACAGGAAAAGCGGAATGGCTGCCAGCGAACCGTAGATGACATTGTAGCTGGACAGAAAAACCTGCAGATAGATATATCCATACTGAAGTGCCGTCATGCAGACACCCGCCAGGAACGATGGAACCAGGGTACTGCGAACCCGGATATAGGTATTCGGGATGACATAATAGCAGAACACGAAGAACAGGAACATCGGAACAAAAGCCGCCAGATGAAGGATGAACGAAGGAATGGTATCACCGATATCCGCTATCCTGTCTACATTATCCACCATATTCACCGTCCATACATTGATGCACGAAGCAAAGAGAATCAGCAGTCCCAGACCAAACAGAATGGTAGGATATTCGGTAACAATCTGCTTCCACGAACGCTCGCCCGTATGCCAGATGTCATCGAAGGTAAGCTCTATCTTCTGCATCAGCGAAACGATGGTATAGAGAAACATCACGATACCCGTACCGATGATGTAGTTGCTCTGCGTATTCTCGATATAATTGTGAACGAAGTTAACGATGGTCTGCGCTACAACGGGCTGTGCCTCGAAGGTGGTAGAGAGCCAGGATTCGAGCAGAGAGGCATAGCCGAAACCACGGGCTATGACAAACATCATTGCCATGAAAGGTATCAGAGCCATGAAGGAGGCAAAAGTCAAGGCAGCCACATCCCTGGCCCACATATCCTTGAGATAGAAGATGCGACCGGCAAGCATACCCATCTTGATCCAAGACTTGAGTCTGCCCCGAAAGTCTTTGATATTAGAAGAATTGAACTCTCTGATATCTTCGTAAAAACCTAGTATTCTGTTTATTACCCCCATAAGTTTAAAGTATTGGTTTCACGATAAAACATCAAATCCCTCCACAACACCACCGGGATGCCGTGAAGGGATTTGTCTTAGTATAAATTGCTTCTGTTCTATGGATTAATAGAACTTGAAGTAGTTGCGAGCATTGTTGTAAGAGATATCCTCTACCATGCGAGAGAGGCTCTCCATGTCGTTAGGAAGCAAGCCCTTCTCTACATCATTGCCGAGGAGGTTGCAGAGCAAACGACGGAAGTACTCGTGACGTGGGTAGCTGAGGAATGAACGTGAGTCGGTCAACATACCTACGAAACGGCTCAGGAGACCCAATACAGAGAGTGCGTTCATCTGGCGGGTCATACCATCGAGCTGATCGTTGAACCACCAGCCAGAACCAAACTGAATCTTACCTGGGCAAGAACCATCCTGGAAGTTACCGAGCATGGTAGCGATTACCTCGTTGGCGCATGGGTTCAATGTATAGAGGATAGTACGTGTAAGCTTACCCTCCATGTTGAGCTCATTGAGGAAGCTGCTCATAGCCTTGGCTGTAGTGAACTCACCGATAGAATCGAAACCGGTATCAGCACCGAGCTTGTTGTACATCAGTGTATTGTTGTCGCGTATAGCACCATAGTGGTACTGCTGTGTCCAGTCGGCAGCGTGATCCATCTCAGCGCAAACCTTGAGGAATGCATGCTTGTACTGACGGATTTCGAGAGCAGAAAGCTGCTGGCCACGCATAGCCTTGGCAAAGATAGTCTCAATCTGAGAATCTGTGTATGGCTCATCGTAGAACTCCTCGATACCATGGTCGCTCAACTTACAGCCGTTCTCAGTAAAGAAGTCGTGACGCTTCTGCAAAGCATCAACCATATCCTGGAATGTAACGAGGTTAACACCTGCTACCTCACCGAGCTTGTTCATATAGTCAGCGAAATCTGGCTTCTCGATGTTCATAGCCTTGTCAGGACGCCAAGCAGGAATCATCTTGATTTCGAAACCGCTCTCACGTGTCTGCTTGTGGTAACGCAGGTCATCGATTGGGTCGTCTGTTGTACAAACGCACTCTACATTATAATGACGCATCAAGCCACGAGCGCTGAACTCAGGCAACTGCAACTTCTCGTTACACTCATCGTAGATTTCACGGGCTGTCTTAGGGCTGAGCTGCTTATCGATACCGAAAGCAGTCTTGAGCTCCAGATGAGTCCAGTGATAGAGAGGGTTACGGAAAGTATAAGGCACTGTTTCAGCCCACTTCTCGAACTTCTCCCAGTCGCTGGTATCAGTACCTGTGCAGAAGCGCTCATCTACACCATTGGTACGCATAGCACGCCACTTGTAGTGGTCGCCGCCGAGCCAAAGTTCTGTAATACTCTTAAACTTGTGATCATTGGCTACCATCTCAGGGATGAGGTGGCAGTGATAATCGATAATTGGCATTTTAGCCGCATGATTGTGGAAAAGATCCTGTGCAGTCTTAGTGTCGAGCAGGAAGTTTTCATCCATAAATTGCTTCATAATTCGTTATCGTAGTTTTTAAATGTTTATTTATTCACTATGAATTGTAGCGCAAAGGTACAACAAATATCGGAAAAAAGAATCGTTTAAGCGAAATATTTTTGATAATTTCACTTAAACGATTACGTTGGCTGTATTATACAATGATTCTTGTCTTATGATAGCTTTCACGGAACTCGCTTGGCGAGCATCCTTTCTTTTTCTTGAAGATGCGGTTGAAGTTGCTGAGATTGTTGAATCCGCAATCAAAACCTATCTCGCTGATACTCTTGGCGGTATCTACCAGCATGCGGGCAGCATACCCCAGCCGCAGGTCGATGATATACTCAGAGATATTTCTGCCGGTATGGAGCTTGAAGAAACGGCTGAACGCACTGCTGCTCATGCCTGCCAGCGATGCAAGCTCCGGCAGACGGAGTTCATCCATATAGTTCTTGGAGATGAAATTCTTCACCTTCAGGATGCGCCGGCTATCGTCTTCTACCGTTACCTTGGCATAACTGCTTGAAGCCAGGGTGCGGGCATTTTCGCAGCGTGACAGTTCGTAGAGAATGGTCAGGAACTGCTGTACGGCATAGAAACCGTCTTTTACGGAACTTAAAGTATCGAGCATTCCGTATACCTTCATGATTGCCTGCATCGGGAATGAGAGTCCCTTCTTCGCTTCCTGCATCATACGGGTAATGCTGGCGTAGGGATTTCTTCCGAAGAGCGTTTCATCACTCATGGAGAAATCAAACTGGACGGTAATCTCACGGATGTCATCGCTGTGGCATTCGTTCTGCTCCCATACATGCTCCAGATCGGGCGATGTGATGAGACAGAGATCATAGTCGCCTATCACCTCCTGCGAATCTCCAACGATTCTTCTTACTCCCTTTGCATTCTCTACAAAGTTCAACTCGTACACCGAATGGTTATGGATAGGATAAGTAAACTCCTTCTTATGCCTGTCTGCAATATAGAGCACATCCTTACCCATCAGCGGTGTTATCTCGTGTATGATTCTTCTATCTTCTGCCATGGTACTAAATGATTAATAACTAATCACTATTTTAGATATTCAAAGTCTTCAGAATGTCGCTCATCTTCTGCTTGGTTGCGATACGGGTAGGAACCAGAGGCAGACGGAGCTCGTTCTCGATGAAGCCCATATCATTGAGGAGCGCCTTTACACCGGCAGGGTTACCGTCAACAAAGAGCAGACTGTAGAGCTCGGTGAAAGAATGATGAATCTTACGGGCTGGCTCATATTCGCCACGGAACTCGAGACGGATCATACGGCTGAAAGCCTTAGGCAGGGCATTGCCGATAACAGAGATAACGCCGGCAGCACCACTGGCAATCATTGAGAAGGTAAGCGCATCATCACCGCTGATAACATCAAAATTATCAGGCTTGTTCTTGATAATTTCATCTACCTGCTCCAGGCTGCCACTAGCCTCCTTCACGGCTACCACATTAGGGAAGTCGCGGGCGATACGGCAGGTTGTTTCAGGCTTCATGTTGATACCGGTTCTGCCAGGAACATTGTAAAGCACGATAGGCAGCGGACTAACCTGGGCGATGGCCTTGAAGTGCTGATAGAGACCTTCCTGAGAAGGTTTGTTGTAGTAAGGACAGATACTGAGGATGCCATCGATGCCACTCCAGTCGGTGTTCTTGATTTCTTCAACGACAGCAGCAGTATTATTACCGCCACAATATTTCAATATCTTGATGCGACCCTTGTTCACGTCTTTCACCAATTCTGTGATTTTATCTTTCTCTTCCTGTGTAAGACATGGAGCCTCACCAGTTGTGGCAAGGATGCAAAGGAAGTCTGCACCATTGTCAATTTGAAACTCTACCAATCGCTTGAGCGACTGATAATCAACCGAGCCATCGGTGTTGAAAGGAGTAATAAGGGCAACACCTAAACCCTTGAATATGTTCTGTGCCATAATCTATAATATCAAAAACGTTGGCAAAAGTACACAATTATTGTCAATTTGCAAAATAAAATTGAACTTTTCTTTCAAGATTGTACCATTTTTGAAAAAAATCTGTATTATTATACCATATTTCACGTTTTTTTAGTAACTTTGCACCCGAATTAAGCAAAGAACGTAGAACAAATCAAAGCTCAAAGTTCATAGCAAAAAACAAAAAAGTTCAAAGATCATCATGAGATATTTCATATTCTTCGGTTACGACGGCACCAACTACCACGGCTGGCAGATTCAGCCCAATGCCAATTCGGTGCAGCAGGAGTTGCAGCGCGCCCTCTCCATACTTCTGAGAAAGGAAATGGAGGTGGTGGGAGCAGGAAGGACCGATACCGGCGTACATGCCCGACACATGGCAGCCCACTTCGATACCGACAGCATCCCGATGGAACCCGACCAGCTGGTATACCGCCTGAACCGCATCCTGCCCCGCGATATCGGCGTATACGAAGTAAGGGAGGTAGCCCCGGAGATGCATGCCCGCTTCTCTGCCATCTCGCGCACATACCATTATTATATACATACGCAGAAAGATCCGTTTGAGCGCCATTATTCACTGCAGATGAACTATCCCCTGAATTTCGAGAAGATGAACGAGGCGGCTCAGCATTTTCTGCATCATGAAGACTATGCAGCGTTCTGCAAGGCGGGTGGCGACAACAAGACTACTATCTGCCATGTAACAGCCGCCAGATGGATACAGACCTCTCCTACCACCTGGTATTTTGAGATTACCGCCAACCGTTTCCTGAGAAACATGGTGAGAGCCGTAGTGGGTACGCTCATCGATGTAGGCAGAGAAAAGATTACGATGGAACAGTTTCTCGATATCCTGCACAACGGAAGCCGCAGCGATGCAGGCGAAAGCATGCCGGGTAACGCATTGTTCCTGGAAGAGGTAGGGTATGATTTCAAAGATTAAATGATTAGAAACACAAGGGCGCGAGCCTCATTCAACATTCAACATTCAACATTTAACATTTAACATTCATAAAAATGTGGTTAGTATTAGCATTTCTCTCAGCAGCGCTGCTGGGATTTTATGATGCCTTCAAGAAGAAGGCGCTTTCAGGTAACGCAGTGATTCCCGTGCTCTTTCTGAACACGCTCTTCTCATCGCTCATCTTCCTGCCGTTCATCGTGATGAGCTATACAGGAAATTCGCTGGATGGAACGATGTTTCATGTAGCAGAAGGCGGATGGGAAGTTCACAAGTACATCGTGCTCAAGAGTTTCATCGTATTGAGCAGCTGGATCTTCGGTTATTTCGGCATGAAACACCTGCCGCTCACCATCGTGGGACCTATCAACGCCACCCGACCGGTAATGACACTCGTGGGTGCCCTGCTGGTTTATGGTGAGGTACTGAATCTCTACCAGTGGATTGGTGTCATCCTTGCCATCATCTCCTTTGCCATGCTTTCGCGCAGCGGCAAGAAAGAGGGTATCGACTTCAAGCATAACAAATGGATTTACTTCATCGTGCTGGCTGCCGTTCTCGGTGCAATAAGCGGTCTCTACGACAAGTATCTGATGGCTCCGCCAGAGAATGGTGGTGTAGGATTAGACAGAATGATTGTGCAGAGCTGGTACAACATCTACCAGTGTTTCCTCATGGGAGCCATGCTGCTGATGATATGGTGGCCTACCAAGAAGAATTCTACCCCATTCCACTGGCACTGGAGTATCATCTTCATCAGTATCTTCCTTTCGGCAGCCGACTTCGTTTATTTCTACGCTCTGAGTCTGCCTGGCGCCATGATCAGTATCGTGAGCATGATTCGCCGCGGTTCGGTTATCGTCAGCTTCCTCTTCGGTGCAGCCATCTTCCATGAGAAGAATCTCAAGGCGAAGTTCATTGATCTGCTCCTGGTATTACTCGGAATGCTCTTCCTCTACTTCGGAACGAAGTAATGATTAGATAAAAAAAGTCTTGCAAGCATATAGCCTGCAAGACTTTTTTTATGTTTTTACCAGATATGTGCACGCTTGTTCTTAGGAACAAAGAGCTTGTCGCCCTTCTTGATATTGAATGCCTTATACCATGAATCCACCATTGGGAGGGCACCGTTTACACGAGCCTCGTTTGGAGAGTGAACATCCACGGTCATCAGATACTGCAGGTACTCAGGACGGGCATTGCCTGCCCATACACGTGCCCATGCCAGGAAGAAGCGCTGTTCTGGAGTAAATTCATCCTTCACACCCAACTTCTCTGTCTTCATCACATTCTGAAGCGCACGGAAAGCGATGTTCAAACCACCATTGTCACCGATGTTCTCACCCAGGGTCATCTGGCCGTTTACCTTCTTGCCAGCCAACTCAATCTTGTTGAAATGGTCAACCAGGATCTTGGTGCGAGACTCGAAGTTCTTCTTGTCAGCAGCAGTCCACCAGTTGTGCTGGTTTCCGGTCTTGTCAAACTGGCTGCCCTGATCGTCAAAGCCATGACTCATCTCATGACCGATTACACCACCGATACCACCATAGTTCATCGCATCATCGGCTGTTGGGTCGAAGAATGGAGGCTGGAGAATAGCTGCAGGGAAGCAGATCTCGTTGGTAGTTGGGTTATAATAAGCATTGATAGTCTGAGGAGTCATTCCCCACTCAGTCTTATCTACCGGCTTGTTCACCTTGCGGGCGATTTCATCCTTTGTAAAGAACTCAGAGATATTTGCCATATTCTCGTAGAGAGAAAGGCTGTCATCTACCTGCAATCCGCTATAGTCCTTCCACTTGTCAGGATAGCCGATCTTGATGATGAAGTTCTCCAGCTTGTCCTTAGCCTGTGCCTTGGTAGCAGCACTCATCCATGTAGCCTCGTCGATGCGCTGTGAAAGCGCAGTCTGGAGATTGTGGACCAGTTCGAGCATACGCTTCTTGCTGCTCTCCGGGAAGTACTTCTCTACGTAAATCTTTCCGATAGCCTCGCCCAACACTCCGCTCACGGTACTTACGGCACGCTTCCAGCGAGGACGGTCCTGCTGAACACCGCTCATTACCTTGCTCAACTCAAAGGATACGGCACGGAAATCATCGCTCAATACGCTGGTTGCACCAGAAATCACCTTGATCTCTGCGTATGTCTTCAGATCATCCAGAGAGGTCTCTGCGAGAATCTTCTCAACCTCGTGGATTGGTTCAGGCTGACCCACGCAAATTTCCTTGAAAGCAGGGAAACCGGATGCCAGGAACACATTGCCCCAGTCGATGCCAGGATAATCGAGCACGAGCTGGTTGTAGGTCATCTTGTGATAGTTCTTGTCGATGTCGCGGAGCTGTACCTGGCTATAGCTTGCCTTAGCGATGCGGGTCTCGATAGCCATCACAGCCTCCATCTTCTTCTGGGCGGTAGCCTCGTCGTTGCCTACCATCTGGAAGAGCTTCTTCATATAAGCCTTGTATGCATCACGAATCTTCTTGGTCTGTTCGTCATCGTTTACATAGTAATCGCGTACACCAAGACCGAGACCACTCTGTCCTACCTCAACGAGGTTGTTGGCGGCATCACGAAGGTCGGCGCCAACACCGATGCCATACATCATGGTACCCTCGCCACGGAAATCGAGCTGAGCGGTAACGAGCTGATACTCTCTGCGGTCCTTGATGGCTGCAATGCGGTCGAGAGTTGGCTTGATAGGTGCCCATCCCTCCTTGTTCAGGCGAACGCTGTCCATACGGAGGTTGTAGAGCGAACCGATCTTCTGTCCGAGTGAACCCTTCTGCTGTGGCTTGGAAGCATATTCAAGGATGATGTCCTGGATGCGCTTCTGGTTCTGCTCAAAGAGGTCGGTGAAAGCACCATTGTCTGTATGCTCGGCATCGAGTGGATGATTCTTCATCCAGTTGCCTGCGGCATAGCGATAGAAATCATTACCCGGCTTGATGGTCAAGTCCATATTGGTCTTGTCAATACCGGAGCCCAACTTCTCCTGCTGGGCAAAAGCAGTTGTTGCACTGAGCAACAATGCTGCGAATAATACTTTTGTTCTCATTATTGTTTGTATTTAACTGTTTCTTTTTTACTAAGGGCGAGACCTGCAAATGTCAGGGCGCCATTCAGCATCAGAAGCTCATAGCCGAACTTATAGCCCACATACTGCGAGGTAAGGGTATCGATGGCGAAGCAGATGAGCGGACTGGCGATGCAGACCCATGGCGACCAGCGGTCGTTTACCTGACGCTTGGTAAGCAGACTGAAGGCAAACAAACCCAACAGCGGACCGTAAGTATAAGAGCAGAGGATGTAGATGGCATCTATCACGCTCGTAGAATTAATCGCCTTGAAAGCAATGATGAAGAGCATGAAGACGAAAGCCACCAGCAGATGCATACGCTTGCGGAGCTTCATATCCTCTTTCCTGCCCAATATATCCACACAGAGACTCGTAGTAATGGCGGTCAAAGCAGAATCGGCACTCGAAAAGCTCGCCGCCACGATACCGATGGTGAACAGTACCACTACCAGGTTTCCCATCGCCCCCGAAGCCGCAAACATCGGCAACAGATCATCAGGAGCATCAGGCAAAGCCACTCCCTGTTTCTGAGCCAGCATCACCAGCAACACACCCAGACTCAGGAAAAGCAGATTGGCAGGCACAAAGGCAAACCCATAGCTGCAAACATCCTTCTGGGCTTCACGGAGCGACTTGCAGGTAAGATTCTTCTGCATCATGTCCTGATCAAGACCGGTCATCACAATCACTACAAAGACACCGCTGAGGAACTGTTTCCAGAAATTCTGTTTCGACATCCAGTCATCAAAGACAAAAATACGGGAATGACTGTCGTGAGCAATCGCAGCGATCGCTTCGGAAGGAGTCATGCCTAACGCCGACATCACCTGACAGATAATGAGGATGAGCGCAGCAAACATACAGAGCGTCTGAAAGGTATCCGTCCACACCAGCGTCTTGATGCCACCCTTGCGCGTATAAAGCCAGATAAGCAGTACCATGACAGGAACCGTGACCCAGAACGGAACACCAATCCCATCGAGCACGAAACGCTGCAAGAGGATACAGACGACAAAGAAACGGACCGCCGCACCCGTCATCTTGGACAAGAGGAAGAACGAAGCTCCAGTCTTATACGAACGTTCCCCCAACCGCTGCTGCAGATAACCGTAAATCGTAGTGAGATTATACCGGTAATAGATAGGAAGCAAAAGAAAGGCAACCAGGAAATAACCCAGGATGAAACCGATGCACATCTGAAGGTAGGTCATATCCGTTCTCATCACCATGCCCGGCACACTGACGAAAGTGATGCCCGAAATAGACGCACCCACCATACCGAAAGCAACCATATACCAAGGCGAACGGCGGTTGGCACGATAGAAAGTTTCATTACTTGCCATTTTACGGGCAGTAAGATGACTGAAGAGCAGCAGCACACAGAAGTATGCCAGAACTGTGATAACGATAGCCATATTCTCTTAAATTTATATAAAAACAAAAAACCTCCGAGATCACTCTCGAAGGTTTCTGCGGTGCGTACGAGACTCGAACTCGTGACCTCCTGCGTGACAGGCAGGCATTCTA
>CATXJC010000046.1 GCA_958369755.1 uncultured Prevotella sp.
GATTCCGCAGAACGCCATGATAGAGGCGATAAGGACCGTTGCTTTTTTCTTCATTTTATTCTTTGTGTTGTTGTTATATGATTTGCAAAGTTACGATTTTTCTGCGAGATAACATCAAGTAGAACAGAAAAAAGCAAAAAATTCTATCAAAGTTTCCTTTTTAGAGTTATTTCTTTCACTTATACTAGAAATATTCGATAAAAACGCAATATTTTTCACTTATACATGAAAAAGATTGCAAAAGCAGCGGTTTTTTCTTGTATAAGTGAAAAAATTAGTGCTATCTTTGCGCCATAAAAAAGGTGTTTCTTATTTCTTGATGAGCCATTTCCCTCCCTTGTCTGGTCCTATTCGTTCTATTATGTGATCTTCTTTCAGTTTCTTTATATGTTTAGAGATGGCACTTCGGTTGATTTCCAATCGTTTACTCATCTCATTGGTGGTGACAAATGGGTCGGTTGCGATAAGGGAAAGGATAGACTCTTTGGTTTTCTGTCCACCTTTTCTGCCTACCTTTTCTGTTTTCTGTCCACCTTTTCTGTCCACCTTTTGATGAGGCGTGTGGGGGGCTTGTGGGGTAGCAAGTCTTGGCTGTACCTTCCATTCATCTGTAGGATCTATATGCAAGTATCTGTTTTTGAGAACCCAACTTTCGCCTAGTAGCAAGTTTCTGAAGAAACGAACAAGGTAGATAGGAGAGTACTCTATATCTTTATTGATATTGCGATAATTGGCACGAACCAGGGCATTGCGGAAATACCAGGAATGCTTGGCAAACATTTCGTTGTTCACTTCATATCCTAACGAACGGAGATATTGGATGGTGAAAATTGCCGTGGTTCGGGTGTTTCCCTCTCTGAAAGCGTGGATTTGCCAGATGCCTGAAATGAATTTGGCAATATGCTCAATCTTCTCATCATCCGTCAGACCTTTATATGAGAAGTTCTTCTCCTGCTCAATATCCCAATCCAAGGCTCTTCGCAAGTCTTCCCAATTCAGGTAGTTTACGGAATCTCCTTCGAGCACCCATTCTTTCTTGGAAATATCGTATTGGCGGATTTCTCCTGCGTGCTTGAATACCCCCTCGAAAATTCTTCGGTGCAGGGAAACATATCCGTTGGTATTGAAGGCAAAGGTCTTGCTGGCGAGAATCTTCGCGATGTTGGCTGAAACCTTATCTGCCTCTTCCTCGTCTTCATCCTTAGGTGTACGGACCGTCTTGCTCTGATAGTAAGAGTCAATCAGTTTTCTGGTTTCATCCAGAGAGATTTCCCCTTCGATGTTTCGCTTAGCCACATCTATGAGATACGCCGATGGTTGCAGCCCATCTACAGCCTGCAATCCGATAGCCGTCTTCCAGTTCTCGGCACTTTCCTTCTGCGAAGGCTCTCCTTGTCGAAGATACTCATCGAAGGATGCGAACTCGTTGATAATATCTTTATTCATAGATGTAATGCTTGATATTTAACTTTGCAAAGTTACAACTATTTCTCGAAATTACCAATGATTTAGGGCAAAATATTAAAGAATTATACTTTTCATCATTAAGTTTTCGAGTAATTTGGCGAATACTTCTTGTAAGTATCCAAGCCGTTTACGGCTCGTTCATACACATACACAGAACTTATATCCAACAACTCATCGCCCACCAGCTGATATCCACTTGCACAACAGGTGTTGGGCGAGCGCATAACAGCTGATATGCAAGCGCACAACAGCTGTTGTGCGGCTGAAGATATAGGCTTCTCCGGCTTATAACATTAATTCTTCCGGCAACAAGTAAAGGTTACTCCGAAGACTTTTTACGTAAAACCGATGCAACAAAGATAGCACTTACAAGGCACGATGATAGCACTTACAAGCAACAGCGATAGTACTTACAAGGCGCAAAGACGTTACTGAGAGGTCGCCATGATAGTACTGACGGGGCGTAAAGCGGCTTGTAGCGCTTATTGCCTCACTATGGCACAACATTGCCCCTTACCAGGGCAATAATCTGCCATTGCCAGGCACAAAACGATACGTCGGGAGTTTTTTTATAAAAGCACCACTCTTCTTTTTACTCTTCACTCTTCACCAAATCGGCTGAAACCCCGATAAACACTGGGGTTGCGAGAGGTGAAGAGTTACGCACCGCTCTTCACCACTCTTCACCACTCTTCACCTTCGTATTGCGCACGGAGTTGAATCGGAAGCTCGCCCTGTTCGGTTGGGGGCTGAAACCTCTTTTTTATGTCCCACAGATTTCACAGATTTACACAGATTTTCCGGTAAGCGGCTCCGGGTGAAGAGTGGGTGAAGAGTGGTGAAGAGTGGCGTAAGCTCTTCACCCGTGCAAGTTTCTAAGTTACAGATGCTTATGTCCTTCCGGTGAAGAGTGAAGAGTGTTTTTGAAAGTGGCGTACTATTCCGACGGATTGCAAATCCGCGGAACAATTTACATCCTTTTGTATGGTTTTCGTTTCATAAATGAGGAGTGGTTTTGTACGATGTTTCTATTATTTCTTCTGATACACACGCACATAATCCACCTGATACTTTAGAGGAAAAGCGGAAATATCAGGAGTTCCACCATTTCCACCAATGGCAAGATTCAAGAGAATATAATGTTTCATCTCGTTAGAGACAAAAGGATTTTTGAAGTTATCATCATAGCCTTTGTTAAAGGTGGTCTTTAAGTCTATCTTATTGAGAAGTTCATCATCTACATAAATAGACATGTAATTCTCATCCCAATCCATTTTCCATACATGATACTTCTTGCTCCAATCCTTGTCTTTGGTCGTAAAATGAGAAAATGGTGTTACAGATTCATTCCATACCGCCTGCCACAAACCCTTGTCACCCCAGCATGCATTGGCAAGGATGGAAGGACGACCATTCTTGATATAATATTCCAGGATGTCGATTTCACCATTGTTAGGCCATTCCCATTTATCACCCAAGAGCCATATCGCCGGCCAACTTCCTGTTGCAGTCGGAATCTTCGCTCTCACTTCTATTCGGCCGAAATGAAAAGCAAAGCTATTTTGGGTGGTAAGGCTACTGGAGGTATATTCTGCATATTTACGTTGCAACTTCCAATCGCCACTTCCTTCTACATAATCAGGATTCTTTACCCTTTCTTGTCGCCCCTCAATAACGAGACATCCATCAGCAACTGTTGCATTCTTGTCCTGATACCATTGAAGTTCGTTGTTTCTAACAAAGCCTTGTTCATAACTCCACTCCTTGCTTGGCAAACCATCATTGTCAAACTCATCATGCCATACCAAGGCATAGCCATCATAAGATGGAATTGTGGCAAACTTAACTGTAGGTTTGTAACTGGTAGAATCCACTGTTGTCGTTGTACTATTTCCACCAGAATTTTCTTTCTCAACTGAGTCTGAAGTGCTGCTACAAGAAAAGAGAGCAGCCATTGCCATGATTGATAATATATTCATTGTTATTCTTTTCTTTTTCATATAAATCTGTCCTATTAAAAAGAAGGACACCTTAAATAATAATGTAAGGTGTCCTCTAATATTATTTCCACAAATCGTTTTGTGTCAACATAGGGTTACTGTCCAATTCGGTCTGAGGAATTGGCCATACATATTCTTGCTCGCCCTTATAGTTTCGATACTCATAAGCAAACTTATAAGTTGAAGCTTCATTGTTGATTCTGTCAACGGCATCTTTCAAAGTATGCCAACGATACAAATCAAACAATCGTAAGCCTTCAAACGCCAACTCTACTCTGCGTTCATGACGGACAATCTCTCTCAATTTTTCTTGCGAGAGTCCTGTTCCTTCTACATTTTCTACAGTTGGCATACCTGCTCTCTGTCGTACCTCATCTATCAAACTCACAGCTTTATCTAGATTCTGATTGTTCTCAATATAAGCCTCTGCCAAGGACAGCAAAACCTCAGAATATCTAATCAAATAGAAATCCTGGCCAGAATCCCAAGATGTTGACCAAGCCAATGCAGGGTTGAAGTACTTCATGACATATACCGTAGAGAAGGAAGCAGCAGAGCCGCCATAGTTCCAATCCGCAGAACCCCATGTCATGCCTGGCAAGAATAAGGTTGTCTTCAGACGAGGGTCACGATTCTCATAACGTGTACCTGTGGCAGACCATAGGTCTGGTGTTCCATCGACAATGTTACAAACATCGTCTTTCTTTGTATAAGGTTTGCCATCTAAGGTATAGAAAGCGTCTGCCAAATCTATCGTACCATTGATAGCTTCCAAAGGAGAGCCCCAATGACCACCGATAGCATTACCTTCACCTTTACCAGGACCTTCATATCTTACTCCCCAGATAATCTCATCACAAGCTTCGTTGTCTTCTGTAAACAAAGTTGTATAATCAGGGAACAAAGAGTAGCCTAAAGTTGTCACTTCTTCATACGCCTTGATAGCAGCATCCCATTTCTCATTGTAAAGGGCAATTCTACCTAGCAAACTCAAAGCAGCGCCTTTGGTAATTCTACCTCTTTCAGAAGTTTCCTTTGGTAAGATATTGGCTGCATTTTGCACATCCTGCATGATGTTGTTTACGATAGTTGATCTGTCTGTCTTCTCGCAGTTGGCATCTGTCAAGCTTTGGGTAGAAGTGATGTAAGGCACATCTTGATAAGTCATAGTGAGGTTCAGGTACATCAAGGCACGAATCACAGTAGCCTCAGCCTTATACTGTTCCTTGGTACTTTCATCCATATCAACCTTATCCACATTGCTTATCAAGCTGTTACAACGCTTGATAGCCTCGTAGTTTGCCGACCAATATGTCTCAATCAATCGAGAACTGCTAGACTGGGTACCATTGCAGATGTCGTAACCAGGCATCCAACCACTCCAGTTGAATCGACCGCCATTGTCAGTCATGGCATCCATGTTGAGAGGACCACAACCGTCCCATTTGTTCTGGTTTGAGGCATCATTATACAAAAAACCATTCTGCAAAGCATCATAACATGCTGCCAATCCCTCCTTTGCATCGGCTGCAGTCTTCCAGAAAGTATTCTTAGATACAGAGGTAAGTGAATCTTTCTGCAGGAAGTCATCAGAACATGATGTTGCCGTCAATAATGCTCCACAAAAGAGCATTCCTATGATATATTTATTTGTTCTTACTTTCATAATTGTCAATTATTTAAAAGTTTACATTTACACCGAATGAGAACGACTTTACATTAGGGTGAACATCACCTCTTGTGTCGCCACTACTCTTCTCTGGGTCGTAGTTTTTCAACGAGGTAATCGTCAGAAGATTTGAAGCTTGTACATAAACTCTCAAACTAGATGCACCAATATGGTGAATCAGTTTCTTGTCAAACGTATATCCCAATTCTATATTTTTCAATCTTAAATAATCTGCTTTATTCAACCAGAATGAAGAATATTTCTCATTAAACGCATTTCCCAACTTAGGCATAGAACCATTTGGATTACTTTCGCTCCAACGGTCAAGCCATCGAGTGGTCATGTTACCACCATTGGTGATAGTCGCCTGCTCCCAATAATAACGATAAATGCCACTTACACCCTGCCAGAATGTATTGAGGTCAATGTTCTTCCAGCTAAAGCCCAATGTAAAGGAATAGGTTGTCTTTGGGAATGGATTTCCGATAATCTGACGGTCAGAATCATCAATGTTTCCATCATCATTCAAGTCCTCATACATGATGTCGCCCAAAGATGGAGCCAATCCATTTTGTTTGATAATGTCCCCCTTGCTATTGGTTCTGTTCAAATCTGCTTCTGTACGATACAAGCCGATAGCTTTCAAGCCAAAGTAAGACCCAATAGGGTTTCCCTCACGGTTGATAGACTGTCCGCTATAGGTGTCAATACCTTTGTTATCTATAATTTTGTTTCTTACAGAAGAGAGGTTGAAGCCAGCATGCCAAGCCCAATCACCGGCATGGTCTTGATAATTAGCCGAAAGTTCCCAACCACGATTTCTTACCTTACCTGCATTTTGATATGGAGCCGACAAATTACCCAAGAATGTTGTTGGCATAGACAGCTGCAAGAGAATATCAGAAGTAACTTTGTTGAAATAATCGAATGTTACATTGATTTTCTGATTCCAGAATGCAGCATCAAGGCCTAAGTCTGTGATGGTGGTAGTCTCCCACTTGATGTCATCATTGGCAACAATGTCCTCTGCCATACCAATCATCTTCTCGTTTCCGAAATAATAATTGTAATAAGCACCCATGGTTGGAGTGTAGGCATAGTTACCAATCTCTTGGTTACCCAACTTACCCCAGCTGGCACGAATCTTCAAATATGATAGAGGCTCAATATTCTGCATGAACTTCTCGTTGGTCATAACCCATGCACCTGAGAATGATGGGAATGTGGCATATCTATGTGCCTTAGGCATACGTGAAGAACCATCATGACGAATATTGAATTCAAACAGATACTTATCTGCATAATTGTAATTTAAGCGACCAAAGAAGGACTGCATAGAGTATTCCGCGCCATTGCCACCTACATAATCATTCTTGGTAGCGGAATCCAACTCATACAAATTATCTGTGGCAAAACCTTCCTTGTAACCATGGAAATTGCCTTCCTTGTAATCCTGAATGGAATGGCCTGCAAGGAGATTGACCTTATGGTCCTTAATCGCAATGTTGTATGTCAAGATATTCTCGTTCAGGTAGCTTTGATTCAGCCAATGGTACTGGTACAAGCTATTGTTATCGTCTGTATATAAGACATTGCCCTCTGCGTCATACTTAGAAGATTTCTGGCTATAGTATTTAGTATCGTTCATATAATACTTGTAAGCCAAACTGGTTCTAAACTTCAATCCCTTGAGCAAATCCACCTCAGCAAACACATTACCATCAAATCTGTAGCCATTGTTCTCATTATGACCAAGATTCATCATCTGCACTGGGTTCTTAAAGGTGCTGAAACTAATGTCGCTACCATCTACACATCCATATTCCCCGTTAGAATAGGTTACAGGAACTGTAGGACGTGTAAACCATGACAAGGTACGCATCAAATCAGAGACTGATGCACCTGATGTGAAGTTTTCCTTAGAACCAGAAAGATTCAATCCAAACTTAAAGATACCTAACTTAGCATCTACATTAGAACGGAAATTAAATCGTTCATACCCTGTATTCTTCAACACTCCATCTTGATTTAGGTAGCCAACAGAAGTCATGTAATGAACATCCTTTGTTCCACCACTTACAGACAGATTGTGCTGTGTCATAGGTGCCGTGCGGAAGATGGCATCGTTCCAATTGGTATTGGCAAAATGATCTGGGTCAGAGCCATTCTGTATCTTTTGCAACATATCGGCTGTATAAGCCTCTCTGTTATTGCTTTCATTATACATTTTTGCCCAGTTGTAAGCGTCTACATAGTCTGGCAAAATAGCTGCTTTTTGAATTGTATAGCTTCCAGAATAATTGATTGTAGGCTTTGATGCAGAACCACGTTTGGTAGTGATCAAGATAACACCATTGGCAGCACGCACACCATAGATGGCAGCAGAGGCTGCATCCTTCAACACAGATACATTATCAATATCCGTAGCTGCGATTTGCTGGATTTGGGCCACAGAAGCCTCTACTCCATCTATCAGCACCATAGGGTCATTGTTGCCAAATGTGCCAATACCACGAATACGAATCTCTGGAGTATCGCCGCCAGCCAATCCACCATTACTAGTCAAAGTTACACCAGGCAAACGGCCTTGTAACAAGTTTGTGGCATTAGCCGTAGGAATATCTGTCAAATCTTTGCTCGTTACTGATGCTACAGAACCAGTCAAGTTTGCCTTCTTCTGAGTTCCATAACCTACAACTACTACTTCATCAACTACTTTTGAATCGTCCTTCATTGTTACAGTCATAGACTTGCCATCGGCAGGCTTCAGTTCCAAAGTCTTCATGCCGACATAGCTAGCCACGAGAGTTGCGCCAGACTTCGCCTCAATGGTAAAGTTACCATCCAAGTCTGTAGCCACGCCATTATTGGTACCTTTTTCTTTAATAGTAGCACCAATGATAGGTTCGCCTGAAGCATCGACGATTTTACCTTTATAACTAACCTTACTTTGAGCAAAAGCCATTTGGGAAGTTCCTAGTAAAAGAAATGCGCAAAATCCCAATTGCTTACTCATATTATTCACATTAAACTTCATAATTATATATTGAATTAGTTAGACCATGTATTTGATATTATCTGTTCTTTTTCTGTTGAAGATGCCTGATATAATCTATCATTCCATTTTCCTTGTAAATTCTCTGGTACAGTCTCGCGAGCTGTCCAAACACTATCACTTAAATAATAATAAGCTCCAGTTTGTCCTTGCGATAAATGGGTTGTAAAAGTATAGGTTGAACTACTGCCAACTTGCTTCATAGGGAAAATCTGCCAGTTTCCATTGGCATCTGCAGTAAACTCTCCTGTGATATAGCCTTTGGCAGAACTGCCTGCATTCGACATGTCAACATTGAACGTTACTGCAACATTATTTTCAGAATAGAATTCTATGCCACCATGGTTAAGTAGCTGATTATTGAAATCAAAGAAAGCGACATTCTCCCAATTAGATCCAACTCCCCAAAGGGTAACATTTGTTGATGAAACCCATTCTGGTGCCCAAGCAATCACGCCTGCTCCTCCATTATTGCGTACGGCTTCTTTTACTTCAACAAGAAAGTCCTTTTGAAGTTGAGGGCAGGGCTTTTCTGGATACCCTGTTGCCATTTTACTCATTAAGTTATGGCAATTATCATTCCATTCACGGGTCCAAATATGACCAGTCTCTGCCACCAAAAGTTTTATGCCATATGTTTGATATAATTTAGAAGTGAACTCGCCCAGTTCGGATGGAGTATAAGATTGCCATTGAGGATAGTAGGATAAGCCTAACATATCAAAACTGTGAATACCTAAAGCCTTTAAGTTTGCAACCCAATTGTTGGCATCTCCTGGATTCATGGCAACATGAAGAACTGTTTTTATAGATTTCCCAGTTGCATTGTTAAAATCTTCTACAGCTTTTAAGCCTGCATTGAACAGTTGAACATTTCTTTCATAATCCACAGGCTCTAACAAAGAGTTGTCTGCTACCATGATGTTTTTGTTTGTTTCATTGCCTATCTGCACCATGTTTGGCAACAAATTTTCAGACAAAAGAGTCTGCAATGTTGACAGTGTATAATTATATACGGAGTCTGACAAAACTGTGGTATTATTTACAACTGAAGCCCAAGCTGCAGGAACAACATTCTGTTCAGGATCAGTCCATGTGTCTGAATAATGGAAATCCAATAAGACATACATGCCTAAATCCTTTGCTCTTTTTATACTCTTTTTTACATCAGACAATGTTGAATACTTAGTCCAAGTTGGGTTATGCCATAATCTCAGACGTACAAGATTTGCACCATAAGAATTCATTAATTCATAAGAAGTCTTAGCAACACCATTTTCGGTGAACTGGACACCACAATCCTCCAATTCATTGGTGTATGACAAGTCTGCTCCTTTTATGAAAGGTAGAGATTCTGTCGTTCTGGTGCTTCCTACTGGTAAGGCTTCATTCAAAGAAGTTACGGTTGGTGTCGAAATGGCATCCGTTTGACAAGATGTTCCTGCCAAGCAGAATGCAATGCCTAGCAATGCATTCGCAATTAGTTTAATCTGTTTCATACGATTTTTATGTTTAAAATTGAAGTCTGCTGCAAAATTAGCATATTGGGAAAATTAAACCAAATCCAAATCAGACAAAGACTAATGCAAAAAGGACATGTCACATATCTGTCCTAAATATGTCCGTTGTGTTCCTGCACAAATTGTTTTGGGGCGATGCCAAATTCGTTTGTGAAACATTTCGTGAAGTAAGAAGCATTGGACATTCCCACCATATACATAACTTCTGATACAGAAAATCTGTCTTGTTTCAGCAGTTCTGCAGCTCGTTTTAAACGTGTGGAACGCAAGAATGCAACAGGTGTCTTACCTGTCAATTGCTTGATTTTTCTATATAGCTGCTTTTGATCGACCTTCATCATATCCGAAAGCACAGAAACGTTAAAACCTTCCTTCTGCATATTTGTTTCAATGATCTGCAATAGTTCTTTTATGAACAACTCGTCTGAAGATTCTATGGAAGTTTCCTCTATTGTAGTCTTCTGTTCTTTTAACATTGTTTCGATATGTTGTGCTTTACGAACATTTTGAGCTTGTTTCAATAATCTTGCCACCTGAAGTACTAATTTGTTAAAATCGAAAGGTTTGGAAATGAAAACATCTACACCTGCTTTGATGCTCTGTAATTCTGTTTCAAAGTCATCTTTTGCTGTTAGCATAATCACAGGAAGGTTTTCCATTTGTGCAGTATGCTTTAGATTCCGAACAAATTCCAAGCCATTCATGATTGGCATCATTTGGTCAACAACTATCAAGTTTACGTTTTGAGTTTTCAGTATGTCAAGCCCTTCTTTGCCATTGAAAGCTTTCAAACAAAGGTATTTTTCCTCAAAAGCAGAACATAAGAATTCAACGACTTCTTTATTGTCATCAATGATTAAAATCTTAGGCAGTGCATTCTCTGCTAATTCTAGTTCTGAAGTCGTGGAAACTGTCTCTTTTCTTATAGCATTTTCCTTTAAAGGTAAAGTTACAGTAAAAGCGGCACCTCCCTTGTTGCTGTTTGTTGCTACCACTTTCCCATGATGTAATTCTACAAACTTCTTAACCAGGAATAATCCAATCCCCGTGCCATGTTTACTTTTATCTTCTTCTTTACCTTGGTAATGTCTAATAAATATAAAAGGTAGTTCTGCTTCAGGGATACCACAACCGTTGTCTATGACAGAAATAGAGATTTCGCCTTGTTTTACTTGTAATTCGACCCGTACATGTCCAGTATTATCATTCACATGCTTAATGGCATTTGATAGTAAGTTTGTAAATATGGATTCTATTTTCACAACATCTACATTCAACCAAAGTTCTTGTATGTCATGAATAAAGTCAATTTTTATCTTACGCTCGTTAGCTATTGGCGCAAAAGCTGAGATACCGTTATTTAATAAGGATACTAGTTCTACATGAGAGCAAATAACAGAATTCTCTGTATCATATTCTGTTTGCTTGTCATCTATAATCTTATATATCAAACTGTTCAATTTTAGGGCATTGCGCTGTATTCCTTTTAAGGTATCTCGCATTTTAGCATTCGTACACTCAGACAAGAGTTTTCCTAAAGGGGCAATAACTAAACTTAAAGGAGTTTTCAGTTCATGCGAAACATTGACAAAGAACTCCATTTTCATCCTTGCCAATTCTAAGGTCTTTTCCTTGGCTTTTCGCTCAAATAATTTTTCGCTCTTTTTCTTTTGAATTCTTAAAAGACAGAATGCTCCCGTCAATAGAAATATTACATATATCCCCCAAGCCCAAGTGGAAAAATACCATGGGTAAGGGACATCTAATGTGTAAGTTGAAATGGTAGCATATTTATCTGTCATGGGGTCCGTAATACTCAGTTGCAAGGTGTTTTTGCCACTGAGCATAACTGGATATTCAAGCAGATTATTTCCTGTTTTCATTTTTTTCCATTCCTCATCATTCCATTTGTAGTAGAAGGTTTCTCCCTGTGCAGAATAAGCATAAGAAGCTAATTCGATGGAAATATTCTTGAAAGAACTCAGTTTTATAACCTTTTGTTGTGAAAGGTTTGATACTGGAATAAACAAAGAATCGCATGAAATGGCAGAGATAAAGGTCCTTCTGGTATGATGCTTACCACCAAACCTACTTATGTTCAATAATGTAAGGAAGTCTTCTCCTCCAAATATAATTCTATTGTTGTAGCCATCAAAAAAGGCGCACTTAAAATGTGGGTTATTTACGTGGTAAGGTGTGACACTCTTATTTTTCTTGTCTATGCACAAAATGCCATCTACAGAAGACACCCATATGTGCTTAGGGGAGCAAACAAAAGAATATGCACTTCCATAAGATACTTGATATGGTATCTTATACTTATTATTTCGTTTTATATCATATTGATAGATAGCTCCTTGGTCAGAAAACCAAATATAGTTTCCGTCACATACAAAGTTATCTAAGTATATGTTTGCCAATTTGTAATCATTCTTTAAAGGGTTTACACATATCAGCCCCAGATTGGTGTTAGCCCATATATTGCCAGCATGGTCTGGTATCATTTGATATACAGATTTGATATGTCCATATCCCAAAAAGTTCTTGTTCGTCAAAGCGTAAGAATGTGATTGACTGTTTTCTAGACTAGTTTTATCCACAACGATAAGACCGCTTAGATATGTGGCTATCCACAGCCTATGTTTTGTATCCTCATAAATGCCATAAATCCAATTGGTATTATTACGTTTGTTGCCTAACTGATAATACTCAAATTGCATAGTCTGTTTGTTCAACTTGGCTATACCTCCATCTGTGGCTATCCAGATTTGGCTACTTCTGTCACGATAAATGGCTCGTATATAATTATTGTTCAATTTATATAATACATTATTTGTACTATACCAAATGGCTTGTTCTTCAGACACATAGAGTAAACCATTCTCTCCACCAAGCCAATATTCTTTGTCGGAAGATTGCAATATACAAGTAAAGAGATTGCCATTTCTGGAATCTACAAGGTCAGTCAACTTTACGTCTTGCATTAATGGATTCTGTTGAACCATAGATATTCCATTGTCAGTAGCTACCCAAAGGTTGTTATTCTTGTCTTGATAGAGTTGAGAAATAAAATTATTACATAGAGATTGAGGATTATGGACGTCGTGTTCTATTTCTTGAAGAGACTTTGTGGATATCTGATACACTAACATTCCAGCTTCTGTACCTATTAATAAACGATTGTTAGCAACATCTGAAACAATGCTCTTTAAATAACTACCTGACAGTTCACAAACAGTTTCTATATGGCGATTGTTTATTTTATAGCTAAGCAGTTTACCGTCTGTTCCCATCCATACACAATTGTTTCTTCTATCATATGCAAGACTGTTTACTATAGGATCCTTCATTCCTGGTAAGTTTACGGAATAGAGATGATGATTTGTCTTGTCATAAATGTTGAGTCCTCCATACGAACCAATAAACAGCTTGTCGGCAACAGGCAATAAGGCATAAACCATCTTATGCTGAAAGTTTTTAGAAGCTATTTTGTGAAGCTTACCCTTCTGTATGTCAAAATACAGCAAGCCGTCGTCACGGGTACCAATCCATAACTTACCATCAAAAACCGCCAATGCTCTTACTGCACTGACCTTATAAAAATCTTGATCTGTGTCTTCAAAATTCCAAGTAAGGAGATTCAATTTATGAATACCATTATCAGTTCCAATATACAAATAATGACCATATTGTACAATAGCTTGTACTGTATTCTCATCAGGCATATTCTTGCCAAAATAACAAAGGTGATAGTTATAACCATTGTAATTGACTAGTCCTCTTTTCGTTCCAATCCAAATCAAACCATTAGAATCTTGGAATATTGCATTGACGACATTAGCGTCAAAAGGTAACTTTATATTGTGAAAGTTATTCCAAGTATTGCTTATGTCGTTTTTAAACAACAGATTATAACCTTTTACATTTGCTAATATTCCAAACAATAAGCTAAATATAATAAATAGTCTTTTATTCATAATTATTTGATATTTTGATGATTATGGCGCAGCAAAGATACCGGTTTCTTTTGAAAAAGCGCAAAAAGTTGTTCTTAAAAGTGTGGAGATTCACAAAAAAGTCGAATTCAAAATGGCCATATAAACCTCGTTCTCTGAACCTCGGTCAGAGAACACACCTAATGATTCCGGATCTTCAATCCAGCAATCATTCTCCTTAGCCCAGTCTTTTAGCCTTGCAATTTGGACTCCCTTGCAAGTCGTTGTTCCCGCAAGCGCTTGAATTGAGCTAAGCACTCCTCCAGCGAAAGCGGATGCTCTCGCCAATAAGCCATGGAAGCCATCTTCTGGGCATTGACTTTCTTGTGATAATCGTTCAGTTGTATCTCCATCCATTTATGTATTATATTGTTAGAATATTACGTTTGCAAAGTTACGACTATTTCCCGAATTTTCCAAGGCTTCGCTTGATTTTCTTCATAATTTGCCTTTTTGCCGACTGCAATCCTGGTGAGAGAACCTCTTGTTCCAGCATATCCAATGCCATTCTTAACTCTTCGAGGAGTTCGGGATAGTACTTCATCTGCTCGTAGGCGAGCTTCATGCAGTAGCAGCGGATGGCGTAGGGCTGTGAACAGGCGGTAATCTTGGCGATGCAGAAATCGATGAAATCGGAGCGGAGTGATTCTTCCTCGAAAGGCTGACGGAGAAGAAGATTGAGCATCAGGCGGCGCTTGGTCTCATTCTTCTCTACGAGAACCCTATCTATCAAGTTATCGTGCTTCTGAAAGAGCCACGAGT
>CATXJC010000047.1 GCA_958369755.1 uncultured Prevotella sp.
TGAATTCCTTAGGAACGTTACCACCCTTAACCTCGTTGATGAACTGCAAGTCGCCTTCCTTGTAATCCTCGTCCTTAGGACCGATGGTTACATCAATACAAGCGAACTTACCGCGACCACCAGACTGCTTCTTATAAGTTTCACGGCTCTGAGCTGTCTTAGTGATAGCCTCCTTGTAGTTAACCTGAGGCTTACCCTGATTACACTCAACCTTGAACTCACGCTTCAAACGGTCGATTATGATATCCAAGTGAAGCTCACCCATACCAGAGATAATTGTCTGACCGCTCTGCTCGTCTGTACGAACTGTGAAGGTTGGATCCTCCTCGGCCAACTTAGCGAGACCATTATCCATCTTAGCGATGTCTGCCTGGCTCTTTGGCTCTACTGCGATAGAAATCACAGTATCAGGGAATGTCATAGACTCCAATACGATTGGGTGTTCCTCGTCACAGAGTGTATCACCTGTACGGATATCCTTGAAACCTACACCTGCACCGATATCACCAGCATCGATAGACTCCATTGGGATTTCCTGTTTAGAGTTCATCTGGAACAGACGGCTGATACGCTCGCGCTTGCCAGAACGTGGGTTGTAAACATAAGAACCAGCAACGACCTTACCTGAGTAAACGCGGAAGAATACCAAGCGGCCCATGAATGGGTCAGTAGCAATCTTAAATGCGAGAGCAGATGTTGGTTCATCCTCAGATGGTTTACGATCCTCTTCCTCCTCTGTATCAGGGTTAGTACCGATGATATTTGGAGTATCCATTGGTGAAGGCAAGAATGCACATACATAGTCGAGCAATGGCTGAACACCCTTGTTCTTGTATGAAGAACCGAGCAACATTGGGCAGCACTCCATAGCACAGCAACCCTTACGGATAGCAGCAAGAAGCTTTTCTTCTGGAATATCCTTACCATCAAGATAAAGTTCCATAACCTCATCATCGAAGTTTGCAGCACCCTCAAGGAGCTTATCACGCCACTCAGCAGCCTCGTCAGCCAAATCTGCAGGGATATCCTCTACATCATACTCAGCACCCATAGTCTCATCGTGCCAAAGGATAGCCTTCATCTTAATGAGGTCAACTACACCCTTGAAGTTCTCCTCTGCACCAATAGGAATCTGAATAGCAATTGGATTAGCGCCCAAGATATCCTTCATCTGCTGAACTGTCTCGAAGAAGTTAGCACCAGAACGGTCCATCTTGTTTACATAACCGATACGAGGTACATTATACTTATCAGCCTGACGCCATACAGTCTCAGACTGTGGCTGAACACCATCAGCTGCAGAATATGTAGCAACAGCACCATCAAGTACACGGAGAGAACGCTCAACCTCAGCAGTGAAGTCAACGTGTCCCGGAGTATCGATCAAGTTGATCTTATAAGACTTACCGAGATAGTTCCAGTTACAAGTTGTAGCTGCAGAAGTGATAGTAATACCACGCTCCTGCTCCTGGGCCATCCAGTCCATTGTAGCAGCACCATCGTGTACCTCACCAATCTTATGAGTCTTACCTGTATAGAACAAAATACGCTCAGAAGTTGTTGTCTTACCAGCATCGATATGCGCCATGATACCGATGTTACGAGTCAAATGTAAATCGCGATTTGCCATTTTCTTTTAACTATATTATATATTAAATTAGAATCTAAAGTGAGCGAACGCACGGTTAGCCTCAGCCATACGATGCATATCCTCCTTACGCTTAAATGCACCACCCTGATTATTAAAAGCATCCATAATCTCTGCAGCAAGCTTATCAGCCATAGTCTTACCACCGCGCTTACGTGCAAAAAGAATAAGATTCTTCATAGAAATACTCTCTTTACGATCAGGACGAATCTCTGTAGGAACCTGGAAGGTTGCACCACCGATACGACGGCTCTTAACCTCTACCTGAGGAGTAATATTATCAAGTGCCTGCTTCCAGATTTCAAGAGCAGACTTTTCCTCGTTAGACATCTTAGCCTTTACAATGTCAAGTGCATTGTAGAAAATCTCATAAGATGTATTCTTCTTTCCATCATACATCAAATGATTTACGAACTTTGAGACCTTCTGGTCATTGAAGACAGGATCTGGAAGGATCACTCTCTTCTTTGGTTTTGCTTTTCTCATTTTAAATAAAACTTTTTTTTTAATTCTGCATGGGGCTGTATAATGTTCTTCAACGCTCGCACCCGAGCATTTACTCAACCTGATTACTTCTCCAGCAAAACTTTTATTAAATATTTTAACCCCAACTCCCGACCTTCTCCGACCGTGAGTCTGCGATTTTGTCTAAAATTTAAGAAGCTATATTACTTCTTTGCCTTAGGACGCTTAGCTCCGTACTTAGAACGACGCTGTGTACGATTCGCAACACCAGCAGTATCAAGTGTACCACGGACAATGTGATAACGTACACCAGGAAGGTCCTTTACACGACCACCGCGAACCAAAACAATTGAGTGCTCCTGCAAGTTGTGACCCTCTCCTGGAATATAAGAGTTTACTTCCTTTGAGTTTGTCAAACGTACACGTGCAACTTTACGCATTGCTGAATTAGGCTTCTTAGGAGTTGTTGTATAAACACGAACACAAACACCACGACGCTGAGGACAAGAATCCAAAGCTGGTGACTTGCTCTTGTCTACAAGAACTCGTCTGCCTTTTCTTACTAACTGTGAAATAGTAGGCATAATTTTACTTTTTAATTTATATATTTATTTTTATTTATTGTCTTATTTCGATGTAAGCCACTACTTTATAGAGCCTTTTCGGGGTGCAAAGGTACGATTTTTTCGGCAAACTGCCTAAATATTAAGGAGACTTTTAAAAAACGAAGGCTAGTTTTAACTTTATATAACTATTAAAAACAAATATTATAAAGAAAAAGCGGTATTTAGCAGAGAATTTAGTCTTAGTATGTATGTTGTAGTACATTATGCCTCACCCTTTGGTGTGCCGAATGGAGCGATTGTACGTTCTTGCTCATCAGACAACTTAATTTTACCGAAGGACTGCTCGTAGTTATAAATATTGCTCTGCAATGCCTGGAGCAATCGCTTAGCATGTTCAGGTGCCATGATAACACGACTCTTGATCTGAGGTGCAGGCATGCCAGGAAGTGCACATGCAAAATCCAAGATGAAGTCTGAACTAGAATGTGTAATCAGTGCCAAGTTAGAGTATGTACCCTCTGCTACTTCAGGGCTGATGCCCATCTGGAACTGATTCTGCTGCTGTTGATTATTCTTATTTTCTTCCATAATTTTACTAAGTTAATAGGATTAAACTTTAAATGATAGTGCAAATTTACACATAATATCTGAAAAAAACGAATAATCTGCCACTTATTTTAAAAAAAACATCATAAGACAACAGAAGATGGAATCTTGATTCTTTGCTTTTTTCATCTGTTACAGATAATAAAAGGGTGCGCCATAGACTTATGACGCACCCTCATTATACCTATTTATATATAGTACTCTATTCTACGATTATTCTCCTATTGGAGAATCAGCATAGTCGAGCACATTTTTCTTATTAGCCTGCATACGCTCATATTCTTCTTTAGAGCCTACGATGAGCTTATCCCACTGACGAAGACCAGTACCTGCAGGAATCAAGTGACCACAGATAACATTCTCCTTCATACCCTCAAGGTAATCAACCTTACCACGGATAGCAGCCTCATTCAAAACCTTAGTAGTTTCCTGGAATGATGCAGCACTCATAAAGCTCTTAGTACCAAGAGCAGCACGAGTAATACCCTGGAGGATCTGTGTAGAAGTTGCAGATACAGCATCACGAACCTGTACAAGTTTCAAGTCGCGACGCTTCAATGCAGAATTCTCATCACGCAATCTACGAGCCGTTATGATCTGACCTGGTTTGAGACTTTCACTATCACCACCGTCAGTAACAACCTTCTTACCCCAGATACGATCATTCTCTTCTGCAAAGTCAAGTTTATCAACCAACTCTTGCTCCAAGAAGGTAGTATCACCTGGATCGTCAATACGAACCTTACGCATCATCTGACGTACCACAACCTCAAAATGCTTATCATTAATAGCCACACCCTGAAGACGGTAAACGTCCTGGATCTGGTTAACAATATACTCCTGAACAGCGGTAGGACCCATGATGGCGAGAATATCGCCAGGAGTTACACTACCATCAGAAAGAGGAGTACCAGCACGTACAGCATCATGTTCCTGTACCAAGATCTGCTTAGAAAGAGATACAAGATACTTCTTCTGATCGCCTGTCTTAGATGTCACGATGATCTCACGATTACCACGCTTTACCTTACCCATAGTTACCTCACCATCGATTTCAGATACAACAGCAGGGTTAGAAGGGTTACGAGCCTCAAGAAGCTCAGTTACACGAGGGAGACCACCAGTGATATCACCTGCACCACCTACAGCACGAGGAATCTTAACCAAAACCTCACCGGTATTAATTGTCTGTCCATCCTCAACTGCCAAGTGACCACCTACAGGGAAGTTGTATGTACCAAGGATTTCACCATTAGCATCGATAACATCACAAGATGGAACCATTGCCTTATTCTTGGAATCGGTGATAATCTTCTCCTCCAAACCTGTAGTCTCATCGACCTCAGCACGATAAGTCTGATCCTTCTGAACGTCATTGAACTTCAATGTACCCGCATACTGGCTGACGATAACGGCGTTGAATGGATCCCAACGGGCGATAACGGTATCCTTCTCTACGATTTCACCCTCCTTGTGATACAATGAAGAACCGTAAGGAACATTCAAAGTTGCAAGAACGATGTTTGTATTAGGATCCACGAAACGGATTTCAGCCAAGTGGCTTACTACCTTTTCGCACTTGATATCGTTGCCTTCCTCATCTTCCTCTACGAATGGTACTGTGCTCAACTCGTCAAACTCGATACGAGACTTATTCTTCGCAGCAATCTTAGCATTGGCAGCAGCGTTAGATGCAATACCACCGGCGTGGAATGTACGGAGAGTCAACTGAGTACCTGGCTCACCAATAGCTTGAGCAGCGATGACACCAACGGCTTCACCCAGCTGCACCATACGGGCTGTTGCCAAGTTACGGCCATAGCACTTCATGCAGACACCCTTTTTGCTCTCACATGTGAGAACCGAACGAATTTCAACACTCTCAATAGGAGATTCATCAATAGCCTTTGCCTTAGCCTCGGTAATTTCTTCACCAGATTTGACAATCAGTTCACCAGTTGTTGGATGAATAACATCATGCACAGAAACACGACCCAAAATACGCTCATAAAGAGATGAAATAATCTCATCACCATTCTTTAAAGCTGTACAAACCAAGCCACGCAATGTACCACAATCCTCTTCGGTGATGATAACATCGTGAGAAACGTCTACAAGACGACGAGTCAAATAACCGGCATCGGCAGTCTTCATAGCGGTATCAGCAAGACCCTTACGGGCACCGTGAGAAGCGATAAAGTACTCCAATACAGACATACCCTCCTTAAAGTTAGAAAGGATAGGGTTCTCAATGATCTGCGCGCCCTCTGCACCAGCCTTCTGAGGTTTAGCCATCAAACCACGCATACCAGACAACTGCTTAATCTGATCCTTAGAACCACGGGCTCCAGAATCAAGCATCATGTATACGGCGTTGAATCCCTGGTCAGCTTCGGTCATCTCCTTCATCAAGATATTACCCAAATCTGTATTTACGTGAGTCCACGCATCAATAACCTGGTTGTATCGTTCCTTGTTGGTGATGAAACCCATATTATAGTTATTGGTAATTTCCTCAACCTCCTTACGACCGCGCTCAACAATAGCTTCCTTCTCTGGTGGAATAATAATATCACCAAGGTTGAATGACAATCCTGCGACATAAGCCATACGATAACCTAAGTTCTTGATTCCATCAAGGAATTCACAAGCCTTAGCCATACCAACAGCCTTGATAACATTAGAAATCAAACCACGGAGGGTTTTCTTGGAAATTACATCATTGAAGAAGCCAACTTCATCAGGAATGATACCATTAACGATGACACGTCCAACAGAAGTTTCTACCATTCGTTTCTGGATTGTACCATCAACCAAATCGTCAACTACAACCTTAATCAAAGCATGAAGATCACATCGGCCCTCGTTACGAGCAATCAATGCCTCTTCAGGACCATAGAATGTCAAGCCCTCACCCTTTGCACCTGGACGAATCTTAGTAATATAGTAAAGACCAAGCACCATATCCTGAGAAGGAACGGTGATAGGCGCACCATTGGCTGGGTTGAGAATGTTATGACTCTGAAGCATCAGGATTTGAGCCTCCAAAACAGCCTCATTGCTCAATGGAAGGTGAACAGCCATCTGGTCACCATCGAAGTCGGCGTTGAACGCTGTACATGCCAATGGATGCAACTGAATAGCCTTACCCTCAATCATCTTAGGCTGGAATGCCTGGATACCGAGTCGGTGAAGCGTAGGGGCACGGTTCAACATAACCGGATGACCCTTCATTACATTTTCAAGAATATCCCAAATAACTGGCTCGCGACGATCAACAATCTTCTTGGCACTCTTAACAGTCTTTACGATACCACGCTCTATCAACTTACGGATGATAAATGGTTTGTAAAGCTCTGCAGCCATCAGTTTTGGAAGACCACACTCACCCATCTTCAACTCTGGACCTACAACGATTACAGAACGGGCAGAATAGTCAACACGCTTACCCAGCAAGTTCTGACGGAAACGACCCTGCTTACCCTTTAAAGAGTCAGAGAGTGACTTCAAAGGACGATTGCTCTCACTCTTTACAGCAGAGCTCTTGCGTGAGTTGTCGAACAAGCTGTCAACAGCCTCCTGCAACATACGCTTCTCGTTACGGAGAATAACCTCAGGAGCCTTGATTTCAACCAATCTCTTCAAACGGTTGTTACGGATAATCACACGACGATAGAGGTCATTCAAGTCTGATGTTGCAAAACGACCACCATCCAATGGTACCAACGGACGAAGCTCAGGTGGAGTAACAGGAATAATCTTCATGATCATCCATTCTGGCTTGTTAATACCTTTACTAGCACGGAAACCTTCTACAACTTGCAGACGCTTCAGAGCCTCAGTTTTACGCTGCTGACTTGAATCGTTATTTGCACGATCGCGGAGTTCGTATGACAAAGAGTCAAGGTCTACATTCTGGAGCAACTGATAAATTGCTTCAGCACCCATTTTTGCTATAAACTTATTTGGGTCCGTATCGTCCAAAAGTTCATTGTCACCATTAGGATCATACTGGTCAAGAAGAGCCATGTATTCATCTTCTGACAAGAGATCAAGTTTGTGAGAACCGTTCAATTCAAGACCATCAGCATCAGTCTTTCCCTCAAGAATACCAGGCTGGATAACTACATACTTCTCGTAGTAAATGACAGCATCAAGTTTCTTGGTCGGCATACCCAAAAGGTAACCAATCTTATTTGGAAGAGAACGGAAATACCAAATATGAGCAACAGGTACGACAAGCTCAATGTGACCAGAGCGTTCACGACGAACTTTCTTCTCTGTAACCTCTACACCGCATCGGTCGCAGACGATTCCCTTATAACGGATACGCTTGTACTTGCCGCAGGCGCATTCATAGTCCTTAGTAGGACCAAAAATACGCTCGCAGAACAAGCCATCACGCTCCGGCTTATATGTACGATAATTAATGGTTTCCGGTTTAGTAACCTCACCATACGAATTTTCCAAGATCTCCTCTGGCGAAGCGAGACCGATGGTAATCTTCGTAAAATTATTCTTTACCTTTGTATCTTTTTTGAAAGCCATGTTTCTATATATAAATTAGGGGTTCTCAAAATTAATCAAGTTTGATGCTCAAACCAAGGCCACGAAGCTCATGGAGCAATACGTTAAGTGACTCAGGAATACCAGGAGTTGGCATTGGATCGCCCTTTACGATTGCTTCGTATGCCTTGCTACGTCCTACAACATCATCTGACTTAACAGTCAGGATTTCCTGCAAAACGTGGCTTGCACCGAATGCCTCGATAGCCCAGACCTCCATCTCTCCGAATCGCTGACCACCAAACTGTGCTTTACCACCAAGTGGCTGTTGTGTAATCAAAGAGTATGGACCGATAGAACGAGCGTGCATCTTATCCTCAACCATATGACCTAACTTCAAGAAGTAAGTCATACCAACAGTAGCTGGCTGGTCAAACTGCTCTCCAGTCTCACCATCATAAAGGTAAGTTGAGCAGAAACGTGGCAAGCCTGCCTTATCTGTCCATTCAGAGAGATCATCCAATTTAGCACCATCAAAGATAGGAGTAGCAAACTTTACACCCAACTTTTTACCTGCAGCACCCAAGATACACTCGAAGATCTGACCAAGGTTCATACGTGAAGGCACACCCAATGGATTCAATACCATATCTACAGGACGACCGTCAGCCATAAATGGCATATCCTCCAAACGAACTACCTTAGACACAATACCCTTATTACCATGACGACCGGCAAGTTTATCACCAACCTGGATCTTACGCTTCTTAGCAATATATACCTTAGCCATCTGAAGAATACCTGATGGAAGTTCATCACCAATAGTGATAGCAAACTTACGACGCTTTAATTCAGCATCAAGTTGCTTATACTTGCGGATATAGTTCATAATAAGTCTCTGAATCAAGCCATTGGTATGCTCATCCTTAGTCCACTTATTAGACTGAACACCATCATACTCCAAATTCTTCAAGGCTGTAGCAGTAAAGGTACTGCCCTTGGTGATAATCTCAGCACCTGTATAATCCTTAACACCCTCAGAAGTCATACCTTCTGTAAGTGTAAGCAACTTGTCTACGAGAATATCCTTCAAGTCATCACCCTTTGCCTCATACTCCTCATCAATCTTAGCAAGAATAATCTTATCCTGCTTCTTTGACTCACGGGTCTTGATAGCACGAGAGAACAACTTCTTGTCAATAACCACACCGCTCAATGATGGATTTGCCTTCAATGAAGAATCCTTCACATCACCAGCCTTATCACCAAAGATAGCGCGAAGCAACTTCTCTTCTGGTGAAGGATCACTTTCACCCTTAGGCGAAATCTTACCAATCATGATATCACCTGGTTCAATTCTTGCACCAACACGCACGATACCATTATCATCAAGATCCTTTGTAGCTTCCTCGCTGACATTAGGGATATCAGATGTGAATTCCTCTACTCCACGCTTAGTTTCACGGACATCAAGAGAGTATTCGTCAACATGTACAGATGTCAATACGTCATCACGAACCATACGTTCAGAAATAACAACAGCATCCTCATAGTTGTAACCCTTCCAAGGAATATAAGCTACAAGCAAATTACGGCCCAAAGCCAGCTCACCGTTTTCTGTCGCATAACCCTCAGTCAGGATATCACCCTTCTTTACACGCTGTCCCTTATTACAGATAGGACGCAAGTCGATGGTCATATTCTGGTTGGTACGACGGAACTTAGGAATACGATACTCCTTCAAAGCTGGTTCGAAGCTTACAAATTCATCGTCTTCTGTGCGATCGTAAAGGATACGGATAGTTGTAGCATCAACATATTCGATAACGCCCTCACCTTCTGCAGTAACCATAGTACGTGAATCCTCACAAACTTGCTTCTCAAGACCAGTACCAACTATTGGTGCATCATTATGAAGCAATGGTACAGCCTGACGCATCATGTTACATCCCATCAACGCACGGTGACCATCATCATGCTCCAAGAATGGAATCAAACCTGCGGATACAGAAGCAATCTGCTGTGGAGAGACGTCAACATAATCAACTTGATCCGGACCTACAACAGGATAATCAGCATCCTGACGACACTTTACTACATCACGAATGAAAGAACCATCAACAGTCAAAGGCGCATTACCCTGACCGATAATCTTAGACTCTTCATCTTCAGCAGTCAAGTATACAACATCCTCATTAGCCATATCGACCTTGCTATCATTCACCTTACGGTAAGGAGTAACAATAAAACCAAGATCATTAATCTTTGCATACATACAGAGAGAAGAAATCAAACCGATGTTTGGACCTTCAGGACTCTCAATAGGGCAAAGACGACCATAGTGTGTATAATGTACGTCACGAACCTCGAAACCGGCACGCTCACGAGACAAACCACCAGGACCTAAGGCAGAAAGACGACGCTTATGAGTTACCTCAGCCAGAGGGTTAGTCTGGTCCATGAACTGTGACAATGGATTAGTTCCAAAGAAAGAATTGATAACACTAGAGATTGTCTTAGCATTAATCAAATCTGTTGGAGTAAACACCTCATTGTCGCGAACATTCATACGTTCACGGATAGTACGGGTCATACGTGCCAAACCAATAGAGAACTGGTTAGCCAACTGCTCACCTACAGTACGAACACGACGATTAGACAAGTGGTCGATATCGTCAACTGTTGCACTAGAGTTGATCAGCTGAATAAGATATTTAATGATCTCAATAATATCTTCCTTAGTCAAGACACGAACATCAATATCAGTATCAAGATTCAATTTCTTATTGATACGATAACGACCTACCTCACCCAGATCATAACGCTTATCCGAGAAGAACAGGTTTTGGAAAACCTCACGTGCACTTGCGTCATCTGCAGGATCAGCATTACGCAACTGACGATAGATATAGTTAACAGCTTCCTTCTCAGAGTTACTTGGATCCTTTGCCAAAGTATTGAAGATAATAGTAAACTTGTTGGCAGCTTCCTCATCCTTATGAAGCAGAACAGTCTGCGCACCACTCTCAACAATCTCCTCAATATTATCAGCAGTAAGTTCAGTCTCACGCTCCATGATTACTTCATTACGCTCGATAGATACTACTTCACCGGTATCCTCATCAACGAAGTCCTCATTCCAACTCTTCAAAACACGAGCAGCAAGCTTACGACCAATAGCAGCCTTCATATTCTTCTTGTTAACCTTCACCTCCTCGGCGAGATCAAAAATCTGAAGAATATCCTTATCCTGTTCGTAACCAATAGCACGCAACAATGTGGTTACAGGCAACTTCTTCTTACGATCGATATATGCATACATTACATTGTTAATGTCAGTTGCAAATTCAATCCAGCTTCCCTTGAAAGGAATGATACGAGCAGAATAAAGCATGGTACCATTTGCATGAACACCCTGGCTAAAGAACACACCAGGAGAGCGATGAAGCTGAGAAACAACAACACGCTCAGCACCATTAATCACGAAAGTACCATTATCGGTCATATATGGGATAGTACCAAGGAACACATCCTGAATAAATGTACCGAAATCCTCATGATCAGGATCAGTACAATACAGTTTCATCTTAGCCTTCAAAGGTACACTATATGTAAGACCACGCTCCAAACACTCATCAATAGAATAGCGAGGAGGGTCGATATAGTAATCCAAGAACTCAAGAACGAAATTGTTACGTGTATCGGTAATAGGGAAGTTCTCAGAGAACACCTTATACAAACCGTCATTCTTGCGTTCCTCAGGCGGAGTATCCAACTGTAAGAAGTCCTTGAAAGACTTTAACTGCACATCGAGGAAATCCGGATATGGATACGGATTATGCACGCTGGCAAAATTTACTCTGTTATCAACAATTTTTGTAGCCATTAGAAGTTATTAAATGGGTTTTATTAATAATATAATAAAAGACACAAAAAGGTTAGGACTCACCTACTTGGAGAATCCTAACCATTTATATAAAAAATGTATTACTCTAATTACTTGAGCTCTACCTTAGCACCGGCCTCTTCGATAGCCTTCTTAAGGTTCTCAGCCTCGTCCTTAGCTACACCTTCCTTGATTGTAGAAGGAGCACCGTCTACGAGATCCTTAGCCTCTTTCAAACCGAGACCACAAGCCTCCTTAACTGCCTTAACAACCTGGAGCTTAGCGCCACCAACCTCAGCGAGGACTACGTCGAAAGAAGACTTCTCCTCAGCTGCAGCTGCACCACCAGCAGCAGGACCAGCAGCTACAGCTACAGCTGCAGCAGCAGGCTCAATACCATACTCGTCCTTGAGGACTGTTGCCAACTCATTAACTTCCTTAACAGTAAGATTTACTAACTCTTCTGCAATAGCTTTGATATCTGCCATTTTATTCTAAATTTTATTTTTGTTTATACTATAATTAATGATAACATTGTGATTGATTACTCAGGACGCTCGCCCAATGTCTTAAGCACACCATGAATAGTGTTGCTTCCTGATTGAAGAGCTGAAACAACGTTCTTTGCAGGTGACTGGAGCAAAGCAACAATCTCTGCGATAACTTCGTTCTTGCTCTTGAGAGCTGAAAGCTCTGCAAGTTTGTCTGCGCCAACGTAGAAGCTTTCCTCTGCATAAGCAGCCTTCAATGTTGGAACATCTTCCTTGTCATATTCCTTCAACAACTTAGCTGGTACATTAGCTGTATTAGCAAACAACACAGCAGTAGTACCCTTCAAGTAGCCATAGAGCTCAGAGAAATCGATATCTGAAGCCTCGAACGCCTTGTGAAGCAAGGAATTCTTAACAACAACCATCTTAATCTCGCTCTGGAAGCACTTGCGACGGAGTGCGCTTGTCTTCTCTGCATTCAATCCTGTAACATCTACAAGATAGAAATGAGGAAACTCCTGCAACTTCTGTCCAAGTTCAGCGATAATAGTATCTTTAACTTCTTTCTTCATTTTACAAAACTTTTAGAGTTATTCAACTGATTTAGGATCAATCTTGATACCCTTACTCATAGTGCTAGAAATAAAGATACTCTTGATATATGTACCTTTAGCAGCAGCAGGCTTCAGCTTGATAACTGTGTTGATGAACTCCTTAGCATTTCCATAGATCTGCTCAGAAGTCATGCCAACCTTACCGATTGAAGTATGGATAATACCAGCCTTATCAACCTTAAAGTCGATCTTACCTTGCTTAACTTCCTTTACTGCCTTAGCAACATCCATAGTTACAGTGCCACTCTTAGGGTTAGGCATCAAGCCACGAGGACCGAGTACACGACCCAAAGGACCAATCTTACCCATACAAGAAGGCATTGTGATGATGACATCAATATCTGTCCAACCACCCTTAATCTTCTCAACGTATTCGTCAAGACCTACATAATCAGCGCCTGCTTCCTTAGCAGCAGCTTCCTGATCAGGAGTACAGAGTGCGAGCA